>JAXDGY010000110.1:0-6060 GCA_034664785.1 Solirubrobacteraceae bacterium
ATCGGTGCCCATGTCGTACTGCGTGAAGACGAGGTTCCAGTACTCGAGGAAGCGCTCGTTCTCGCCGCCGGGCAGGTCGTCGGCCTTACCCCAATCCAGGCCGCGGTCGAGGTAGAGCTCGCTGCACGGCCCGCACGGCCCGGTCGGGCCCCCCTGCCAGAAGTTCTCCGAGCGCGGACAGAGCACGATCCGCTCGCGCGGCACGCCGACCGACAGCCACGCCGCGATCGCCTCTTCGTCGGGGCCGATGCCGAGCTCCTCGTCGCCCTCGAACACCGTGACCCAGATGGACTCCGGATCGAAGCCGAAGCCCTCGAGCGAGAACTGCCACGCCCACTCGACGGCCTCCTGCTTGAAGTAGTCGCCCATCGAGAAGTTGCCGAGCATCTCGAAGAACGTCAGGTGCCGGGTCGTCTCGCCCACCTGGTCGATGTCCGGCGTCCGGAAGCACTTCTGGCAGCTCGTCAGGCGGTCGGCCGGCGGGCGCTCCTGCCCGGTGAAGTACGGCTTGAGCGGGTGCATGCCCGCCGTGGTCAGCAGGACCGACGGATCGAACTGGGCGGGGACCAGCGACGCCGAGGGCAGGCGCTTGTGGCCCCGCGCCTCGAAGAAGGACAGGAAGGTCTCGCGGATCTCGTCGGACGTCACGAGGTGATTGTGGCGTACCCGACGACGACGTCGCCCTGCAGCAGCGCGGCCTGCTGCCCGGGCGCGACGCCCGCGAAGGGCTCGTCGAGCTCGAGGGCGCCGTCGCGCAGCCGGCAGGCCACGGCGGGCGAGCGGTAGCGCAGGCGCACGGCCTCCACCGCCTCCTCGCCGCGGTGGAGCCGCAGGCCACGAAGCGCGACGGTCGTCGCCCCGAGCGCGGCGCGGGGCCCGACGGTCACCGTGTTGGCGCGGGCGTCGGTCTGCAGGACGTAGAGCGGCTCGGGCGCCGTGAGCCGCAGCCCGCGCCGCTGACCCACGGTGAAGCCGTGGTGACCGCGATGGCGCCCCAGCACGCGGCCCGCCGTGTCGACGATGTCGCCCGGCCGCTCGCGCAGCCCGCCGTGGCGGGCCAGGAAGCGCTCCCGCCCGGTGCCGGCCAGGAAGCACAGATCCTGCGAGTCCGGCTTGGCGGCGACGGGCAGGCCGGCCTCGGCGGCCAGCGCGCGGACCTCGGGCTTGCGCAGCTCGCCCAGCGGGAAGCGCAGGCGCGCGATCGTCGCCGGGGCCAGCCGGGCGAGCATGTAGCTCTGGTCCTTGGCCGGGTCGGCCGCGGCGCGCACGAGGCCGTCGGGCGTCGTGCGCGCGTAGTGCCCGGTCACGAGGGTCTCGCAGCCGAGGCGCTCGGCGAAGTCGAGCATCGCGTCCAGGCGCACGTGCCCGTTGCAGCGCACGCACGGGTTCGGCGTGAGACCGGCGGCGTGGTCGGCCAGCCACGGCTCGACGACCCCCGCGCGGAACTCGGGCCGCAGGTCGAGCGTGAAGTGCGGCAGGCCCATGCGGTGGGCCAGCGCGCGGGCGCCCCGGACCGCGTCGGCCGAGCAGCACGAGCGCTCGGCGTCGTTCTCCGGGTCACGCCACAGCTCCAGGGTCACGGCGACGGCCCCAGGGCCGGCGCGCAGGGCCGCCACGGCGCTGTCCACCCCGCCACTCATGGCCACGAGCGGGCGGCCCGCGACCGGCGCGACGGAGGCGCCCTCCCGCGCGGCGGCCCCGAGCGCACGGTGCAGCGCGTCGGCGGCGAGCTCGGCGGCGTGCAGCTTGCCGGGGCTCAGCCCGCCGAGCTCGGCGGCCACCGCGTGGGCGCCGACCCGGGCGGCATCGAGCACCGGCGCGCCGCGGACGAGCTCGACGACCGCGCTGGCGGCGGCGATCGCCGCGCCGCAGCCCGACGCCTCGAAGCCCGCGTCCTCGACGAGCTCGCCGCGCACGACGACGTCGATGCGCACGAGGTCGCCGCAGGCGGCCCCGCCCGCGGCGCCCTGGTGCGCGCCGGCCGGGACGTGGCCCCGGCCGCGCGGGTGCTGCAGGTGGTCGGCGAAGCGCTCGTCGGGCACGACCCGATCAGTGTAGGTCGATGCCCTCAGGTTCCTGGCCCCACCTGCCGACTACGGGAGCGACGTGGATCAGCTCGCTCTCCCCTACCGCATCGCCCTCCTCGCCGTGCTCGCCGCGTGCGCGCTCTGGTTCGTGGCGCTGAGGCCCAAGGCCGAGGCGACCGACAGCACGCCGCTGCCCACGCCGTCGGCCGCCACCGCCCCGGGCACCAAGGGCCTCGGCACCGCCGTCGACAAGGCGAAGGGCGCGGTCGCCACCAGCGACGCCGCCGCCAAGGCGAGCGAGCAGGCCGCCAACGCGGCCTCGACCGGGTCGACGCTCTCGCCCCGTCCCTCCACGACCGCCGCCGGCAAGCCTGCCGCGACGAAGGCCCAGCCGGCCACCCCGGCCGCTACGAAGCCGGCAGCGACCAAGGTCGCTGCTCCCAAGGCGAAGCCCGCGAAGCCCGCGACGCCCGCACAGGCGGCCAAGCCCGCCGCCGCACCCGCGGTCAAGGCCAAGGCCCGCGCGAAGGCGCCCGCCGCCGGCACGACCGACCGCTCCGCCCCGCTGCTCGCCGCGCTGGCCAAGGGCCGCGTGGCCGTCGTCCTCTTCCTCGACGCCCGCGCCGCCGACGACAAGGCCGTCCGCGCCGCCGTCCACCAGGCCACCAAGGGCCGCGCGAAGGTCACCACGCGCATCGCCCCGATCTCCGACGTCGGCGACTACGCCGCGATCACCCAGGGCGTCGCCGTCGCGCAGGCGCCCACCGTCCTCATCATCGGCCCGGACAAGAAGGCGCAGGTCCTCACGGGCTACGTCGACGCCGCGTCGATCACCCAGGCGATCAGCCAGGCGCGCTAACCCCGCTGGTCCCGCGGGACCAGCGAGGCCACGCCGAGCTCGCGCAGCTGGCGCTCGTCCACGGGCGCGGGCGCACCCGTCAGCGGGTCGCCGCCGCTCGCCGTCTTGGGGAAGGCGATGACGTCGCGGATCGAGTCCCGCCCGGCGAGGATCGCCACGATGCGGTCGATGCCCATGGCGATGCCGCCGTGCGGCGGCGCGCCGTAGCGCAGCGCGTCGAGCAGGAAGCCGAAGCGCTCCCGCGCCTCCTCCTCCTGCATCCCGAGCACCTCGAAGACCTGCTGCTGGACCTCCGGCGTGTGGATCCGGATCGAGCCGCCGCCGACCTCGACGCCGTCCAGGACGAGGTCGTAGGCGCGCGAGCGCTGGGCGCCCGGATCGTCGAACGAGCCGCTCGGGGCGGTGAACGGGTGGTGGATCGCCGTCCAGCGCCCGGCCTCCGGGTCGCGCTCGAACATCGGCCAGTCCACGATCCACAGCGGGTGGTGGACGTCGTCGGCGATCAGGCCGAAGCGCTCGCCGAGCTCCAGGCGCAGGGCGCCCAGGGCGACCGGCGCCACGTGGCGGCGGTCGGCCACGAACAGCAGCAGGTCCCCGTCGGAGGCCTCCAGCTCGGCGTTGACGGCGGCGATCTGCTCCGCGGAGAAGAACTTGGCCAGGTTGCCCGTCCAGCCTCCGTCCCCGGCGACGATCGGCGCGACCGCCTTGGCGCCGTAGCGCTGGACGACCTCGTTGAGCCCCTCCAGCTCCGAGCGCGACATGGACCGCGGCCCGGCGTTCAGAGCGCGGATCGTGCCGCCGTTGCGCAGCACCGTCTCGAAGACCTTGAAGTCGCTGCCGCGCAACAGCTCGCCGACGTCGTGCAGCTCCAGGCCGAAGCGCGTGTCGGGCTTGTCGGCGCCGAAGCGCAGCATCGCCTCGTCGTAGCTCATCCGCGGCCACGGGGTCGGCGGCACCGCGAAGTCCGCGTCCGCGAAGACGGCCGCCATGACCGTCTCCATGACCTCGATGACGTCCTCCTCCTCCACGAAGGACATCTCCAGGTCGAGCTGGGTGAACTCGGGCTGGCGGAAGCCGCGCAGGTCCTCGTCGCGGAAGCAGCGCGCGATCTGGAAGTAGCGCTCGTAGCCCCCGATCATCAGCAGCTGCTTGAAGAGCTGCGGCGACTGCGGCAGCGCGTACCAGGAGCCGGGCTGCAGGCGGCTGGGGACCAGGAAGTCGCGCGCGCCCTCGGGGGTGGAGCGCGTGAGGATCGGGGTCTCGACCTCGAGGAAGTCGCGCTCGTCGAGCACGTCGCGCATGACCTTGATGACCCGGTGGCGCAGCTCCATGACGCGCTGCATCGGCGCGCGGCGCAGGTCCAGCGCCCGGTACTTCAGGCGCAGCGTCTCGTCGACCTCGAGGTCGTCCTCGTCGATCGGGAACGGCGGCGTGTCGCTCTCGGCCAGCAGCTCCATGTCGCTGACGGCCAGCTCGACGGCGCCCGTCGGCAGGTTCGGGTTGACGTTGCCGGCCTCGCGCCGGACGACCTCGCCGGCCGCGCTGACCACGTGCTCGGGGCGCAGCCGCTCGGCCGCCGCGAACGCCGCCCCGCTCGTGTCCGGGTGGAAGACGAGCTGCACGAGGCCCGAGCGGTCGCGCAGGTCGATGAAGATCAGGCCCCCGTGGTCGCGGCGCCGGTGCACCCAGCCGCTCACGCGCGCCGGGGTGCCGGCGCGGTCCTCGGTCAGCTCGCCGCACCAGGCGTCGCGGTAGCCGTTGGGCTTGGGTGACTGCTTCACGCGGGGTGTCGTCCTCTCAGCACGCGCGCGACCGCGGCGGCCGCGCTCTCCACGGGCTCCTGCTCGCCCGTCTCCATGTCCTTGAGCTCGATGCCCTCGTCGGACACCACGGCAACGTACCCGGCGTCCAGCCGGGCGGCCTGCTTGAGCATGCCCTTCATCGAGCGCCCGGCCAGCTCGAGCTGCACGCCCAGGCCGGCCCGGCGCGCCTCGGCGGCCAGGGCGAACGCCTCGACGGACGTCCCGGCCACGAACAGGTCGCAGACCGCGACGGGCTTGGGGTGCTCCTCGGCGCTGAGCAGGATCCGCTCGATCCCGGCCGCCCAGCCGAAGCCGGGCGTCGGGCGGCCGCCGAGCTGCTCGGCCAGGCCGTCGTAGCGCCCGCCACCGCCCACGGCCGACTGCGCGCCGAGCGCGCCCGAGGTGAACTCGAAGACCGTGCGCGTGTAGTAGTCCAGCCCGCGCACGAGGGTCGGATCGAGGTCGTAGGCGATCCCGGCGGCGTCCAGGCGGGCGCGGACCTCGGCGAAGTGCGCGGCGTCCTCCGGGTCGAGCTGGTCCATGAGCTGCGGCGCCGTCGCCATCACCTCACGGGTGCCCGGGTGGTCGGCGTCGAACGCGCGCAGCGGGTTGAGGTCGATGCGGCTGCGGACGTCCTCGCTGAGGCGGTCCTCGTTGGCCCGCAGGTGCGCGATGAGCTCCTCGCGGTAGGTCGCGCGCGTGGCCGGCGTCCCCAGCGAGCCGAGGCGCAGGTGGAGGTCGCGCACGCCGAAGTCGGTCAGCAGCTGGTGCAGCAGGGCGATCGACTCCGCGTCGACGGCCGGATCCTCCGAGCCGATCGACTCCGCCCCGACCTGGGCGAACTGGCGGTAGCGACCGGCCTGGGCGCGCTCGTAGCGGAAGAACGGGCCCCAGTACCAGAGCTTCACGGGCAGGGGCTGCTTGTGCATCCCGTGCTCGAGGAAGGCGCGCACGATCGGCGCGGTGCCCTCCGGGCGGAGGGTCAGCGACCGGCCGCCGGCGTCCTCGAAGGTGTACATCTCCTTCTGGACGATGTCCGTCGAGGCCCCGACGCCGCGGGCGAACAGCTCGGTGTGCTCGAACATCGGCGTCTCGATCCGCCCGAAGCCCGCGGGCTCCAGCGTCCGGCGCGCGGCGTGCTCGAGCGCGTGGCGCGCGGGCGCCTGCTCGGGCAGCACGTCGTACGTGCCCCGCGGGACCTGCAGCCGCTCGCTCACCGGGGCAGGGCGGTGAGGAACGGGTTGTGCGCGCGCTCGGTCCCGAGCGTCGTGAGCCCCATGTGGCCCGGGTGGACGCGCGTCTCGTCGGGGTAGCGGGCCAGCAGGTCGGCGATCGACGCCATCAGGGTGGCGTGGTCGCCGCCCGGCAGGTC
>JAXDGY010000111.1:0-27103 GCA_034664785.1 Solirubrobacteraceae bacterium
GACGCCGACGCTGGAGCTCGACGAGGCCGTCGCCGGCGCCGACGCGGTCGTCGTGGCCACCAACCACGCCGACTTCCGCACGCACGCGACGCTGCAGGCGATCGCGGAGGGCGCCGCCGACGACGCCCTGGTCGTCGACCCCTGGAACTGCTGGGGCGCCGGGCAGGTCTTCGCCTACGCCCGCGAGCTGTCGGCGATGGCTCCCGCGCCGCGCTGAGCGCACGGCGGCCGCTAGGTTCCCGCGCCATGTCCCGCGTCCTCGTCACCGGCGGTGCCGGCACCATCGGCGCCGCCGTCGTCCGCCGCCTGCTCCGCGACCCCCGCTTCGAGGTCCGCGTCTCCGACCAGCGCGAGGCGCCCGGCTGGATGCGCGAGGGCTGCGAGGTCCACACGGGAGACCTGCGCGAGCTCGACCAGGCCCGCGCCGCCACCAAGGGCTGCGACCGCGTCATCCACCTCGCCGCGATCGTCGGTGGCATCGGGAACTTCCACAAGCTCCCCCACACGCTGACCGAGGTCAACAACGCGCTCTACAACGCCGTCGTGCGGGCGGCCCTCGAGGAGGAGGTCGAGCGCTTCGTCTACGTCTCGAGCTCCATGGTCTTCGAGCGCGCGACGGAGTACCCGACCACGGAGGAGCACATCTGGACGTGCCCCGTGCCGAAGTCGGCCTACGGCTTCTCCAAGCTCACCGGCGAGGTCTACGTCCGCGCCGCGCACGAGGAGCACGGCTTCCCGTACACGATCTGCCGCCCGTTCAACGCCTACGGCCCGGGCGAGATGCCCGAGGACGAGCCCGGGATCGCCCACATGGTCCCCGACGTCATCAAGAAGTGCCTGCTGCTCGGAGAGGGCGCGCCGCTCCCGATCTTCGGCGACGGCACCCAGACGCGGACGCTGACGCACATCGACGACATCGCGGACGGGATCGTCACCGCGCTCGGCTCCGAGGCTGCGCTGCACGAGGACTTCAACGTGTCCGCCTCGGAGGAGATGACCGTCGCCGAGATCGCCCGGGTCATCTGGGTGGCCTGCGGGCGCGACCCGGACGCCTTCGCCCTCGAGCACCTGCCGACCTACCCCGTGGACGTCGTGCGGCGCTGGCCCAGCGTGGAGAAGGCGCAGCGGCTGCTGGGCTGGGAGGCGCAGATCGGCGTCGAGGAGGGCGTGGCCGCCACGGTGGCCTGGCTCCGCGGCACATTCGGCTAGCGCGGCACATTCGGCTGGCGCCTCATGTGCTTGGGACGAATCCGGCAGAGCCGTCTTCGTCCTGGCGTGCGCTCTACGCCTGCGTCGCGGCGCCTTTCGCCCAGGCGAAGGTCTTCGCGATGCCCTCGCGCAGGTCGGTCTGCGCCTCGAAGCCGAGCTCCGCGTGCGCGCGGCTCGCGTCCAGCGCGCTGCGCTGCAGCTCGCCCAGGCGCGCCGGCTCGAAGATCGGCTCGAACTCCTCCGGGCTCAGGCCCGCGGCCTGGCGCAGCGCCTCCACGACGTCGAGCACGCTGACCTCGATCTGCGTGCCGATGTTGTACTCGCCGGAGGCCTCGCGGTCGTCGGCCGCGAGCAGGTTCGCGCGGGCGATGTCGCCGACGAAGACGTAGTCGCGCGTCTGCCGGCCGTCGCCGAAGATGACCGGCCGCCCGCCGCTCAGCGCCTTGCCGCAGAAGATGGCGATCACCCCGGCGTCCCCGGCGGGGTCCTGCCGCGGGCCGTAGACGTTGCCGTAGCGCAGGGTGACCGTCGACAGGCCGTGGAGGCGATGCTCCCAGCGGCAGTAGCGCTCGGCGCACTCCTTGCTCTGGCCGTAGGCGGCCATCGGCTGCGGCGGGGTCGTCTCCGGCGTCGGGATGACATCGACCTCGCCGTAGATCGCCCCGCCGGTGGAGGTGTTCACGAAGCGCTCGGCGCCCGACAGCCGCGCGGCCTCGAGCACGTTGATCGTCCCGACGACGTTCGTGGTCGCGTCGTAGGCGGGGTCCTCGAGCGACTTGCGCACGTCGATCTGCGCGGCCAGGTGGAAGACGGTCTCGGGCCGGGCGTCCTCGAACACCGCGCGGACCGCGGCCGCGTCGCGGATGTCGGCGCGGTGCAGCACGGCGCCGCGCTCGATCGCGCCGGCGAGGTTGGACTCGCGCCCGGAGGACAGGTCGTCGAGCACGGCGACCTCGTCACCGCGGTCCAGGAGGGCGTCGACGATGTTGGAGCCGATGAAGCCGGCGCCCCCGGTGACGAGTGCTCGCATGCGGCGCGATGCTACGACACGGCGCCCGCGGTGAGCGCATCCAGGCGCTCGCGCAGGAACGCCAGCGCCGCCGCGCGCTGGTCGGGTGCCTCCAGCAGGTCCTCCAGGCCGAGCTCCGCGCCCGGGAAGCCCTCGGCCTGCCACAACTCGCCCTCGGGCCGGGCGTTCCAGGGCGCCACGTAGACGTAGGGCGCGGGATGGGTGGCGTCGCCGGGCGAGAGGCCGTAGGCGGCCCGGACGCCGCTCGCCTCGGCCCCGAGCTCGACCGCCACGTCGAAGTGCTCGGGCCACAGGTTCACGAAGCTGCCCTGCAGCTCCGGCGCGGCCTCGGCGCGGAGCTGCTCGAGGACGGAGAAGGCGAAGCCGTAGAGATCCCCGAGCCAGCGGGCGGCCTCGGGATCGACGCCGAGCGGCTCGTCGGCCATCGCCACGTCGAACCGCGTGAGGTCGTAGCCCACGTACTCCGCGGCGTCCTTGAGGCTCGTGAGGCGCCCGAGCGTCTCCTCCCCCGACTGCTGCACGATGAAGATGTCGCCGTCGACGCGGAGCTGCACGTCGTCGCCGAAGAACGGCGTCCCGAACCCGCCGCGCGTCCAGCGCAGGGTGATCTCGCCGTTGGCCCGCTGGCGCGTCGGGGAGATCACGTGCTCGGCCAGGCGGTGCAGCGCGTCCCGGGTCGCGGCGAAGGTGGGCGGCGGCTTGCGCAGCCGCCAGTAGGCGCCGAGCCAGCGCTCCGCGCACCAGGACGCCAGGTCCGGGTCCTCGCGGGCGAGGTCGTCCCAGAGCACGTCGCCGGTCCTCACGGGCGACAGGACGGGCAGCCCGGTCGAGGCCTCGCCGCGGGCGACCGGGTCGTCGACGAACGGCGGGCGCTTGGGGGCTGGTGGGGACGGCTCGAGGACGCGGACGTCGTAGCGACCCCCGATCCGGACGCTGGCTTCCTGCCGCGGATCCATTGGGCGCGCAAGGATGCCACCTTCCGGGGACGGGGAAGCCAAGTCTCATCAGGCGCCGGTGGCGGCGGCATACGCGGCGGCCAGCCTCGGCGCGACGGCCCCCGGCGACGCCAGGCGCTGCGCGGCGGCCAGCGCAAGGGCGCCGGCGGCCGGATCGGCGCGCTGCGCGGCCATCGCGCCGGCCAGGGCGCCGGCGTCCCCGGGCGCGACGAGCGCGACGCCGTCGCCGGGCCCCAGCTCGGCCAGGGCCCCCATGGCGCTCGCCGCGACGGGCAGGCCCGCTGCCATCGCCTCGACCGCCGCCAGGCCGAAGGTCTCCGCCGCGCGGGTCGGCACGACGGCGACCCCGGCGCGGGCGCGCAGGGCCGCCAGCGCGGCGCCGTCCACGCGCCCGGCGAGCAGGACGTCGCCCGCGCCGAGCGCGTCCGGGTCGGTGCCCGCCGCGGCCAGGCGCGCACCGGCGGCCAGCGCATGGCCGCGCAGCGCCGGCGCCCGCGGGCCGTCGCCGCAGACCACGAGCGGGATGCCGGCGCGCAGGCTCGCGTCCACTGCGACCTCCACGCCCTTCTCCCGCGCCAGCCGGGAGGCGACGAGGGCGAAGCCGTCGGGTCGCGGCGGACGCGCGGCTGCCGCGACGTCCCGCACGACCGACCCGACGACGTAGACCGGCGCGGGCAGCGGCGCGCGAAGCTCGCGCAGCCGCGCGTGCGCGGCGGTGCTCGGGACGACGATGACGTCGGCGGCACCCGCCAGGCGCTGCTGCCAGGCGGCCAGGGCGAGCGCGTAGGCGGCGGCCTCCGGGCCCGTCCCGCGGCAGTTCAGCCGCAGGCCCGGCAGCGTGTCGCGGCCCTGGCAGCGGGTGCAGTCCTCCCCGCGCGAGTCCACGCAGGTGCCGACCGCGCAGACCAGGCGGTAGTTGTGGAGGTGCAGCACGACCCGCGCGCCGGCGGCCCGGGCCGCCGCGAGCGCGCGCCAGCCCAGGGTGGGCGTGAGGTTGTGGGCGTGCACCACCCGTGCCCCGGTGCGCCGCACGGCCGCGCCCACGTCGTCGGGCGCCAGCCCGCCCCGCAGCAGCCCGGCGGCGGCGCGCGCCCGGCCCAGCAGCGCCGAGTCCCGCTCGAGCACCTCGACCTCCTCGCCGAGGTGCTCGCGCGCGAGCCAGGCGAGGTCCTCGACCGCGCGCTCCTCACCGCCGGTCGTGCGGTAGCGGCTGTGCAGGAAGAGGATCACGGGGGCGTCGAGGCTAGCCTCTGGCCCCGGCCCATGGCCCCCCGCGCCCCGACCACCGCCGTCGTCGTGCCCACCCGCCACCGCGCGGCGTACCTCGACGTGGCCCTGGCGTCCGTCGCCGCGCAGGCCGCGGCGGCCGGCGCCGAGCTGCTCGTGGTCGACGACGGGCCGGACGCGGACACGGCGGCCGCCGCCGCGCGCCACGGCGCGCGGTACGTCGCCCACCCGGCGTCGCGCGGCCTCAACGCCGCCCGCAACACGGGCCTCGACGCCACGACCGCCGAGCTCGTGGTGTTCGTGGACGACGACGTCGCCGTGCGCCCCGGCTGGCTCGACGCGCTGCGGGGCGCCGCGGGCGCCCTGCCGGACGACGTCGGCGTGCTCACGGGGCCGATCCACGCCCGCTTCGAGGACCACCGCTTCAGGATGTGCGGCCGCGAGGGGCCGCCGATCACCGCCCTGGACCTCGGGCCGGAGGACCGTGACGTCGACGTGGCGTGGGGCGCGAACCTGGCGATCCGCCGCAGCGCCGTCGAGCGCGCCGGGCGCTTCGACGAGGCGCGGCCGCTGTACGGCGACGAGCAGGAGTGGCAGGACCGGCTCCGTGCCGCCGGCGGGCGGGTGCGCTACGTCGCCGCGGCGGCCCTCGACCACCGCCGCGCGGGCGACGACGCCCGGCTGCGGAGCCTCTGCCGCGCCGCGCGGTCGCGCGGGCTGGCCAGCCGCCGCTACGACGTCTTCCGGGGCCGCGCGCCGTCCCTGCGCGCCGAGCTGCGCGTGCTGGCGGGCTGCCTGCTGCACGGGCCGCGCTTCGCCTGCGCCAACGGGATCGTGCTCGCCGCGCATGCCGCGGGCCGCACGCAGGAGGCGCTGCGCCCGCAGGCGCCGCCGGCGGCAGCGGGCGTCGACGACTTCCTCTCCGGCCACAGCGGGACGGTCGGCGGCCTGCGCGGCCGCATCCGGCGGGCCGCCGACGCCGCGCTGGACCTGCGCACCGCGCGCACCCGCCACCGCCTGCGCCGCGCCGCCGCGGAGCCCGCGGTGCCGCGGCGGCGCGTGCTCGTGCTCGGCGTGGAGCGCCCGGGCAGCCGCATGCCGCAGGCCCGCGCGGAGCTGGCCCGCAGCCGCCACGACGTCGAGATCCACACCACGGCGGTGGACGGGCGCGGCAAGTTCGAGAACCTCAACGCCCTGCTGGCCGAGCACCCGGCGGCGGGCCACGACTGGCTGCTCGTGGTCGACGACGACGTCGACCTGCCCCGCGGCTTCCTCGACGCCTTCCTGCTCGCCGCCGAGCGCGACGGGCTGCAGCTCGCCCAGCCCGCGCACCGCCTGCACTCCCACGCCGCCTGGCGGCACACCCGGCGCCGGCCGGGGGTCGGCCGGCCCTCGACGCTCGTGGAGATCGGGCCGGTGACGGCGTTCGCCGCCGCGACGTTCGAGGTGCTGCTCCCCTTTCCCGCCCTGCGCATGGGCTGGGGGCTCGACGCGCACTGGGGCGCGCTGGCGCGCGAGCACGGCTGGCGGCTCGGGATCGTCGATGCCACGCCGGTCGGGCACACGCAGCGGCCCGCGGGCGACGCGTACGCCCGCGAGGCGGCCGTCGCCGAGGCGCGGGCCTTCCTCGCGGACCGGCCGTACGTCCGGCGCGAGGAGGTCCGGTGAGGGCCTGCGTCGTCGCGGAGTTCTACCCGCGCGCCCACGACCCCGTGCTCGGCGTGTGGGCGCACCGCCAGGCGCTCGCGGCCCGCGACGCCGGGGTCGAGGTCCACGTCGTCGTCCTGCACCGCCCGATCCCGCCCTTGTCGACCGCGCCCAGCGAGCTCCTTCCCGCGGCGCGCGAGCTGCTGGCCCAGCCCTCCCACGCCGAGCTGGACGGCCTGCCGGTGGACTACCTGCGCTTCGTCGCCCCGCCGCGGCCGCAGACCTACGGGAGCTGGGGAGCGTGGGCGGCGCCGGCCCTGGCGCTGCACCTGCGGCGGCTGCGGCGCCGCTTCGCCTTCGACGTCGTCCACGCGCACAACGCCGTCCCCGCCGGCGAGGCCGTCCGCCGCGCACGGGTGGGCGTCCCCCTGGTCGTCTCCGTCCACGGCGGCGACGTCTTCCACACCGCGATGCACCATGCCGCCGGCGCCCGCGCCGTCCGCCGGACCTTCGGGGCGGCGACCCTCGTGCTGGCCAACTCGCGCGGCATCGAGCGCGACGCCCGGGAGCTCGGCGCGCTGCGCACGCGCGTGGTCCGCCTCGGCACCGACCTGCCCGAGCACGTGCCGGCCAAGGCGCCGGTGCGCACGATCACGACGGTCGGGCACCTCGTGCACCGCAAGCGCCACGCCGACGTCCTGCGCGCGCTGTGGCTGCTGCGCGACCGCCTGCCCGACCTCCGGTACCTGGTGATCGGCGACGGCCCGGAGCGCGAGACCCTCGCGCGGCTCGCCGCCGACCTGGGGATCGCCGACCGCGTGGAGCTCACCGGCCAGCTCCCGCACGCGGAGGCCCTGGCCCGCTCGCGGGCCGCGCACCTGTTCGCCATGCCGAGCATCGACGAGGCCTTCGGCGTCGCCTACGTCGAGGCGATGGCCGCCGGCCTGCCCGTCATCGGGTGCTATGGGGAGCCCGGGCCGCAGGAGATCGCCGAGGCCGGTGACGGCATCCAGCTCGTCCCGCCCGGCGACCCCGAGGCGCTGGCCGACGCGATCGCCGCCGAGCTCGCCGACCCGCGCTCGATGGCGATCCGGGGCGCCCGGGCGCGGGAGACGGTCCGCCGCTCGTTCACCTGGGAGCGCTGCGGGACGACGACCGCCGCCGCGTACGAGGAGGCCCGCGCGGCACGGTGAAGCCGGTCCTGTTCGTCACGAACCTCGTGCCCCCTGACCGGGCGGGCGCGTTCGCCGCGCTGCATGCGCGCGAGGGCATCGAGCTCGCGCTGTTCGGCGGCCGCTCGCACCATGCGACCGCGGGGCTCGACGACCCCGGCGTCCCGCACCGCCACGTGCCCCAGCGCGCCGTCGCGCGGCTGGCCGCCTCGCGCCGCTACCGCGCCGTGGTCTGCGGGACGGCGGGGCGCGTCGCGCTCCCCGCGGCCTACGCCGGCGCGCGCGCCGGACGCGTCCCGTTCGTGCTGTGGAGCGCGCTGTGGGCCGACCTCGACACGCCGGCCCACCGCGCCGCCCGCCCGCTGCTGCGTCGCATCCACCGCGGCGCGGGCGCCGTGGCGACCTACGGCGAGCACGTCTCGGCCTACGCGCGGGCGCAGGGGGCGCGCAACGTCCACGTCGCGCCCCAGGCGGTGGACAACGCGTTCTGGAGCGCGCCCGTCGACCGTGGGTCCGACGGCTTCACCGCGCTCTACGTCGGGCGGGTGGCGCCCGGCAAGGGGGTGGATGTCCTCCTGGAGGCGTGGCGCACGGCCGGCCTGGCGAAGGACGGCGCGACCCTGCGCCTGGTCGGCCCCACGCCCGCCGAGCTGCCGGGGGCGCCGGGCGCGGGCGTCGACGCCGTCGGCCCGCAAGCGCCCGCCACGGTCCGCAACTTCCTCGCAAGGACGAGCGTTCTCGTGATGCCGTCGGTCCCCACCCCGTCGTTCCGCGAGCCGTGGGGACTCGTCGCCAACGAGGCCATGAACCAGCGCATCCCCGTCATCGCCACCGACGCCGTCGGCGCCGCCGCCGGCGGCCTGGTCCGCGACGGGCGCAACGGCCTCGTGGTGCGCGCCGGGGACCCGGCGGCACTCGCGGGCGCCCTCGGCCGCCTGCACGCGCATCCCGCCCTCGGCGAGCGCCTCGGCGCCGCCGGGAAGCAGGACGTCGCGGCCCACACCTTCGACGCCTGGGCGGCCGGCATGGCCGCCGCCCTGGCCTCGGCCACCAGCTTCACCCCCGGAAGGACGTGTTAGCGTTGCCCACTCTGCGCCGCCTGCTGCCTGCCCTCGCCGCCGCGTTCGCGCTGGCCGCCCCGGCTGCCGCGCTCGCCAGCCCGTCCGCCGTCATCACCGACTGCACGACGAACGGCCGCCTGACCAAGAGCTACTCCCAGTCCGACTACGCGGCCGCGTTGAAGAACATCCCCACCGACGTCGACGAGTACACGGACTGTCGTGACGTCATCCGCCGCGCGCAGCTCGGCTCGGCCGGTGGCAGCAGCTCGTCGGGATCGGGCGGCGGGACGACCGGCGCCGGCGGCGGCACCACCGGCGGCGGCGGCTCGACCGGCGGCACGTCGGCGGGCGCCACGGGCGGCGGGAGCGCCGGCCACAGCGCCGACCAGGCGCTGAAGAAGGCCACGCCGTCGCAGCGCCGCGCCATCGAGCAGGCCCGCATCCAGGCCGCCGCCCCGGTGCGGCTCGGTGGCCACATCGTCCAGCCGGGCGAGCTGGGCTTCGGCGGCTCCAGCCTGCTCAACTCGCTCCCGACCCCGCTCGTCGTCGTCCTCGTGCTGCTCGCCCTCGGCGCGCTGGCCGCCGGGGGCTCCTTCCTGAAGGCCCGTGTCGTCGCACGCAGCAGCCGACCCTAGGCCCCCGCGGGACTGGGCGGCCCTCGCGTCGCGGCGGCCCGCCGCCGCTCTGGCGCGGATCCGCCCGGACACGGTGGTCACGGTCGCGCGCGGCCTGCTGCTCGCCGCGGTCGCCCTCGGAGCGGGCGGCGGGCTGCAGCTGGGCCCGACGACGCGCGTCGAGATCGCGCTGGACGCCGCCGGCGGCGTCCTCGGCGCGCTGGCGATCCTCGCGGGCGCCCGCCGCGCGCTGCACGGCGGCCTGGCCCTCGGGCTGTTCGCGGTGCTGGCCGCGCTCACGGCGACGTCGATCCTCTGGGCCGTCCAGCCCGACGACGCATGGCTGGAGGCCAACCGGACGCTGAGCTATCTCGCCGCGTTCGGCGCGGGCATCGCGCTCGTCCGGCTGGCGCCCGAGCGGTGGTCCGGCGTGCTCGGCGCGACCCTGCTGGCCTGCGTGGTCGTGTCGATCTACGCCCTGACGACCAAGGTCTTCCCCGGCGCCCTGGCCCCGGACGAGACCTACGCGCGGCTGCGCGAGCCGTTCGGGTACTGGAACGCGGTCGGCCTGATGGCGGCGCTCGGCATCCCCGGCTGCCTGTGGCTCGGCGGGCGGCGCTCGGGTCACTCCGCGGTCAACGCGCTGGCCTACCCCGCCTGCGGCATCCTGCTCGTCGCGATGCTGCTGTCCTACTCCCGCGGGTCGCTGCTCGCGGCGGTCGTCGGCTGCGGGTTCTGGTTCGTCGTCGTGCCCCTGCGCCTGCGCGGCGTCGCCGTCCTGGCCACGAGCGCGCTCGCCGCCGTCCTCGTGGCGGCCTGGGCCTTCTCCCAGGACGCGCTGTCGAAGGACAAGGTGACCCTCGACCTGCGCACCACGACGGGCCACGAGCTCGGCGTCGCGCTCGTCGCGATGGTGCTCGTGCTCGCCGCGGCGGGGCTGGTCATCGGCTTCATCACGGCGAGCCGCGCGCCGCGGCCGCAGGCGCGCCGCCGCGCCGGCGCGTGGATCGTCGTCGTGCTCGCCCTCGTGCCGGTCGGGCTCGCGCTCGGGCTGGCCTTCTCCGAGCGCGGCCTCGGCGGCTCGGTGTCCAAGGGCTGGACCGAGCTGACCGACCCCAACGCCCGCACCCCGGCGAACGACCCCGGGCGCCTGACGGCCGTCGGCAGCGTGCGCTCCCGGTACTACAACGAGGCCCTGAAGATCGGCAAGGCACGTCCCGTCCTCGGGGCCGGGGCCGGGGGCTACGCCACGGCGCGGCCGCGCTTCCGCAACGACGACCTCGACGTCCGCCACGCCCACGGCTACCTGTTCCAGACGTTCGCCGACCTCGGGATCCTCGGCCTGGCGGCGAACCTGGTGCTCCTGCTCGCGTGGCTGCGCTCCGCGAAGCGCACGACCGGGCTGGGCCTCGGGTGGCGCGAGCGCCCGTTCGGCCCCGAGCGCGTCGGCCTGCTCACGCTGACCTCGATCGCCGTGGTCTTCGGGGTGCACTCGTTCGTCGACTGGACCTGGTTCGTCCCCGGGACCGCGGTCCTGGGGCTGCTGTGCGCGGGCTGGGTGGCGGGTCGCGGGCCGCAGCACGACCCGCTGGCCGCCGCCGAGCCGCCGCGCGGCCGCCTGCGCGAGCGCCTGCGGGCCGGGGCCGGGCACCGGCCGCGGCTGGCCCTCGCCGGCCTCGTGGTCGTCATGGCCGCGGGCTTCGCCTGGGCCACGGCCCAACCCGAGCGCGCGGTCAGCGCCGGGGACGACGCGCTCCAGCTCGCCTCCGACCGCCACTACGACGCGGCGCGCGCCGCGATCGCCGACGCGCGCTCGGCCGACCCGCTGTCCGTCGAGCCGCTCTTCGACCTCGCGGTCGTCGACGGGCTGACGGGCCGCACCGGCGAGGCGCGCGCGGCGCTCGAGGCAGCCGTCCGCCTGCAGCCCCAGAACCCGACGCCCTGGCTGCGCCTCGCCGACTTCGAGCTGAACACGGCGGGCGACCCCGCCCGCGCGATCCAGGTCCTCGGCCCCGCGCTGTACCTCGACCCGCGCAGCACCCTCGGCATCAACCTGTTCGTCCAGGCGTCCAGCGCGGCGGGCTCCGCCGCGAAGCCCTAGCTGGGAGGCTGCTCTCCCTGGCGGCGCGTGGCGTCGGGCCGCGGGCGGCGGCGTGGCGGCAGGACCCTCGGCCGCGCCGTCGCCGCCCGCTCGTAGGCCCCGATGTGCGCGCGCGCCGAACGCGCCCAGGAGAACTCGGCGGCCCGCCGCCGCCCGCGCTCGGCGAGGTCGCGGCGCAGCGGCGCGGAGCCCGCCACCTCGGCCATCGCGGAGGCGAGGTCGTCGGCGCTGGAGACGTCGAAGAGCATCGCCGCATCCCCGCAGACCTCAACGAGCCCCGGGGAGCGCGCGGCGACGACGGGCACCCCCGCGCTCATCGCCTCGAGCGCCGTCAGGCCGAAGCCCTCGTAGCGGCTCGGGTGCACGAGCGCCGCCGCCCCCGCGTAGAGCTCCGCCAGGCGCTCGGCTCCCGGGCGCTCGACGACCTCCACGCCCTCCGCCCTCCGCCGCGCTCCGCCCGCGAGCACGAGCGGGAGGGCGCCGCGCACCGCGGCGCGGTAGCGCCCGTGCGCGGCCAGCAGCAGCCCGAGGTTCTTGCGCGGCTCGTCGTCGCCGACGTAGAGCAGGTGGCGCGGCGGGCGCCGCTCGAGCGACCCGGGCGCGGGCTCCTGGCCGGGGCCGTGCCGGGCGACGACGATGCGGCCGGCGGGCACGCCCCAGCGGGCCATGACGTCGGTCGCGGTGGTCTGCGACACCGCGATGACGACCTCCGCCCGCCGCGCCGCCGCGCGATGCGCGACGTGGTTGAAGCGCCGCCGGCCCGCGTCGAAGCACTCCGGCACGCGCTCCGGCGCGAGGTCGTGCACCGTGACGACCTGGGCGGGCGCGCCGCGCCCGGCGCGCGCGGGCTGCGGATGGTGGATGAGGTCCGCCTCGGCGAGCGAGGCCAGCCGCGGCAGGTCGACCTGGGTCCAGCGGGCGTCCGCCGCGAGGTCCAGCACCCGGCCGCGCCCCGGGGTCAGCGCCCGCCGGGAGGGATCGGCCGCCTCGACCACGTCGACGCCGAGCGCGCGCAGCGCCCCGATGAGCCGCTCGAGGTAGACCCCGGTGCCGCTGGGCCCCCGAAGGGCGAAGGTCGTGTCGATGAGCACACGCACCGCAGTTGCGCATCGTATGGTCTCGACGGTGCGTCGAACGTCCCTCGCGACCTCGACGGTCCTCCCGGTGACGGGGCGGCCGCGGTGACGAGCCTGCTCGGCGTCAACGCCGTCGACCACCCCGGCGGTGCGGAGGTCGGCCTCCTGCGGCTCGCGTCGCGGCTGCGCGACCGCGGCTGGGACGTCACGATGAGCTCGCCGCACTCGAGCGGACCGCTGGCCCACGCGGGCCATCCGCACGTGCGCCTTGACGTCGGCGGCCTCGGGGCCGGCGAGGGCGCCCGCGCGGTCGCGTCGTGGCCGCGTGCGCTGAAGCTCGCCCTCGAGTTCGACGTCGTCTACCTGAACTCGACGGTGTGCGGCCGGCTGCTGCCGGCGCTGCGCGGGACGCGCACCGTCCTGCACGTGCACGACCTCGTCGCCCGCGTGCCGCGCCACTGGCACCAGGCCGACGTCGTGCTGGCCGACTCCGAGGCGGTCGCCGACCGGCTCGACGGGCTTGCCGCGCGCGTGGTGCTGTTCCCCGTCGAGCTGGACCCGCCCGTGGCGCCGGTGCCCTGGGAGGCCGGCACGGGGCCGGTGGTCGGCTACGTCGGCCGCATCGACCCCCGCAAGGGCGTCCTGGACCTGGTGCGCGCCGCGCCGGCGATCCGCGCCGCCGTCCCCGGGGCCCGCATCGTCGTCATGGGCGACGACCCGTACCACGCTGCGCCGGAGTACCTGCAGGAGGTCCGCGGGTCGGCCGACGTCGAGCACCTGCCGTGGACGTCCAACGCCGCGGGGATCATGCGCCACTTCGACGTCCTCGTCGCCCCGTCGCACGAGGAGGCCCTGGGGACCGTGTCCTCGGAGGCCATGGCCGTCGGGACCCCGGTGGTCGGGACCGCGGTCGGCGGGATGGGCGAGGTCGTCGACGACGGCGTCACCGGCGTCCTGGTCCCGCCCGGCGATCCCGGCGCGCTGGCCGCCGGCGTCGTGCGCGTCCTCGACGCCCGGACGGCGATGGGCGAAGCCGCGCGGCGGGCGGCCAGGCGCTTCGGCGCCGACACCTACGCCGACCGCGTCGAGGCGCTCATCGCGCCGCCGAGCGGCGACCGGACGCTCGCCTGAGGCCCGCCGCACCGAGCGGCAACGCGCCAGACAGAAGCGAACTGATAGAACTCAGTTCGGCGTCGCGCTACGGTGCTGGAAGCGGACTCACCAGTTCGTTTTCACCCCGATCTTCTCCGGAGGCCCCGCTCCATGCGCCCGCCCGTCAACCGGTGGCTCGTGCTCGCCATCGTCGGCTTCGCCCAGTTCATGGTCATCCTCGACGCCACGATCGTGAACGTCGCGCTGCCCGCCATCCAGGACGACCTGGGCTTCTCCCGCGAGAACCTGCAATGGGTCGTCAACGGCTACACCCTCGCCTTCGGCGGCTTCCTGCTGCTGGGCGGTCGCGCCGGCGACCTCTTCGGCCGCAAGCGGCTGTTCGTCCTCGGCGTCTCGCTCTTCACCGTCGCGTCCCTGCTCGACGGCCTGGCCCAGAACGAGGGGACGCTCATCGCCGCACGCGCCCTCCAGGGCCTCGGCGCCGCGCTGGTCTCCCCCGCCGCGCTGTCGATCCTCACGACGACGTTCACGGACGGCGCCGACCGGGCCAAGGCGCTCGGGGCGTGGTCGGCGATCTCCGCCGGCGGCGGCGCCGTCGGCCTCCTGCTCGGCGGCCTGCTCACCGACCAGCTCAGCTGGCAGTGGATCTTCTTCGTCAACGTGCCGATCGGCCTGCTCGCGCTCGCCCTGGCGCTCCGCTACGTCCCCGAGTCCAAGCTCACGGCCCGCACCGGCTTCGACGTCGGCGGCGCGGTGCTCGTCACCCTCGGGCTCGTGGTCCTCGTGTACGCGATCACGAAGGCACAGACCTGGGGCTGGGGCGACGGGCGCACGATCGGCCTGGAGGCCGCCGCCGTGGCGCTGCTCGCCGCCTGGGGCGTGCTCGAGTCGCGCCTGCGCCACCCGCTCATCCGCCTGGGGGTCTTCCGCATCCGCACGCTGGCCTCGGCCAACAGCGCGATGCTGCTGGTGGGCGGCGCGCTGTTCTCGATGTTCTTCTTCGGCTCGCTGTACCTGCAGCAGGTCAAGGGGTACGACGCCCTGCAGACCGGGCTCGCCTTCCTGCCCATGACGATGGGGATCATCGTCGGGGCGGTCATGTCCCAGAGCCTGATCGTCCGGTTCGGCGTCAAGCCCGTCCTGATCGGCGGCCTGCTGACCGCCTCGTCCGGGCTGCTCGTCCTGACCGGGCTGAGCCCGGACAGCTCCTACGCGACCACGATGCTCCCGGGCCTCGTCCTCGTCGCCGTCGGCATGGGCAACACGTTCACGCCGCTGACCCTCACGGCGACGACGAACGTCGGGCCCGAGGAGCAGGGGCTCGCCTCCGGTCTGTTCACGACCGCGCAGCAGGTCGGCGGCGCGCTGGGCCTTGCGATCCTGTCGACGATCGCGTCGGACACGACCGCGAGCCGGCTCGGCGAGACCGTCGGCCGGCCCGGCGCCGCCGACCAGGCCTCTGCCCTCGTGCACGGCTACACGACGGCCTTCGAGGTCGGCGTGGGCTTCATGCTCGCGGGCGTGCTGCTGGCGACCTTCGTCCTGCGGCGGCGCGACGTGGCCCACGTCGACGTGTCGGAACCCGCGGTGGCGGCCGCCTGAGGCGGCCGTCGCGGGTACGATCGCACCATGGCCGTGCCGGAGGAGCGGACGCTGCGCACCGATGCCGCCCGCAACCGCGGGCGCGTCGTCGCCGCCGCGGCCGAGGTCTTCGCCGAGCGCGGCCTGGAGGCGAGCGTGACCGACGTCGCGGCGCGCGCCGGCGTGGGCAGCGCCACCGTCTTCCGCCGCTTCCCCACCAAGCAGGACCTCGTCGACGCCGTGATCGCCGACCAGCTGGACGACTTCGCGCGACGCGCCGCGGAGGCCGCGGCCGACCCGGACCCCCGCCGCGGCCTGGAGGTCTTCTGCGAGCAGACCTGCCAGGCGCAGGCCTACGACCAGGGCTTCAAGGAGGCCATCACGGCGCGGATGCTCGACCACGAGCCGCTGCGCCGGCGGCGCGACGAGCTCATGGAGCACCTGCGCACCGTCGTCGACCGCGCCAAGGCGGCGGGGCTGGTGCGGGAGGACGTCGCGGCCGAGGACCTCCCCGTGCTGCTGCACGCGGTGGCCGGCTGCGGGGCCTTCGACCCGTCGCACACCGGCCTGCACCGTCGCTACCTGGCGATCATGCTCGCCGGGTTGCGCCCGGGGGCCGACGACCTTCCGCTGCCCGCCCCCCCGCCCACGCAGGCGGCGGTCGACCGGGGGATGTCCAAGAACGGCCCGCGCGGGCCGCAGGCCGCCTGAGCGCCCGACCGCGCCGCCGGCCACTAGGGTGCGGGGCGTGCCCGGCCTGCAGCGCGACGGCGACGTCTTCGTCCTGGACCTCGGCTCGGATGAGAACCGCTTCAACGGCGACTCGGTCGCGGCGATCGAGGCCTGCCTCGACGAGGTCGAGGCGGCGGCCGCCCCGCGCGCGGTGGTCACCACGGCATCCGGAAAGATCTGGTCCAACGGCCTCGACCTCGAGTGGATGGGGGCGCATGCGGACGAGCTCGGGCCGTTCCTGCACCGCCTCCACGGGCTCTTCGCACGGCTGCTGGGCGGCGGCGTCCCCAGCGTGGCGGCGCTGCAGGGGCACACGTTCGCCGCGGGCGCGATGCTGGCCCTCGCCCACGACGTCCGTGTCATGCGCGCCGACCGGGGCTTCTTCTGCCTGCCGGAGGTCTCCATCCGCATCCCCTTCACGCCCGGGATGTCCGCGCTCATCCAGGCGCGCCTGACCCCGCAGGCCGCGCACGAGGCGATGACCACGGGGCGCCGCTACGGCGGCGAGGACGCGCGGGCGGCGGGCATCGTCGACCACGCCGTCGCCGAGGCGGACGTCGTCCCGCGTGCCGTCGAGCTGGCCGCCGCGCTCGCGGGCAACGACCCCGCGACGCTGGCGACGATCAAGCAGCGCATGTACCCCGGCGCCCTCGCGCTCCTGCGCGACCCGCAGGCCACCGCGTTCGCCCCCGGCGCCTGAGAACCGGTTCTCGACGACGAGCCGCGCGCTCAGCGCAGCGAGCGCGCCGCCGTGAGCAGCGCGCGCGGCAGGTCCCGGCGGGCGCGGCGCAGCGCGCGGTCGATCGCCGCCGCGGTGCCGGGCCCGTGCACCGGCGGCCCGTGGCCGACGAGCAGGTGGTCGGGCACGACGTCGCGCAGGCTGCGCGGGGGGAGCAGTCGCAGCATCGGGTGCACGCCGACCGGTCCCGTGCCCGCGGTGAAGACCGCGTTCGTGCCGAGCGCCTCGGCCACCACGAGCGCCCGCTCGCGGCCCCACCACAGCGACGACTCGCGCCAGCGCGGCAGCCGCACGGTGCGCAGGACCTCGAAGGGGGTGCCGGGCAGCGCGTCGGGGACCGCGTGGTGCGGGATGCCCAGGCGCGCCGCAAGCGCGGCGCAGTCGCGGTTGTGGCGGTCCAGGAGCTGGATCACGCCGGCGGGCGACCCGAGCGCCAGCGCCTGCTCGAGCGCCTCTGGCTCGTCCACCGGGTCGACGAGCCAGACCCGGCCGTCGGCCAGCAGCGCGTGCGAGGTGCGCGTGAGCGGCTCCTCGACGACCCAGGTCAGGCCGAGGGCGTGCGGCTCGAGGGCCTGCAGCGCCACGCCGGCTAGAACGCGCCCCGCCGCATGAAGACGGCGGGGATCGTCTTGACCAGGATCGTGAGGTCGAGGAACGGCGACCAGTGCTCGAGGTAGAGGAAGTCGAGCCGGACGAGGTCGTCGAAGTCGAGCTCGGAGCGGCCCGAGACCTGCCAGAGGCCGGTGACCCCGGGGAGCACCAGGTAGCGCTTCTTGTGCCACTCCTCGAGCATCTCGAAGTCGCGCTGCGGCAGCGGGCGGGGGCCGACGAGCGACATGTCCCCGCGCATCACGTTCCACAGCTGGGGCAGCTCGTCGAGCGAGAAGCGCCGCAGGAAGCGCCCGACGGGCGTCATCCGCGGGTCGTCGCGGATCTTGAACAGCGCGCCCGACGCCTCGTTGAGCGACTCGAGGTCGGCCTGGCGCTCGTCCGCGTCGCGGTACATCGTGCGGAACTTCAGGCAGGCGAACGGGCGGCGCCCGATGCCGGGCCGCCAGGAGCGGTAGATGACCGGCCCGCGCGAGGTGAGCCGCACGGCCAGCGCCGAGAAGATCAGGACCGGGCTGATCGCCAGCATGATCAGCGAGGCGACGATGACGTCGAAGGTCCGCTTGACGGCGAAGTCGATGCCGTCGAAGACGGGCGGCTTGAGCTCGAAGAGCGGGACGCTCTGCCCCGGGACGAACTCGGCGCGGTGGATCAGGATCTCCATCGTCGACGGGGCCACGCGGACCCGCACCCCGCGCTGGTGGCAGCGGTCGACGAGCTCGACGGCCTGCTGCTGGGGGAAGTCGGGGTCGGCGATGATGACCTCGTCGAGTCGCTGCTCGGTGATCACCCGGTCGATGTCGTCGAGCGTGCCGAGCGAGCGCAGGCCGTTGTCCGGGCGCGGGTCGACCGAGATGAAGCCGCGCACCATCACCGTCGGGTGCGGGCCGTCGCTCAGGGCGTTGGCCACCGCCTCGATGTGGTGCCCCGTGCCGACGAGCACGGCGCGGCGGTGGTACCCCGCCGCCCGCAGCAGCCAGCCGGTCACGCCCTCGTACATGAAGCGCGCGAGCGAGACGAAGGCCACCGCGAAGAACAGCGAGCCGTAGAAGATGTAGTAGCTCGAGAACGTCTCGCCGTTGACCAGGGCGAAGACCACGGTCACCACCGTGGTCTGGAACAGCGAGCCGACGATCCGCGTCAGGCCGGGACGCATCGCGCGCTCGGCGTACAGCCCGGAGCGGGCGAAGAGCAGCACCGCGACCAGGTAGGCGAAGGCGACGGTGTCCTTGGACTGCTGGAAGGCGAGGTCGGCCTGGACGTGCACCGGGTTCTTCAGCGCGGCCTTCAGGCACAGGGCGACGAAGATGCCGCCGAAGATGCCCCCGAAGTCGATGGCCAGCAGCGAGAGGATCCGCGCCAGGCGGCGCAGGGTGTCGAGCTTGAGCAGGAACCCGAGCGCCGGCGGGCGCTTCGCGCGGACGTCCCGCGCCTGCGCCGCGTCCAAGACCTCCGTGACGCGGCCAGGGGCGCCCGTCGAGCCGTCCTCGCGAGGTCCGGCGTCGGGTGCCCTGGGCGTCGGCATGTGCGGATCCAACGGCTCTGGTGTGCTCGTCTGACGAGGTGCGCCCCCGTCGACCTACCGCGGGCCTAGTGCCCGGCGCCGACGAGGATGTCGCGTCTTGCCTGGTCGATCGTACGCGATAGGCCTGCGCGCAGGGCAATCGCGCTCCGATACGGCGACGTCTACTTGCGGGCCGCGCGGTAGTCGCGCTTGCGGACGTCGGCGTCCACGCGGTAGATGCGCTGGTCGACGCGCTCGGCCAGGCCGGCCTTCGCCAGGCGCTTGAGCACGACCGGGCAGCGCTTGCAGCGCGGGCTGCTCTTGCAGCACTTCTTCTTGACGCGGACGACCGGCACGCCGACAGGCTAGGTCCTCCGGGGCGGGTAGGGTCAGGGCATGGCCGCACCCGCCTTCGTCGACCGCCTCCAGGCGCAGGTCGCCAACGAGTTCGCCGCCTCCCAGCAGTACGTCGCGGTCGCCGTCCACTACGACGCGCAGACGCTCCCGCGGCTGGCCGCGTGGTTCTACGCGCAGGCGCTCGAGGAGCGCAACCACGCGATGATGATGGTGCAGTACCTCATGGACGCCGGGGTCGACCCCGTGATCCCCGGGATCGGGGCCCCGCGGACGGCCTTCGCCGACATCGTCGAGCCCGTCGCGCTCGCGCTCGCGCAGGAGCGCCGCGTCACCGACCAGATCGGCGAGCTGGCCCGCGCGGCGCGCGACGCCAACGACTTCCAGTCCGAGCAGTTCACGCAGTGGTTCCTCAAGGAGCAGGTCGAGGAGGTCTCCTCCATGTCCGACCTGCTGCGGGTCGTCGAGCGCTCGCGCGACAACCCGATGTGGGCGGAGGAGTACCTGGCGCGCGAGTCGCCCGGCGCCGAGGGCACGGACCCCACCGCCCCGCCCGCCGCGGGCGGCGCGCTGTAGCGCCTGGCCGCCGCGGCGCTGCAGCTGCTACAGCGCCTTGGTGAAGTGGTAGGAGGCGATGCGCATGCCGTGCCCGAAGTAGCGGCGGTGCGCGGCCTGGCGCTCCGGGACCACGCCCGAGTCGAGGTGCAGCTCGCGGCAGCCCGCGCGGCGCGCCTCCGCGTCGAGCCACGCCAGCAGCGCAGTGGCCAGGCCCGCGTCCCGGTGGTCCGGGTGGGTCACGAGATCGTCCACGTACAGCGAGCGGCCCCAGGCGAGGCTCTCGGCGATCCGGAAGCCCGCCACCGCCGCGGCGTCCTGCGTGCCGTCGACGAAGGCCCCGGCGAGGCGGTAGCCCGCGGCCCGCTGCCCGTCGGCCTGCACGGTGATCGCCTCCGGCGTCCCGAACGCGGGCCGCAGCTCCAGCAGCGTGCGCGCGGCCAGCGCCGTCTCCCCCTCGCGGATCTCGCGGAGCTCCACGGCGCCGGCTCCTAGGCGATGGGGGGCGGTGAGCCGACGACCCACTCGCCCTCCTCGGCCTTCCAGATCGGCGCCTGCGCCTTGATGGCGTCGATGATCTCCCGGGCGCCGGCGAACGCCTCGCCGCGATGCGGCGCGCTGGCGGCGACGACCACGGAGGGATCGCCGAGCGGGACCCGGCCCACGCGGTGCTCCGCAGCGGCGGCGCACAGGCCGTGGCGCTCGATGGCGGCCTGCACGATCGCCTCGATGCGCTCCGCGGCCATCTCGGCGTACGCCTCGTAGTCCAGCCAGGCGACGTCGCGCGTGGTCCCGCTGAAGGTGACGATCGCCCCGGCGCGCGGGTCGCGCACGCGGGCGGCGACGCCGTCGAGCGACAGCGGCTCCGCGGTGAGGACCGCGTGGGCGCCGCCGGAGACGGGCGGGATCAGCGCGAGCTCGTCGTCGGCCTCGAGCACCTGCTCCGGGGCCGCGTACTCGCGGTTGACGGCCAGGACGAGCGGCAGTCCGCCGGCGAGATCCTCGACCGCCGCGAGCGCGTCGGAGACCCGGGCCCCGTCGGGGAGCTCGAGCTCGAGGGCGTCGCGACCGGCGCGCTGGCGCAGCATCGCGTAGAGGCGGACCCGGACGACCACGGCGCCCACCGTATCCGTTCGCGGCGTCCGGCCCCACCCCGCCGCGGGCGCCTTGCGGCGGGGTTCCGGAGGTACCCTTGCAGGCATGGCCACGACCCCTGATCGCGAGGAACGGCTGACCGTCGCCCCCATCGTCGGCCCCGACGATCCGCGGCGCTTCACCGACTCCGGCATCGAGATCCAGCAGCTCTACACGGAGGACGACCTCCCCGGCCAGCTGCGCCTCGGCGAGCCCGGCGAGTTCCCCTACACCCGCGGTCCGCACCCGGAGATGTACCGCAAGCAGACGTGGACCATGCGCCAGTACGCGGGCTACGCGAGCGCGAAGGAGTCCAACGAGCGCTACCGCTACCTGCTGTCCAAGGGCTCCACCGGCCTGTCCATGGCCTTCGACCTGCCCACGCAGCTCGGCCTGGACTCCGACAACCCGCGCTGCCTCGGCGAGGTCGGCCGCACCGGCGTCGCCATCGACACGATCGACGACATGCGCACCGCGTTCGACGGCATCCCGCTCGACCAGGTCTCCACGTCGATGACCATCAACGCCCCCGCGGCGGTGCTGCTGTGCCTCTACGAGCTGGTCGGCGAGGAGCAGGGCGTCCCGAGCGAGCAGCTCCGCGGCACGACCCAGAACGACGTGCTCAAGGAGTACATCGCCCGCGGGAACTACATCTACCCGCCCAAGCCGACGATGCGGCTGACGACCGACCTGTTCGCGTACTGCAAGGACAACATCCCGCGTTGGAACACGGTCTCGATCTCGGGCTACCACTTCCGCGAGAAGGGCTCGAGCGCCGTCCAGGAGGTCGCCTTCACCCTCAGCAGCGGCATCGCCTACGTGCAGGCCGCGCTGGACGCCGGCCTGGCGGTCGACGACTTCGCCCCGCGCCTGGCGTTCTTCTTCAACGGCCACAACAACGTCTTCCAGGAGGTGGCCAAGTTCCGCGCCGCCCGGCGGATGTGGGCCACGATCATGCGCGAGCGCTTCGGCGCGAAGGACCCGCGCTCGCTCAAGCTGCGCTTCCACACGCAGACGGGCGGCGTGACGCTGACCGCCCAGCAGCCCGAGAACAACATCGTCCGCGTGGCCCTGCAGGGCTTCGCCGCCGTCTGCGGCGGCACGCAGTCGCTGCACACCAACGGCTACGACGAGGCGCTCGCGCTCCCGACCGAGAAGGCGGCGAAGATCGCGCTGCGCACCCAGCAGATCATCGCCCACGAGTCCGGCGCGACCGAGACGGTCGACCCGTTCGCGGGCTCCTACTTCGTCGAGGCGCTCACCGACGAGATCGAGTCGCGCGCGCTGGAGCTCATCCACAAGGTCGACGCGCTCGGCGGCTCGGTGAACGCGATCGAGTTCATCACCGGCGAGATCGACGAGTCGGCCTGGGGCTACCAGGAGCGCTACCGCACCGAGCAGGACATCGTCGTCGGCGTGAACAAGTACGTCGAGGACGACGTGGAGGTCCCGGACCTCCTGCGCGTGGACCCGGCGTCCGAGCAGGCGCAGCTCGACCGCCTGAAGGCGTTCAAGGCCGACCGCGACCAGGCCGTCGTCGAGCGCCGCCTCGAGGAGCTGCGCGAGGTCGCCCGCGGCACGGGCAACCTGCTCGTGCCGATCAAGGACGCCCTGCGCGACCGCGCCTCGATGGGCGAGGTCTGCGGCGCGATGCAGGACGTCTTCGGCAAGTACGCGCCGACGTTCTGAGCGTGCCGGTCGCCCGCGGCGCCGCCGGCGGAGACGACGGCGGCCGCGGGTAGGGTGGCGGCCATGCTCGTCGACGCCATCCTGTTCTACGACGTCGTCGTGGCCCTCCACGTCATGGCGGTCATGCTCGCCTTCGGCGTCATCTTCGCCTACCCGTTCATCGAGTCCTTCCTGCTGCGCCAGGCGCCCGACGCGATGGGGCCGCTGCACCGCGCGCAGGTCCACGTCTCCCGCGCGCTCATCACGCCGGCCGGAGCGGTGGCGCTCGTCGCGGGGATCTACCTGGCCTCGGACCGGGACTACTTCTCCGAGGTCTGGGTCCAGATCCCGTTCGCGATCCTGATCGTGCTGCTCGGCCTCACCGGCGCGTTCTTCATCCCGACCGAGAAGCGCCTGGCCGAGGCGGCCGAGGCGGGGGTCGAATCGCCGGCCTACCAGGCCCTGTCGCGCCGCCACGCGCTCGTCGGCGCGATCGCCGCCGGGCTCGTGCTCGTGGCCGTGTTCTTCATGGTCACCAAGCTGGGCGCCTGATTGCACGGCGGCGCGCGGCAGGGAGGAGACCCGCCGGAAGGGGTCGAACCATGGTCGCGATGGCCGATTCCCGTCGTGCGCAGCGCACCCTCGTGAAGTCCCCGCCGGAGCTGTGGGCCGAGGTGTCCGACCGCGAGGCCCTCGGCCGGCACCTCGAGCCGTTCGGGGAGATCCGCATCACCAGGCTGGAGCCCGAGACCACCGTCGCCTGGGAGGGCGACCGCGCACGCGGCACGGTGGAGCTCGAGGCATCCGGCTGGGGGACGCGGGTGACGATCACGGCGACGCCGGACGGGTCGGACGCCGAGGAGCAGACAGCGCCGGCCGAGGCGACGCCCGAGGCGCTCACCACGGAGATCGACGCGCTCGCCCCGGCGCCCGTGCCCGATCCCGAGCCCGACGCGGCCCAGGCCGGGACGACGCGTCGCGGCTGGCTGAGCCGGCTGTTCCGCCGCAGGCGCGAGCGCGAGGACGCGCAGGCGCCGGACGCGAGCACCGAGGAGCCGCCGCTCGTCGCGGTCGCCCACGTCGCGGCCGCTCCCGCGCCGGTGCTGGAGGCCGACCCCGAGCTCGAGCCCGAGGCCGCTTCCGCGCCACCGCTCGCGGCCGTCGAGAGCGCCGTGCCGGCGCTGAGCGGCGCGGACGCGGAGGGCATCCTGGCCGCGGTGCTGGACGATCTCGGCGCCGCGCACCACCGCCCGTTCAGCCGCTGAGCCACGTTCACCGGCGCGTGCCGCGGGTAGGCGGCAGCGATGGCGAGCTTCGGCGTCTTCCTGTCCAGCGAGGAGCACCCGGCACGGGCGCTCGTCGAGCAGGCCCGGGCCGCGGAGGCGGCGGGCTTCGACCGCGCGTGGATCTCCGACCACTACCACCCGTGGAACGACGAGCAGGGGCAGTCCCCGTTCGTCTGGTCGGTCCTCGGCGGCATCGCGACGGCGACCGAGCGCCTGCACGTCACCACCGCGGTCACCTGCCCGACGATCCGCATCCACCCCGCGATCATCGCCCAGGCCGCCGCCACGGCGGCGACCATGATGCCCGGGCGCTTCACGCTCGGCGTCGGCTCCGGCGAGGCGCTCAACGAGCACATCCTCGGCGACCGCTGGCCCCCGGCCGACGAGCGCCTCGACATGCTCGAAGAGGCCGTCGAGGTCATCCGCCTGCTGTGGATGGACGGCGTCCACAGCTTCGAGGGCCGCTTCTACGTCGTCGAGCACGCGCGCATCTACTCCCGCCCGGACACGCCGCCCGACGTGCTCGTGTCGGGCTTCGGCCCGAAGGCGATCTCGTGCGCGGCCCGCATCGCCGACGGCTTCATCACCGTCGGCCGCGAGGCCGACGGCCTGCGGCAGTACCGCGACGAGAAGGGCCGCGGCATCGCCCAGACCGGGCTGAAGGTCTGCTGGGGTGAGGACGAGGCCGCCTGCGTGGACCTCGTCCACCGGCTGTGGCCCAACGAGGGGCTGCCGGGCGAGCTCCCGCAGGTCCTCCCCACCCCCGAGCACTTCGAGCAGGCCACGCAACTCGTGACGAGGGAGATGATCGCCGAGCAGGTGCCGTGCGGGCCCGATGCGGACAGGCACGCCGCGGCGATCCAGGAGCACGTCGACGCCGGCTTCGACGAGGTCTACGTCAACCAGATCGGCCCCGACCAGCAGGGCTTCCTGGACTTCTACACCCGCGAGGTGCTTCCGCGCCTGCGGTGATCAGCCCGCCGGAGCGCCGGCAGCCTGCCACGCGCGCCAGTGGGCGCCCCAGTCCGGGCGCGTGCCGTCGACGTCGGTGAGGCCGTACTCCGCCGCGAGGTCCCACGCGGTGAGCGCCTGGCCGGATCGCTCCAGCACCCCGGGGTCGGCGGCCAGCGCGGCCACGGCGCGCCCGAGGTAGCGCGGAGTCTCGGAGAAGGCGAAGTGCTCGTCCTGCGCGATCGCCTCACGCCAGGTCGCCGCGGTGACGCCGAAGTGGTCCAGGACGGCCTCCGAGCGCAGGAAGCCGGGGGTCACGGCCACGGCGGCGACGCCGTGCGGCCGCAGGTCCGCCGCCTGCGCGACGGCGAGCCGGATCGCCGAGGCCTTGGCGAGGTCGTAGAACAGGCTGCCGCGGTAGCCCGGCTCCACGCCGTCGGTCACCTCGACCACCAGCCCGCGGCCCCGCGCCACGAGCAGCGGCGCGGCGTGCCAGCTCGTGATGAGGTGGGTGTGGACGGCCAGGCGCTGCATCTCCAGCCCGGCCTGCAGGTCGTGCTCCCAGAACGGGGCGCCCCACGTCGTGAGCGGGTCGCCGCCCCAGATGCCGTTGACGAGCACGTCGAGGCGCCCGTCCTGCTCCTCGCGGATGCGGGCCACGAGGGCGGCGACCTGCTCGGCGTCGGTGTGGTCCACGCGCACGGCGACCGCCCGGCCGCCGGCCGCGGCGACCGCCGCCGCGGTCTCCTCGATCGTCTCCGGGCGGGCCATGGACGACGGCGAGCCGGCCGTGCTGCGACCGGTGACGTAGACCGTCGCCCCCGCCGCGCCGAGCTCCACGGCGATGCCGCGCCCGCCGCCGCGCGTGGCACCCGCCACCAGGGCCACCGTGCCCGCAAGCGGTCTCGTCGTCGTGCTCATGGACCAAATGTGAACGATCGTTCGCTAATGTGCAAGCGGATGGCGGGCCGACCCAGGACGGTGAGCGACCAGGCGATCCTCGCGGCCACCGGCCGCGCCATCGCGCGGCACGGCCCGGCGCGCCTGACGCTCGCCGGCGTGGCCGCGGAGGCCGGCCTGGCGGCGCCGACCCTGATCCAGCGCTTCGGCTCCAAGCGGGGCCTGCTGCTCGCCTTCGCCCGCCACGGCGCGCAGGCCGCGGCCGCGACCGCGGGCGCCGCGGCCGCCGCGGCGCCGTCCCCTGCGGCCGGCCTCGTCGACGGCCTGGTCGCCCTCGCGGCCGGCGTGGCGTCGCCGGAGGAGCTGGCCCATCACGTCGCCATGCTGCAGATCGACCTCGTCGACCCCGACTTCCGGGTCGCCGCGCTGGAGCACGACCGGGCCGTGCGCGAGGCGCTGCGCCCCGCCGCGGCGGCGCTCGCCCCGGAGGACCCCGACGGGCTCCTCCGGGACCTGCGGACGGCCTACGACGGCTCGCTCGTCGGCTGGGCGCTGCACCGCGAAGGGCCGCTTGAGGCCTGGCTGCGCGCCGACCTCGGCCGCGTGCTCAGCCGGCGAACCACGTCGTCAGCCGCTCCGCCACGAGCCCGGGGCGCTGGTCGACGATGAAGTGCCCCGTGTCGGGGACGCGCTCGAGCGCGAAGTCGTCGGCGTGCTGGGACAGCCCCGTCAGCATCCCCGGGCGGATCACGCTGTCGTCCTCGCCGTAGAGCATCCGGACGGGCACACGCAGCCGCTCGCGGTCGTAGCGGCCGCGGAGGAGGCCCGGCATCTCGTGCACCACGAACGAGCGATAGACCTTCGATCCGGCCTCGGCGCGCCCCGGCTCGCGCAGGCGGGCGGCGAAGACGGCCGCCGCGTCGGGCGGGACGCCCTGGCGGGCCATCGCGCGGGGAAGGGCCGGACTGCGCTGGATCGCCGGGCCGAGGACCGGCGTGGCGATCACCGGCTGGTAGAGCAGGCGCCAGGCCTGGGGCAGGGTGTCGCGCGGCTCGCTCCACAGGCCGCTGATGTTCAGCAGGGCGACCGCGCTGAAGCGCTCGGGGGCGCGCAGCGCGGCGAGCTGCGCGGTCCAGCCGCCCCAGTCGTGCCCGGCCAGGGCGGTGCGCTCGATGCCCAGGGCGTCCATCGTCGCGAGCAGGTCGGAGGCGAACTGCTCCTTCTCGTAGCCCCCCGGCGTGATCTCCGTCCAGCCATGGCCGCGCAGGTCGACGGCGTGCACGCGGTGGCGCTCGGCCAGGCGCGGGATGACGCCGCGCCAGCACCACCAGTGCTGGGGCCAGCCGTGCAGGAGCACCACGGGCGGCGCCTCCGGGTCGCCGGCCTGGGCGACGTGGACCCGCAGGCCGCCCGCATCGACGAAGGCGTGCTCGACGCCGGGGCAGGGCGGGAAGTCGCTCATGCGCGGATCATGCCGCGTCGCGGAGGCTGCGTCAGCGGCGCAGGGAAGGCGGGCGGGTGGGCGGGGTCCGATTACACTCCCCGCCCGCGATGACCCAACGCCAAGCACCGCCCGAGACCTTCGAGGAGAAGCTCGCCCAGCTCCAGCAGCTGCGCGAGGCCGCCGCCCACTCGTCCCCGGAGGCGGAGGAGAAGCAGCACGCCCGCGGCAAGTACACCGCCCGCGAGCGCATCGAGAAGCTGCTCGACCCCGGGTCCTTCCAGGAGCTCGACACGTTCGTCCGCCACCGGACGACCGACTTCGACATGCAGAAGAACCGCCCCTGGGGCGACGCGGTGGTGACGGGCCACGGCACGATCGAGGGCCGGCGCGTGTGTGTCTTCTCGCAGGACTTCACCGTCTTCGGCGGCTCGCTGGGCGAG
>JAXDGY010000112.1:0-2950 GCA_034664785.1 Solirubrobacteraceae bacterium
GGGGCGCTCGTGGTCGACGGGGTACTGCTGGTGGTCGACGGGGCGCTCGGCTTCGGCGGGGTGCTCGTGGTCGACGGGGAGCTCGTAGCGGACGGGGCGCTCGTGGTCGACGGGGCGCTTGGGGTGGACGGGACGCTCGGCGTCGTGCTGGGGGTCGACGTGCCGCCGGCGGGCGGCGACGGGCCGGACGTCAGCTGCGTGGCGGTGGACGTGACCGACCCGATCGGATCGGCGGCGGATGCGATGCCGGGACTGCCGAACGGCGCGATGACGCCGAGGGTCGCGAGCATGGCAGCGGCGCGGCGGAGCGGGCGCGCTAGGAACCGTCGCTCGCGGGCTGTCGCGCGCGGCTGGGGAGGACACCAGCCGGTCGGCGAGGAGCCGAGCGGGGTTGGCGCGAACGGCGGTCTGGCGGATGAGGTACCGCGCGAGGTCACAGCTGGACCAATTCGAGACCAGTGTTCGTTGTCGTCGGAGCCAGGCTCTCTTACCCACCTGGCCGCGAACAACCCCGAATCATCCACTGCCTGTTCTAAGGGAAACCTTCCAGGCAGCAGTGCATCTGGCCGCGGCAGGGATTACCCCGCCTCGATCTGCCCGCCGTGGGGACTCGTCGGGGCCACCCACCGGGCCTCCAGCGGTTCTCAGTGCGCCATGGCGCCCGGGGCCTGGAGCGTCCAGGTCTCCCGCGTGGCAGCGGCCCACGCGCCGTCGGCGTCGCGGATGCCGTCCACCGCGGCGACGCCGATCCGGACCGTCGGCGCGATGTCGCGCCGCTCGGCCAGCTCGGCCAGGCGCGCGCCGACGCTGTGGCAGTAGGCGCGCGCGCCGCCATCGTCGCGCCGGCCGACGAGCAGCGCCAGGAACGTCGCGTCCCCGACGCGGCCCACGACATCCATGCCCTCGGCCCCGGCCTGCAGGGCTAGGGCGACGTCCTTGAGGACGAGGTCGCGCACGGCATGTCCGTAGCGGCGGTAGATCGACTCGATGTCGGTGATCTCGGCGGCCACCACGAAGCGGCTGCCGCGTGAGCTGAAGCGGCCCAGCTCCTCGCGCAGGGCGGCGTCGAGACCGCACGGGTTCAGCAGGCCCGTCAGGCCGTCGGTGCGCGCGAGCCGGCGCACGTGGCGCATGAGCTGGGCGCGGTCCAGGTCGCGGGTCTCGTCGAGCAGGACGCCGCGGAGCGCGTCGGCCATGCCCTCAAGTGCGGCGAGGTCGGCGGAGGTGAAGGCATCGGGGTCACGGCTGACCACGCTCAGGGCGGCCACTCGCGTGCCGTCGTCCAGCTCGATCGGGACGCCGACGAAGCTCGAGACGTCCCCGGTCGCGACCGCGGGCACGCCGGCGAGCGCGGGATCACCGGCGAGGTCGCCGCACAGGCGCGGGGCGCGGCCCGCGGCGACGTGGAAGGAGAGGCTGTCCTCGAGCGGCATCGAGCGGCCGGGCTCCATGCCGCCGTGCAGCGCGTAGGGGCCGTGCGCGTCCACGATCGTGAAGCGGCGCGCCGCGTAGTCGAGCTGGCCGAGGCAGGCGCTCGCGCCGGGCAGCCGGCCGTCGATCGCACGCAGGACCTGGCGGGTGGCCTCGCGGAGGTCCTCGCTGGCGCGGGCGGGCAGCGTGAAGGCCGCGGCGGGGCGCGCGGCCGAGCCCGCGACCGGGGGCGCCGGGACGACGAACGGCTCGAGCCGGCACTCGTCGATCGGGGCGGGGCGGGCGAGCAGGTAGCCCTGGCCGAGGCTCGCGCCGAGGGAGCGCAGCGCGTGCAGCTCGCCCTCGGTCTCCAGGCCCTCGGCGACGACAAGGGCGCCGAGGTGGCTGCCCACGCTCACGAGGGCGTCGGCGAGCGCGTGCTTGGTCGGATCGCGATCGACGTTGCGGGTCAGCGACCGGTTGAGCTTGATGGCGCTCGGCGCCAGGCGCGCGACCTGGTGCAGCGAGCCGAGGCCGTGGCCGCTGTCGTCCACCACGATCTGCAGGCCCTCGCCGCGCAGCGGAGCGAGCGCCTCGGCGAGCTCCTCGTAGTCCTCGACCTGGGTGTGGTCGGTGATCTCCACCCACACGCGGTCGACCGGCAGCCCGTCCAGCGTGGCGGCGAAGCCGGGGTCGAGCAGGGCGGCGGGGGACACGTTGACCCCCAGGCACACCGGCGCGGGGACGACGCCGGCGAAGGCCTTGACCGAGCTGCGCACGAGGGCGTGCTCGAGGGCGACCCGCAGTCCGTGCCGCTCCGCGACGGCGAGCCAGGCGTCCGGCGGCCGGGCGGGCTCGGCGTCGAAGCGGGCGAGCGCCTCGAGGGCGACGATGTGGCCCGAGCGCAGGTCGACGACGGGCTGGAAGACCGCCCGGAAGCTCTCCGCGGCCAGGATGCGGGCGACCTCGTCGCGATCGTCGCGGTCGGGCACGACCACCTCGAGGCCGTCGATGCCCACCAAGGCGGCTTCGATACGGGCCAGGAGGACGGCGTCGGCGGTATCGACCGTCACGTGCGCGCGCATATGGCCCAGTGGTCGGCATGTCGCGCCTCTGGGCGCAATGCCGCTCGTCGACCGCCCGGGTGCCGCGCCGGCCGCGGAGCCGCTCAGAGCAGTCGCCGCTGGATGGTGAAGGGGATGGTGCGCCTGGGCTCGGTGCTCTTGGCATAGGCCTTCTGCTGGTCGAGCTGCAGCATCCAGCTCCCCGGCTTCGAGGCCGTCGGCACCCGCTGGGCCCGGACCCTCAGCGTCCCGCACGGCCCGCTGGCGAGCCCGAAGCGGAAGTTGCGCTGCGTGTGGTCCCTGAGGCGGAAGTGCCCGTAGATCGGCTTGCCCGGGTCGAACCCGGCGAAGCGCCACGTCACGACGCCGCCCGGCTTGCCGTTGAGCGGCGCGTTGGTGGCCAGCAGGTCCTTGACGACCTTGACCTTGACCTCGGCGGTGTTCGCCGGGTTGCCGTCGGAGGCCTGGATCGTCGC
>JAXDGY010000113.1:0-3812 GCA_034664785.1 Solirubrobacteraceae bacterium
CTGCAAGCTGGGGATCACGTCCTCGATGGGCCTCAACAAGGCCGTGCAGGAGCGGATCGAGGCGATGGACATCACGGACCCGCTGACACGGCGGGTGCACATCAAGATGAGCGGCTGCCCGAACGGCTGCAGCCAGCACCACATCGCCAACATCGGCTTCTACGGCGCCTCGATCAAGGTCGGCGACCACACGATCCCGGCCTACGTCGCCCACATCGGCGGCAACTACGAGGGCGGCGAGATCGTCTACGGCACGCGCCTGAAGGTGCGGCTGGCCGCCAAGCGCGTGCCCGAGGCCGTCGAGCGCTGGATCCGCTGGTACCAGGCCGACCGCCAGGACGGCGAGGCGTTCAACGCCTTCGCCGAGCGCGTCGGGACCAAGGCCTTCGAGGACCAGGTCCGCGACCTCGCCATGCCGATCGAGTTCGGCGTGGAGACGATGGGCACCTTCATGGACTGGAACCGGAACGTGCCGTTCCAGGTGGTCCGGGGTGAGGGCGAGTGCGCGGTCTGAGCACCGACACCCTGCGCGAGACGCTGACCAAGGCGGCCGAGCACCCCAAGCTCGTCTTCCTCTGCTCCTTCCAGAAGGAGGAGTCGGTCATCGTCGACGAGCTGCTGCAGGTCGCGCCGCACGCGCGCGTCGTCACCATCGACACGGGGGTGCTCTTCCCCGAGACGCTGCAGACCTGGCGCGCCTTCGAGGAGCGCTTCGGCGTGAGCATCGAGGTCGAGGACGCCGCGAACCCCGAGCACCCGTGGACGGGGCCCGAGCACTGCTGCGGCGCCGCCAAGGTCGCCGGGCTGGAGCGGGCGCTGGCCGGCGCCGACGCGTGGATCACCGGCATCCGCCGGGAACAGGGCCCGACCCGCGCCGCGACCGAGCACGTCGAGTGGGACGCCAAGCGGGACATGTGGAAGTACAACCCGCTCGCCGAGTGGACCGAGCAGGACCTCTGGCGACGGATCCACGAGCGCGGCCTGCCCTACCACCCGCTCCACGATCGCGGCTACGAGTCGATCGGCTGCGCGCCGTGCACCCAGCCGGGCTCCGGGCGCGACGGTCGCTGGGCGGGCACGGACAAGACCGAGTGCGGCCTGCACATCTGAGCTGATCGGTGCTCGACCCGACCATCATCTGCTTCGGCCTCGGGGTCGGGATCCTCGTCGGCCTGACGGGCATCGGCGGCGGCTCGCTGATGACGCCGCTGCTGGTGCTGTTCGCCGGCGTGCAGCCCGTGGTGGCCATCGGCACCGACCTCGCCTACGGCGCGATCACCAAGACGCTGGGCGGCTGGCGGCACTGGCGCAAGGGCACCGTGGACGTCGGCGTGTCGAAGTGGCTGGCGGTCGGCTCCGTCCCCGGCTCGCTGCTCGGGGTCCTGATCGTCAACCGCCTCCACGACGCCTACGGCACGGGGTTCGACACCAAGCTGCTGGTCGGCATCGCCGCCGCGCTGTTCGTCGTCTCGGGCTCGATCCTCTTCCGCGCGCTGTTCATGCCGCGGCTGGTGGAGCGCGAGCGCGAGAGCGTCGTGTTGACCACCGGCGTCCGCGCGGGCGCGGCCGGGATCGGCTTCGTGCTCGGCCTGCTCGTGGGCGGCACGTCGGTGGGCAGCGGCGCGCTGATCGGCCTGGCGCTCATCCTCGTCTTCCGCCTGACGCCCCACCGCGTCGTGGGCACCGACGTGTTCCACGCGGCCGTGCTGCTGTGGACGGCGGGCCTCGCCCACTGGGCCACCGGCAACGTCGACCTCGCGCTCATGGCCAACATCCTGGTCGGGTCGCTGCCCGGCGTCTGGATCGGCACCGCGCTCATCTCGCGCGTCCCCGCCGGCGGCCTGCGTCCCGCCCTGGGCTGCGTGCTGCTCGGCTCGGCCCTCGGCGTCCTGTCCAAGGCCGGGGCCGACGTGCCCGGCTGGCTCATCGTCGCCGCACCCGTCGCCGTCGGCCTCTGCGCCGCTGTCCTGCATCGCGCCCGTCGCATCCGCACCCGTCCCCCGGAGGCCGTCCCCGCATGAGCTCCACCGAGGCCCGCTCGACCGCAGCCCACGAGCTGACCCACCTGCGCGCCCTCGAGGCCGAGGCGATCCACGTCATGCGGGAGGTCGCCGCCGAGCTCGAGAAGCCGGTCCTGCTGTTCAGCGGCGGCAAGGACTCCATCGTGCTGCTGCGCCTGGCCGAGAAGGCCTTCCGGCCGGGTCGCTTCCCCTTCCCGCTCATGCACGTCGACACCGGGCACAACTTCCCCGAGGTCATCGCGTACCGCGACCGCCGCGTCGCCGAGCTCGGCGAGCGCCTGATCGTCGCCAGCGTGCAGGAGTCGATCGACCGGGGCCGCGTGGTGGAGGAGACGGGCCCGCGCGCCTCGCGCAACCGCCTGCAGACGACGACGCTGCTCGACGCGATCGAGGAGCACGGCTTCGACGCCGCCTTCGGCGGCGCCCGCCGCGACGAGGAGCGGGCCCGGGCCAAGGAGCGGATCATGTCCTTCCGCGACGACTTCGGGTCCTGGGACCCCAAGCGCCAGCGCCCCGAGCTCTGGAACCTCTACAACGGGCGCATCCGCCGCGGCGAGCACGTCCGCGTGTTCCCCCTGAGCAACTGGACCGAGCTCGACGTCTGGCAGTACATCGCCGAGGAGGGCCTCGAGGTCCCGTCGATCTACTTCAGCCACGAGCGCGACGTCTTCCGCCGCGACGGCATGCTCTACGCCGCCTCGGAGCACGTCGAGCTGATCGACGGCGAGGAGCCCTTCAGCGCCGCCGTCCGCTACCGCACCGTCGGGGACATGTCGTGCACGGGCGCCGTGGAGTCCGGGGCGACCGCGCTGGACGACGTCGTGGCGGAGATCGCCGCGACGCGCATCACCGAGCGCGGGGAGACCCGCGCGGACGACCGGGTCAGCGAGGCCGCGATGGAGGACCGGAAGGTGGCCGGCTATTTCTAGCTCCACGTCGCTGCTGCGGCTGGCCACCGCGGGGTCGGTCGACGACGGCAAGTCGACGCTCATCGGCCGCCTGCTGTTCGACTCCAAGGCGATCCTCGCCGACCAGCTCGAGCAGGTCCAGGAGGCCTCCGAGCGCCGCAACGGCGCGGGCGGCCTGGACCTCTCGCTCGTCACCGACGGCCTGCGTGCCGAGCGCGAGCAGGGCATCACGATCGACGTCGCCTACCGCTACTTCCAGACCGCCAAGCGGAAGTTCAACCAGGCCGACACCCCCGGTCACGTGCAGTACACGCGCAACATGGTCACCGGCGCGTCGACGGCGGACCTCGCGCTGATCCTCATCGACGCCCGCCACGGGGTCGTGGAGCAGACCAAGCGCCACGCCTTCCTCGCCGCCCTGCTCGGCATCCCGCACCTCGTCGTCTGCGTCAACAAGATGGACCTCGTGGGCTACGCGGAGGAGACCTTCGACGCGATCGCCCGCGACTTCTGCGCGCTGCGCGCCTCGCTCGGGGTCAAGGACGTGACCTTCATCCCGATCAGCGCGTTGCGCGGCGACAACGTCGTCGACCGCAGCGCGGCGATGGACTGGTACGGCGGCCTGCCGCTGCTCGAGCACCTCGAGTCCGTCGAGGTCGCCGCCGACCGCAACCTGGACGACGTGCGCTTCCCGATCCAATGGGTGATCCGCGACCACGACGCGGACTACCGGGGCTACGCGGGGCAGGTCGCCGGCGGCGTGCTGCATCCCGGCGACCCGGTCACGGTGCAGCCCAGCGGGGTCCGCACCACGATCGCGTCGATCGACACGGTGGACGGCCCGCTCGGCGAGGCCTTCCCGCCGATGTCGGTCACCGTCCGC
>JAXDGY010000114.1:0-16134 GCA_034664785.1 Solirubrobacteraceae bacterium
TGGTGTCCCGCGCGCCGCATGTCACCCGCGCGCGTCGTCCCGAGCACCGCCAGCGAGAACACGATCGTCACGAACAGGGCGGACACGGCGGCGTGCCAGATGGTCTGCCAGAGGGCGTCGACGTCGATGACCGTCGCGAGGATCATGCCTCGCTCCCACCCGCGGTGAGGACCGAGCCGCGGGCGATCCGCTTGATGGCGACGTAGCTCAGCGCACCCACCCCGGCCAGGGAGATGAGCAGCGGGCCGGCCGCACCGGAGCCGAAGGCGCTCGCGACGCCGTAGACGACGCCCCCGATGATGGCGGCGGCGGGGATCGTCAGGATCCAGGCGACGACGATGTTGCCGGCGACGCCCCACCGGACGGCCGACAGGCGCTTGGCCGCGCCCGCGCCCATGATCGCCCCGGAGATGGTGTGCGTCGTCGAGAGGGGGTAGCCCGCGTGCGAGGCCGCCAGGATCACGGCCGCGCCCGCGCCCTGGGCCGCGAAGCCCTGCGCCGGGTCCATCTTGATGATCTTCGTGCCCATCGTCTTGATGATCCGCCAGCCGCCCGAGTAGGTGCCCAGGGCGATGGCGGCGGCCGAGGAGATCACGACCCAGCTGGGGATCTCGAAGTGGTTCGGGTCGATGTTGCCGTGCGCGACGAGCGCCAGGGCGATGATGCCCATGGTCTTCTGCGCGTCGTTCGTCCCGTGGGAGAGGGCGAGCAGGGCACCCGTGGCCAGCTCGCCCAGCCGGAAGTCGCGGTTGACCGGACCGGGCCGCAGCCGCCCGACGATCCGGTAGATGATGAGGATCGAGACGCCCGCCACGGCGAAGGCCAGGATCGGGGCGATCACCGCGGGGACGATGACGCGGCCGAGCAGCCCCTCGCCGATGATCGCGTCCGGGCCCTGCGCCACCAGCGCGGCGCCCACCAGGCCGCCGATGAGCGCGTGCGAGGAGCTCGAAGGCAGGCCGAAGTACCAGGTGGCCAGGTTCCAGGCGATCGCGCCGACCAGGCCGGCGAAGACGATCGTCATGGTGATGGCGGTCGGGTTGACGATGTCCTTGGCGACGGTGGCCGCGACCTTCAGCGAGATGAACGCGCCGACGAAGTTGAGGACCGCCGCCGCCGCGACGGCCGCCTTGGGGCCGATGGCACGCGTGGAGATCGACGGCGCCACGACGTTCGCGGTGTCGTGGAAGCCGTTCGTGATGTCGAAGCCGAGCGCCGTCACCACGACAATGACGAGGATGATGTCGCTGTCCATGGCCGCCCTCAGGCGTTCTTGATGACGATGCTCTCGAGGACGTTCGCGACGCGCTCACAGGCGTCGATCGCGTCTTCGAGACGCTCGAAGATGTCCTTCCACCGGATGACGATCATCGGGTCGATGCCGGCGTCGAAGAGGGACGCGATGGCCTCCCGGACCACGCGATCGCCGTCGTTCTCGAGGCGGTTGACCTCGACGGTGTAGTGCGAGATGTCGCCGAAGTTGCGCATCCGCGGCATCGCCTCGGCGATCTGGCGCGAGGCCTGGAGCAGGATGTGCGCCATGCGCTGCGCCTGCTCCATCGGCGCCTCGATCCGGTACAGGCCGAGGTAGTCCGCGACCTCCTCGGTGAAGTCGACGACGTCGTCGAGCGCCGAGGCCAGGAGCAGGATGTCCTCGCGGTCGATCGGCGTCACGAACGTCGCGTTGATGCGGTGGATCACGTCGTGCGTGATCCGGTCGCCCTCCTGCTCGCAGATGAGGATGTCCCGGGCGAGGCCGGCGTTGTCGGGGAAGTTCCCGAGCATGCGGTCGAGCAGGTCCGCGGCGCGAACCATGTTGGCCGCGGATTCCTCGAAGAGATCGAAGAACTCGCGATCCTTGGGCGTGAAGACCTGGGAGAGGCGCGACATGGCGGGCGCAGAGTAGCGTGTGAATCCGATGTGAAAGCTCCCCCCGGACGGTGACTGACCGGCCGGGGGGGACTTCCTGTCCGGGTGACCGGGGACTCAGCCGCCGAAACGGCCGCGCAGCGACAGCACGTTGTCCACGTACTGCCGCGTCTCGGGCAGCATGCCGATCCGCTGCACCGACGCGAGGCCCTGGTAGTAGCCCGCTGCGGCGAGGGCGGGATCGCCGCCGGTCTGCTTGAGCAGCTGGCCGAGGTAGAGCACGCCGGCGCCGACGTTGTCCGTGGCGGAGTTCGGATCCAGCGTGCGGCTCGCGAGGTTCGCCTGGACGTAGTCCCAGGTCCCGGGCATCACCTGCATCACGCCGCGGGCGTTCGCGGAGGAGACCATCGCGTTGTTGAAGCCGCTCTCCTGCCAGGCGATCGCGCTGGCCAGCGAGGACGGGACGCCGTTGCGCGACGCGACGGCGGCGATGTCGGCCGAGCTGACACGGCCTGAGGTGGGCTCGGGGCTCGCCACGGGGACGCGCGTCACCGTGGGCGCCGGGGAGGATGCGCCGGCGGGGGCCGGGGCGCCGGTGGGCAGCTTCAGGACGGTGCCGGCGAGCAGGGGGCCGTCCGGGCTCAGGCCGTTCATCTGCGCGATCTGGGCGGCGGGGACGCGGCTGCTGGCGGCCAGCGCCGACAGCGTGTCGCCCGGGCGGACCGTGTAGCCGCCCAGCGCGGGCGGTGCGCCGCCGGCGCTCGTGGCGGGGGCCGGCGTCGACGCGGCCGGTGCGGAGGCCAGCGCGGCCGCGGCCTCGGAGATGGTGGGGATCCTCAGCGTGGTGCCGGCGATGACCCGCGCGTCCGGCGACAGGCCGTTGGCGGCGGCGAACGAGCGGGTGGTCAGGTTGTGGGCCGAGGCGATGGTCCAGAGCGTCTCCCCGGGCGTGACGGTATGGGCCACCGAGGCGGATGCCGCGGCAGGCGCCAGGGCCACCGCCGCGACGGCGAACAGGGGAAGTCGGATGATGCGCATGCCCCTGGGGGTACCACGACGACCCCCGCAAGCCGCCCACTCCACGCGTGGTTACGACGTGTTGCAAGACGACGTGCGGCCGATGCAGGTACGGTCTCGCCGCGTGAGCGCTCCAGGACCGACTGTCACGGTGACCGGCACCGACAGGGCCAACCTGATGGCGAGCCTGACCGTGCGCTTCGGCAAGGTCGAGGTCGTCGAGGAGCGGGAGGTGTCGCTGGCCGACGGGACCCGGGGCTGGGAGCTCACGGTCCGCCACCGGCCGTTCATGTCCGGCGAGCAGCCGACCCGGGCCGGCGGGCCGGGCGACACCGCGCCGGCGCTCGGCGGCGGCGACCCCGCCGTCCCGTCGGGCGCGGATCCCGCGGGGGTGCTCGCCGAGGCCGAGGCGGCCGCCGCGCGGCTGCGCGACGAGGCCGCGGCCGAGGCCGCGCAGGTGCGCGAGCGCGCCAGCGTCGAGGCCTCCCATCAACGGGTCACGTCCGAGGCGGAGGCCGCGGAGCGGATCGCCGCCGGCGAGGCGGAGGCCGCCGCGCGGATCACGGATGCAGAGGCGGATGCCGCGCGCCTGCGCGAGGAGGCCGCCGCGGAGATCGCCACGGCCCACGAGGCCGCCGCCGCCGAAGCCGCGCAGGCCCGCGAGGCGGCCCGGGCCGAGGCCGAGGCCGACCTGGCCGAGCGGCGCGCCGCGCTGGACCGCGAGCGCGAGGAGCTGCAGGCCCAGGCCGCGCAGGCCGCTGAGGCGCTGCGGGCCGAGGCCGAGGCGGAGGCCGCCGCCAAGCGGAAGGAGGCCGAGCGGCTGCACGCGGAGGCCGCGGACGCCCGCGACACCGCCGGCAAGCAGGTCGACGCCCTGCTCGCCAAGCGCGACGCGGAGGCGAAGGCCCGCACGCAGGAGCTGCTCGCCGAGGCGCGGCGGCAGGCCGCCGCGCTGGTGGAGGAGGCGCGGGCGCAGGCGCTCGAGCTGCGCGCCCGCTCGGAGGCCGAGCTGTCAGCGGCCCGCGTCGACGTCCGCGAGCAGCAGCGCGCCGCCCGCGAGCAGGCCGCGGCGCTGCTGGGCGCCGCCCGCCGCGAGGCCGACGCGGCCGTCGAGGACGGCCGCGACCTCACCCGCTCCCTGAAGGACGTCACGGACCGGGTCCGCGAGCTCGGGCGCCGCCTCGATGCGGAGGTCGCGCAGGCCCACCGCGCGATCACCGAGCGCACCAGCCTCACCGGCGTGCAGGCCCGCTCGCGCGCCGAGGCGCCCGACCTCGAGGCGAGCGCGAGCGCGATCGCGGCGCAGGTCGTGCGGATCCTCAGCGACGAGGCCGTGCAGGCGCCGCCGCCCGGCGAGGAGCCGGGCGGCGACGAGCAGCGGCCCCGGCGCTAGCCGCTAGCCCAGGTCGGCCAGCGCGGCGCGGAACGTCTCGAGCTCCTCCGGCGGGATCGAGTAGCCGTGCTCCGGGCCCGGGTAGCGCCGGGCGCGGACGTCCTCGGCGTAGGCCAGGACGCCGGCGTCCATCTCCTGCTGGAGGTTGGCGTAGCGCTTGACGAAACGCGGGCCGAGGCCGTCGCGGATGCCGAGCAGGTCGTGGAAGACGAGCACTTGCCCGTCGGTGGCCGGACCGGCGCCGATCCCGATCACGGTGACCTCCATCCGGGGCATGATCTCCGACGCGATCGCGCTGGGGATCGCCTCGAAGACGATGGAGAAGCAGCCCGCCTCCTGCAGGTCCAGCGCGCCCTGGGCGATCTTCGCCGCCGTGGCGGCGGTGCGGCCCTGCGCCTTCCAGCCGCCTAGGGCGGTGGAGGTCTGCGGCGTCAGGCCGACGTGGCCCATGACAGGGATGCCGGCGTTCACGATCGCCCGCGCGCGCGCCACGGACGTCGGGCCGCCGCCCTCGAGCTTGACGGCCTCGCAGCCCGCCTCCTTGACGAACCGCAGCGCCGTCGTGACCGCCTGCTCGTCGGAGACCTCGTAGGAGCCGAACGGCAGGTCGCCCACCAGCAGCGGCGTCGTGAGGCCGCGGCGCACCGCGCGCGCGAGGACCAGCATGTCGTCGATGGTGACGGGGGTCGTCGAGGAGTGGCCGAGGATCGTCGTGGCCGCCGAGTCGCCGACCAGGACGAGGTCGACCCCGGCCGTGTCCGCGGCGCGGGCGCTCGGGTAGTCGTAGGCCGTCACCATGACCGCCTTCTCGCCGAGGCGCTTCTTCTCCGCCAGGAGCGGGAGCGTCATCGGCAGGTGGCCGGGATCGTGGGGGAGCAGGACCTGCGGGGTGCTGGACATCGTTGACCTCGCTCTCTGACGCACGTTGACGCCCGCTCAGCTGAGCAGGGTCGCCACGGCGTCGTCGATGGTGATGATGCGGTTCGTGCCGGCCTCCACGTGCACCACGCGGGGCTCGTAGGTCTCCAGGTCGGCACGGTCGTACTGCCCGTAGGAGATGACGATGATCGTGTCGCCGCGGTGGACGAGGCGCGCGGCGGCGCCGTTGACCTTGATATCTCCGGAGCCGCGCCGGCCGGCGATGGTGTAGGTCTCGAAGCGGGCGCCGTTGTCGACGTCGACGACGGCGACCTGCTCGTGCTCGAGGATGTCCGCCGCCTCGAGCAGGTCCGGGTCGATGGTGATCGAGCCGACGTAGTGCAGGTCGGAGTCGGTCACCGTGGCCCGGTGGATCTTGGACTTCAACATCACGCGCTGCATGGGTGCTCAGCGTCTCCCGTCGTCGTGGCCGATGGTGGTGTTGTCGATGAGCCTGGTGGTCCCCACCCGCGCGGCGACCGTGACGAGCACGGGCCCGGCGATCGTGCCGACGGGGGAGAGGGTGTCGGGGTCCACGAGCTCGAGGTACTCGGGCTCGACCCCGAGGCCGGTCATGACGTCGCGCGCGGCGGCGCGGACGCGGCCCGCGTCGCGCTCGCCGGCCGCGTGGGCGGCCTCGGCGGCGTCGAGGCCGCGGCGCAGCGCCAGGGCGCGCTCGCGGTCGGCGCCGCGCAGGTGGACGTTCCGGCTCGAGAGCGCGAGGCCGTCCGGCTCCCGGACCGTCGGGATCGCCTCGATGCGCACGGGCAGGTCGAGGTCGGCGATCAGGCGGCGCACGACGACCACCTGCTGAGCGTCCTTCTGGCCGAAGTAGACGACGTCCGGCCCGACCATGTTCAGCAGCTTGGCGACGACGGTGGTGACGCCGTGGAAGTGCTCCGCGCCGCGGTAGGCGCCCTCCAGGGTCTCGACGATCGCGCCGTGGACCTCGACGCGGCTGGCGAAGGCGGGCGGGTAGACCTCCTCGGGCGAGGGCGCGAAGAGCAGGTCGGCGCCGGCCTCGGCCGCCAGGGCGGCGTCGCGGACCTCGTCGCGCGGGTAGGCGGCGAGGTCGGCGTCGTCGGTGAACTGCGCCGGGTTGACGAACAGCGAGACGACCACCTCGTCAGCGTCCTCGCGCGCGCGCCGGATGAGCGCGATGTGGCCCTCGTGCAGGGCGCCCATGGTCGGGACCAGGGCGATCGTGCGCTCCTCGCGCCGCGGGCCGCGCAGCGCCGCGCGCAGCTCGGAGACGGTCCGCAGCGTCCTCACCGCGCGGCTCCCGCGAGCTCGCGCGTCACGCCGGCCAGCGCGTCCCAGGCGGGCAGGAAGGTCGGCGTCCGCTCGGCCACGGCCTCGCGCTGGCGGGCCACGGTCGCCTCGTCGCCGCGGGCGATCGGCCCCGTCAGAGCGCGCTCGGGGCCCTCGGCCGCCCACGCCTCGGCGCTCGCCCGGACGAGCGGGACCAGCAGCTCGCGCGGGACGCCCGTGGTCGCGAGGAGCTCCTCGGCGGCGCCCTCGAGCGCCACGAGGTAGTTCGAGGCGATCGACGCCGCGGCGTGGTAGGCGGCGCGGTCCTCCTCCGCCAGCTCCGCGGCCCGCATCCCCAGGCGCGCGGCGAGGCCGTGCGCCGCAGCCAGCGCGCGGGGAGTGGTCCCCGCGACGGCGCAGCCCACGGCGGCGAAGTCGGCGCCCGAGCGGGTGACCGTGACCAAGGGGTGCAGGCCGAAGCCCTCGTGGGGCGCCAGGACGTCCAGGCCCGTGGCCCCGGAGCAGTGCCCGACGAGCGGGCCGGGGGCGATCGCGGCGGCGGCCGAGGCGATCTCCGCGTCCGGCACGCAGAGCAGCACGACGGCGTGGCCTGCCCCGTCGAAGCCCCGGCCGTAGGGGCTTGGGAGCCCCAGCGCCTCGGAGAGCGCGGAGCCGAGTCGCCCGGCGCCGACGACGGCGCAGGGCCCGGGGTCGGTCGGGCTGTTGCACATGGTTCGGTCCAGCTCCCAGCGAGGGATGCCGGCCACTGGAGTGACGGCCTGGGGGCAGTGTAGCCGTCGCTCGGTCCGTCTACGCTTGCGGCGTGCCGTCCGCCACCGAGCGCCGGGAGGCCCTGAAGGCCGTCTTCCACGACGCAAGCGGGTGCGCGCGGTGCCCCCAGCTCGCCGCCACCCGGACGCAGGTCGTCTTCGGCGCGGGCAACGCGGACGCCGAGGTGATGTTCGTGGGGGAGGCGCCGGGCGCCAACGAGGACCGGCTCGGGCTGCCCTTCGTGGGGCAGGCCGGCAAGCTGCTCGACGAGCTGCTCGAGGGCATCGGGCTGGCCCGGCAGGACGTCTTCATCGCCAACGTCCTCAAGTGCCGGCCGCCGGGCAACCGGGATCCGGCGCCGGCGGAGATCGAGCACTGCCGCGCCTGGCTGCTGCGCCAGCTCGAGCTCATCGCGCCCGTGGTCGTCTGCGCGCTGGGCAACTTCGCCACGAAGCTGCTGCGCGGCGACCCGGCCGGCATCACCCGGGTCCACGGCCGCGAGGAGATCCGCGTGCTCGGGCCGCGGGCCGTGCGCCTGTACCCGCTCTTCCACCCGGCGGCCGCGCTGTACACGCCGGCCAACGTGGAGGTGCTGCGGGCGGACTTCGCGCGGATCCCCGAGCTCGTGGCCCTCGGCGCGCCGCCGCAGCCGCAACCGGAGCCCGAGCGCGAGCCCTCCGCGCCGGAGGCCGTCCAGCGGGAGCCCGCAGCCGAGGACGCGGTGCCGGACGCCCCGGACCCGCAGCCGGTCGCACCGCCCGCGGGCCAGCTCGGCCTCTTCTAGGGGGCGACGCCTGAATCGGTGACGTCCGAATCACTCTCGTCATGCGAGCCCGCGGCCGCAGGATGGGCGGGTGTCCACCGCCGTCGTCCTCCGTCTCCCCGGCGTCGCCCGGCTGCTCGCCGTCTCGCTCGTCGGGCGGATGCCCGGCGCGGCGCTCGGGCTGATCCTCGTCCTGCACGTCCGGGACCTGGGCGGCTCGTACGCGCTCGGCGGCCTGGTGTCCGGGGCCTTCGCGCTCGGGCTCGCCGCAGGCTCGCCGCTGCTCGGCCGCGCCGTCGACGCGCGCGGTCAGACGCGCGTGCTGACGCTCGCCGCCGGGGCGGCCGCGGTGGTCCTGACCGCGCTGGCGGCGCTGCCCGCCGGCGCGCCGCCCGCCGCCCTCGTCGCGCTGGCCGCCGCCTGCGGCGCGACCCAGCCGCCCCTGGCCGCGTGCCTGCGCGCCCTGTGGGGCCGGAACATCGCCGACGCCGACGCCCGCCACGCGGTCCTCGCGCTCGAGGCCACCTTCCAGGAGCTGACCTTCATCGCCGGGCCGCTGGTCTTCGTGTCCCTCGTCGCCGCCTGGGAGCCCGCGGCGGCCCTCGTGCTCGCTGCCGCCGTCCTGGCCGCCGGGACGGTCGCCTTCGCGGCGACCCCGGAGTCCCGGGCGATGCCCGCCCATGGGGTCCGGGCGGCCGGCGTCTCGGGTGCGCTCGCCGCCCCCGGGGTGCGCACGCTGCTCGCGGTCGGCGCCGCCCTGGGCGCCGCGTTCGGCGCGATCGAGATCGGCATCGTGGCCGCGGCCGAGCACGCCGGGGCGCGGGGCGCCACGGGTGCGCTGTTCGCGGTGTGGGGCGGCGGCAGCCTGATGGGCGGCCTGCTCGCCGCGCGCCATGGCGCCGCCCGGGACGCCCCCGCGCGCCTCGTCGCCCTGCTGGCCGCGCTCGCACTCGGGCACGCGGCGCTCGCCCTCGCGCCCGGCCCGTGGGCGCTCGGGGCCCTGCTGACCGTGGCCGGGGCCGTGATCGCCCCGCTGTTCGCCGTCGTCTACGGCCTGACCGGGGAGGTCGCCCTCCCGGGGACGGTCACGGAGGCCTTCGCCTGGCTGACCACGGGGATCGGGGTCGGGCTGGCGCTCGGCTCGGCGGCTGCCGGCGTGCTGGCCTCCGCCCACGGCGCCGCGGCGCCGTTCCTCCTCGCGGCGGTGGTGACCGCCGCGGGCGCCCTGGTCGCGCGCGGCCGGGCCGCGAGCCTGCGGGGCTCCTAGCGCGGCACGTGCGCGCCCCGCAACGAGGGCAGGACGTGCTCGCCGTAGGTCCGGATCGTCCCGTGCGGGTCGGCCCCCGCGATGTTCTGCAGGCAGACGACGGTGGCCCCGAGGTCCTGCAGGTCGCGGATGCGCTCCACGTGCTCGTCGACCTGCGTGGAGATGATGGCTCCCCGCTCCAGGGCCTGATCGTCGATCCGGTCGCGCGAGAAGCGCTGGATCGTCGACGACGCGTCGATGGGCTCGACGTAGACCTCGCTCGGCTGCGTGCCCCGCCACAGACGCGCGCGGCGCAGCAGCGCGTCCTCGTCCTCGGCCCAGGCGAACCCGGTCTGCAGGATGACCTCGCCGGCCGTCCGGCCGGCGTCGTGCGCCGCCTCGCGGTACGCATCGACGATGTGCGGCGCCGCGTCGGGGTCCCCGAGGGTCCAGACCCCGTCCCCCCACCGGCCGGCCACCCGCGCCGCCTGCGGGTCGGATGCCGAGACGTAGAGCTTCGGGCGGTGCTCGGCGAGCGTGTGGAGCCTGGCGTCCTTGACCGCGAACCAGCCGTGGTCGGCCGTGACCGTCTCGCCGTCCCACAGGCGCGTGATGACGTCGAGGGCCTGCTCCAGGCGCTCCAGCTGCTCCCGAGGGGAGGGCCACACCGCTCCGCACGCGACCTCGTCGAGCGGCTCGCCCGAGCCGACGCCGAGGAACGCCCGCCCGGGGAACATCTCCTCGAGCGACATGAAGGCCTGGGCGACGACGGCCGGGTGGTAGCGGTGCACGAGCGCCGTGCCTGCCGTCCCCAACGGCAGCCGCCGGGTCGCCTGGGCCGCCGCCCCCACCCACACCCAGGCGTTGCCGGCCTCGCCCTCCGGCCACCAGGGGGCGAAGCGGTCCGAGCAGGCGATGCCGTCGAAGCCCGCGTCCTCGGCGGCCACGGCCTGCTTCAGCAGCTCGCCAGGGGGGAACTGCTCGTGCGCGGCGCTGAACCAGAACCGGGTCTCGGGCATGGCTGCAAGCTACCCGGAGCAGCGCTGCCGTCTACGCGCGGCGCGCCGCGCGCAGGGCGGCGAGCTGGGCGCGCGGGCGCGACCCGTCGCGGCGCAGGGCCGCCCGCACCACTGCCCGCGTCGCGAAGGTGGCGGCCTGGGCCGCATCGTCGAGCGCGACCGCCCGGCGGCCGAGCGCGGCCTCGATCACGTCCCGCCGCCGGCGGGCCTGCAGCTCATGGGCCGTACCCAGCGCGGGGCCCGTGCTGTGCTGGCCGGCGTGGACCAGGCGCAGGTGCGGGTGCAGGATCGTCGGCACGCCCGCGGCGCGGGCCTTCAGCCCCAGCTCCAGGTCCTCGAAGAACAGGAACGCCGCGGCGTCGAACGGCCCGAGCGCCCGCAGCGTGGCCGTGCGCGCGGCCAGGACGGCGGCGATCGCCCAGCCGACCTCGCGCTCCTGCTCGGCGCGCCACGGGTCGGCCGTCTCGCGGGGGCCGCGGGGGAGCAGCCGCGGGTGGACGACGGCGGGCAGCAGCGCGCTCGCCCGGCCCGGCACCGGGTGCGCGCTGCGCTGGACGGTCCGGTCGGCGTTGAGCAGCCGGGGGACGTGCAGGGCGTCCCGCGCCGCGGCCAGGGCCGCGAGCTCGTGCAGGGCCCCGTCGAGCGCGATGACGTCGGGGTTGAGCAGGACCGTGACGTCGTGGCGGGCGCGCGCCACCCCGGCGTTGTTGGCCGCCCCGAAGCCGCGGTTCCCGTCCAGGACGACCACCTCGGCGCCGTGGGCCGCCGCGATACGCGGACCGTCGTCGCGCGACCCGCTGTCCACGCAGACCACCTGGACGTCGCCGTGCGGGCGGACGTGCTCGTCGAGCGAGTCGAGCAGGACGGCGACGTCGCGGGCGGAGTCGTGCAGCACGACCACCGCCGTGAAGCTCATCCGCGCTCCTCGGCGGCCTCGGCGAGCACGCCGCGCAGCTCGTCGGCCGCCCGGTCCCAGGTCATGGGCGCCAGGCGGGCGCCGGCGGCCGCGGCGAGGCGGTTGCGCAGGTCGGGCTCGCCGGCGATGCGCAGCAGCGCATCGGCCAGCGCGCCGGCGTCGCCGGGCGGGACGAAGAGGGCGCCGGCGCCCAGCGTCTCGCGGAAGACGGGCAGGTCGGTCACCACGGAGGGGACGCCATGGCCCGCGGCCTCCAGCGGCGGCAGGCCGAACCCCTCCAGCCAGGACGGCATCACGAGCGCGAGCGCGTGGGCGTAGAGCGCGTGGAGCGTCGCGTCGTCGACGCCGCCGAGCACGTGGACGCCGGGCCCCTCGACCTCCCCGGCCAGCCGGCCGCCCCCGGCGACCACCAGGTCGGCGTCCAGGCCGCGCGCGCGGGCCTCGGCGAAGGCGCGGCCGAGGACCGCGGGGGCCTTGCGGGGCTCCAGCGCCCCCACGAACAGCAGGTATCGCTCCGGAGCGGCCCCCTCCGGATGGGGGGTCTTCTGCCCCGCCGGGGGACGATCGACCCCCGGGACGACGACCGACACGCGCGCCGGATCGACCGGCCAGTCCGCGCGGACCTCGGCCGCCACCGCCTCCGAGTCGCACACGATCCGGGTCGCCCGCGCGCCGAGTCGGCGGGGGCGGGCGAGGCGGTGCCAGAGCCGCTCGTAGGGCGTGAAGTCGCGCGGGCGGCGCTCGAACGACAGGTCGTGGACCGTCAGCACGTAGGGCGTGCCGGGTGCGACCGCCACGGGCGCCGGAGCCGGGATCCACACGACGTCGACGGGCCTGCGCAGCAGGCCGCCGGGACCGTCGAGGTGCGGGCGGCCGGCCAGCGCCGCGGAGGCGAAGAGCACCCGCTGGCGGCGGGGGTCGCGGTGGAGCACCGGCCCGGGGTCCGGGACGTCGACCGGACCCGCTCCGGGGACGAACGCATGCCAGCCGTCACGGGGGTGCCGGGAGGCCAATGCACCGGAAAGGCGACGGGTGTACCGGGCCACTCCCCTTCCGGCCAGGAATGACCGCCCGTCGAATCCGACCTCCACAAGGAAGCAACTCTCGCATACACTCGGCGTCGCATGCAGGACGGAACCGGCAAGCAGAAGTTGCGCGTGGCGCTCGTGCACGACTTCCTGTTGGACCTGCGGGGTGCGGAGCGGGTGTTCGCCGCGTTGTGCGACATCTATCCGGACGCAGACATCTTCACCGCTGTCTACGACCCCAAGGGCACCCACGGGAGGTTCGCGAACAGGAGGGTCCACACCACCTTCCTCCAACGTCTGCGCCCGACGGCGAAGACCTTCCGCGCGCTGATGCCCGCGTACCCCTACGCGATCGAGTCGCTCGATCTGCGGGGCTACGACGTGGTCATCTCGAGCCACAGCGCGTGGTCGCACGGCGTCATCCCGGACGCCGGCGCGATCCACGTCTGCTACTGCCACAACCCCTTTCGCTACGCCTGGAACGCGCGGGAGGAGACGCTGCACGACAACCCCGCGATCCTGCGCGCCCCCCTGGCCATGGTGCTCGGCCGCTGGCGCCAGTGGGACACGACGGCCGCCCGCCGCGTGGATCGCTACATCGCGAACTCCGAGACGACCCGGCAGCGGGTGCTGCGGTACTTCGGCCGCAGCTCGGAGGTCATCCCGCCCCCGGTGGAGACCCACCGCTTCACCCCGGTCCCCGTCGCCGAGGTGGGCGAGGAGTACGCCGTCCTCTCCGAGCTCATGCCGCACAAGCGGATCGACGTGGCCGTGCGGGCCTTCACCCGCATGGAGCTGCCGCTCGTGATCATCGGCAAGGGCCCCGACACGCGCCGCCTGCAGCGGCTCGCCGGCCCGACGATCCGCTTCGCCGGCCGCATCGACGACGACGAGGTGGCCCACACGCTCGCCCGCTGCCGCGGCCTGGTGGTCACCGCGACCGAGGAGTTCGGCATCGCGGCGGTCGAGGCCCAGGCCGCCGGGCGCCCCGTGATCGCCTTGCGCGACGGCGGGGTCGCCGGCACCGTGGTCGAGGGCGTGACCGGCGTGTTCTTCGACGAGCCGGAGCCCGAGGCGCTCATCGCCGCCGTCCAGGGCTTCGACGCCCTCTCGGTCGACCCCGCCGCGTGCGTGGCCAACGCGCGCCGCTTCGACATCTCGAGCTTCCAGCGCGGGATCGAGCGCGTCGTGAACGACACGCTGCGCGGTGAGCAGCGCCGCACCTCGCGCAGCGTGCTGCGCCGGAGCCCGCCGCGCCGTGCGCGCGGGCTCGTCGCACCCCGGTGAGGGTCGCCGCGGTCGTCCCCAACTGGAACGGCCGGCGGTGGCTGCCCGGCTGCCTGGCGTCGCTCGCCGCGCAGACGCGGCCGGCCGACGAGATCGTGGTCGTCGACAACGCGTCCACGGACGGCTCCGTCGCGTGGCTGCGCGAGCACTGGCCGCAGGTGCGCGTCGTCGCCCTGCCGCACAACACCGGCTTCGCGGGCGGCGCGAACGCCGGCATCGCCGCGGCGGCGGACGCCGACGCGCTGGCCCTCGTCAACACGGACGTCGAGCTGGCGCCGGACTGGCTGGCGCGCACCGTCGCCGTCCTGGAGCGCGACGCGCGGTGCGCGAGCGTCGCCACGAAGATGGTCGACCTCGCGGACCCGGGGGTCCTCTACGACACCGGGGACATCCTGCGACGCGACGGCGTCTGCGAGCAGCGCGGGCGCTTCCGCCGCGACGACGGCCGCTGGGACGAGCCCGGCGAGGTCTTCGCGGCGTGCGCGGGGGCCGCGCTCTACCGCCGGGAACCCGTGGTGCAGGCCGGCGCCTTCGACGAGCGCTTCTTCGCGTACCTTGAGGACGTCGACCTGGGGCTCAAGCTGCGCCTGGCGGGCTGGACGTGCCGCTACGAGCCCGTGGTGGCCCGGCACGCCGGCAGCGGCTCCTCCGAGGGGCTCAGGCGCCCCGTCGCGGGCTGGGCCGCCCGCAACACCGTCCTGCTCGTCGCGCGGGCCTACCCGTGGCGCTGGGCGCCGCTGGTGGCCTACCGTCAGGCCGCGTGGCTGTGGCACGCGGCGCGGGAGGGGCGCCCGGCGCTGCGCGCGCACGTCGCCGGGCTCGCGTCCGCGCTGCCGCTGCTGCCCGCCATGTGGCGCGAGCGGCGCGGCCTGCGCGCCCGCGCCGTCGTCCCGGTCGACGAGGCCGTGCCCGCGGTCCCGTGGCGGGGCGAGGGCGCCGGCGGCCACCCGCGCACAGCCTGGTGAACGGCGACGGGCCTGCCCCGGCCGCGGGTCAGACCGGGGGGCGGAGCTGGTCGACGCGACGCTGGGCGGCCTCGCCCCGGGCGTTCTTGCCCTCGACGGCGGACAGGATCAGCCAGCCGACGTAGTCGTCGGGGTTGCGGCGCGTGAGCCCCGTGGCGACGTCGATCGCGATGGCCCGGTGGTGCGCCCCGATGAGCAGCGCGACGGGCGTGACGGCGTCGCGCGGGTTGGGACACCGCGCCAGCAGGTCGCGGCCCACGGCGGCGGCTTCCGCAGCCGTCGTGCCGGACTTGATGCGCCCGGCGCGCTGGAGCGTGTCCTGGCAGAGGTTCTGGCTGTGCTCGGCCCCGAGACCGACCGCCGCGGCCGTGACCGCCAGCGCGAGCACCAGGCCGCGCGCCAGCCACGCCGCCGCGGGTGAGCGCCGGGACGGGCGCGTGTCAGCGTCCACGGGGGACCTCCGCCCGGTCGGCCTGGGCCAGCAGCATGCCGAGCAGGATCACGGCCACGAGGGTCAGCGCGGGCATCTCCCAGTCCCAGTCCAGCGACGCGTGCAGCCCCCAGACGACGAGCGCCGCGAGCGGGCCCGCCGCAAGCGCGGGATCGGCGCCGTGGGCCCGCCGCACGCCGACGACCGCGGCGCCGATCAGCGCTGCCAGGATCGCCGCCCCGACCAGCCCGAGCTCGGCGAGGGTCTCGATCTCCAGGGAGTGGGCGTCGTGGACGCCCTCGGTGATGTGGCGCTTCTTGATCCATTCGACCGCGAAGCCGCTGGACCCGACGCCCTTCAGCGGATCCTCCTCCCACGCCTTCAGCGCGACGCGCCAGTACTCGGGGCGGTTCGAGCCGATCTCCGAGAGCCGCTGGTTCGTCGCGCCGAAGGCGACCTCCTGCTTGGCGCCCGGCGCCTTCGCGCCGCCGGCCGCGATCGGGACGGCGACGAGCGCGACGATCACGACGGCGGCGACCGGGGCCATCCACCCGGGCAGGCCGAACCGGTCCCCGGCGCTGCGGTCGGCGGGCTCCCGCCGGATCGCGAGCGCCGTCAGGCCCGCCGCCGCCGCGCAGGCCACGACGAGCACGGCGAGGACCACGAGACCCTGGCTGACCTGGTGGCTGTGGCTTCCCTGCAGGCCACGCACGCCGTCCGACAGGCCCGCGGCCACGGTCCCCGCGACGCACGGCAGGACGCAGGCCGCCAGCGCCCGCAGCTGCGACCGCGTCGGCGCGGCGACCACCAGGGCGATCAGCCCGCCGGCGAGCGCCGCCAGTGCGCCGCGCGAGAACGTCAGGTACAGGCCGGCGGCGAGCGGCACGGTGGCGGCAGCGGCGGCCAGGCGCAGGGCGCGCGGACGCCCGCGGTCACCCGCGATGCGCGCGCACAGCACCAGGCCCATGGCGGCGAGCGCGCCCTCCGCGTTCCAGTAGGTGAGCGGCTGCTCGAGGCGTCCGCCCGCGCTCAGCGAGGTGTTCTGCGTGACGACGCCCGGCAGCAGCCGGCCCGCGAGGCCGACGAGGGTGACGCCGAGCACGCCGCCGGCGAGCACCGGCTCGACCCACCGCGCGGCGCTGCGTGGGCGCCACACGGCGACGGCGATCGCGAGGACGACGAGGTAGAGCAGGATGCGCTGCGCGTCGTTGGACGCCTCGTAGCCCAGCGGCGCCCAGCCGGCGCTGAGCGCCGTCCAGGC
>JAXDGY010000115.1:0-3590 GCA_034664785.1 Solirubrobacteraceae bacterium
CGATCAGCCGCCCTTCTTCGCCTTGATGGCCTCGGTGAGCTTGGGGAGGATCTTGTTCAGGTCGCCGACGACCCCGAGGTCGGAGAACTCGAAGATCGGGGCGTTCGCGTCCTTGTTGATCGCCACGATGTTCTCCGAGGCCTGCATGCCGACCTTGTGCTGGATCGCGCCCGAGATGCCCGCGGCGAGGTACAGCTTCGGCGCGACGGTCTTGCCCGTCTGGCCGATCTGCGCCGCGTAGGGGTACCAGCCCGCGTCGACGACGGCGCGCGTGGCCGCCACGGCGGAGTTGCCACCGAAGGCCCCCGCGAGCTCCTCGGCGAGCTGGAAGCCCTCGGCCTTGCCGAGGCCGCGGCCGCCGGCCACCAGGATGTCGGCGCCCTCGATGTCGACGTCGGCGCCGCGCTGCTCGCCACGGGTGACCATCGTGGCCTGCTGGGCGTGCGCCGACAGCTCGACCGCGACGTCCTCGACCGGCGCCGCGCCGTTGCCGGCGGGCCTGATCTCGAAGGCGTTCAGGCGGCCGATGATGATGCCGACCGGCGATCGGTACTTGACCTCGGAGATCGCCGAGTCGCCCAGGATCGGCCGCTCCGCGATCAGCTCGCCGCCCTCGGCGCGCACCGCGGTGACCTCCATCGTCACGCCCGCGCCCAGGCGCGCGGCCAGGCCGGCGCCGATCTCGAACCCGAGCAGGCCGCCGCCGAACAGCGCGTAGGAGTAGTCGCCGTCCTGGATGACCTTGGCCATCGCGTCGACGACGGGCTGCGCCAGGCCCTCGGGGGCGTCGGCGCGGTAGACCTTCGTCGCGCCGTACTCGCCGAGCGAGCCGGCCAGGGCCTCGTCGGCCTGCCCGACGACGATCGCGTGCGCCTCGCCGCCGAGCTCGGAGGCCAGCTTGGCCGCCTCGGAGACGGCGCCGAGCGAGTTCTTGTTGATGGCGCCCTCGTAGTGCAGGGCGTAGACCAGGATGTTCGCCATCTAGATCAGCTTCCTCTCGTCCAGCCAGGCGACGATCTTCTCGACCGTCTCGGCGGTGTCGTCGTCCTCGATGATCTCGCCGGCCGCCTTGGCGGGCGGCTGCTTGGCGGCGACCCAGTTGGCGGCCGAGTGCTCCTTGCCGACCTTGCCGGGATCGATGTCGACGTCGCCGGTGGCGACCGCGTCGAGCTGCTTCTTCTTCGCGCCCATGATCGCCTTCAGCGACGGGTACCGCGGCTCGTTGATCGCGTCGCCGACCGAGATGACGGCGGGCAGGTTCACCTTGACCGTGTCGTAGCCGTACTCCGCCTGGCGCTCGCAGGTCAGGCCGTCGGCGGCCGTGTCCATCTTGATGACCTGCGTCAGCGACGGCATGCCGAGATACTCGGCCACGACGGCGCCGATCGTGTAGCACTCGCCGTCGTCGGACTGCTGCCCGAGCAGGACGAGGTCGGGGCTCTCACGCTTGAGCACCTGGGCCAGCGCGTAGCCGGTCGCGGCCACGTCGGAGCCGGCGAGCGCCGCGTCGGACAGGTGCACGGAGCGGTCGGCGCCGAGCGACACGGCCTTGTGCAGGGCACGCACCGCGGAGTCGGGGCCCATCGTCACGGCGACGATCTCCTCGACCGGGACGGTCCCGCCCTCCTTGATCTGCATCGCCGCCTCGATGGCGTGCGTGTCGTACGGGTTGAGGTTCTTCTCCCCGCTGCGATCCATCAGCCCCGTGTTGGGGTCGAGCCGCTTCTGCACCGCGGCATCTGGCACCTCTTTGACGAGGACACAGATCTTCATTTGGCCTCCTGTGGCAGACGAACGTCGAAGAGTGTACCCAGCACGTTGACTGACGAGTCAGTCGGTCGGGGCCCTGGGCACGTCCGACGTCTTGGACAAGGGGTTTTCCGGTGGGGGTCTCGCGGGCGGCGGGCCCGCTAGGAGCGGTGCACGGCGCCCTGGATGAAGTCGATGATCGCCTGGGTGGGCGCGCCGGGCGTGAAGACCTCGGCCACCCCGAGCTCCTTGAGCTGCGGGATGTCGTCGCTCGGGATCGTGCCGCCGACGGTCACCAGCACGTCGTCGATGCCCTGCTCTGAGAGCAGCTGCACGATCCGGGGGACCAGCGTCATGTGCGCGCCGGAGAGGATCGAGAGCCCGACGGCATCCGCGTCCTCCTGGATCACCGTCTCCACGATCTGCTCCGGCGTCTGGTGCAAGCCGGTGTAGATCACCTCCATCCCCGCATCGCGCAGGGCACGGGCGATGATCTTCGCGCCGCGGTCGTGCCCGTCCAGACCCGGCTTCGCGACGACGACGCGGATCTTCCGGGCGGTGGGGACGGCAGGCATGAGGCGCGCGATTCTACCTCCCGGCGTCCGGAGGGGCCCACCGGACGCCGGGATCGGGGCACCCGGAGGAGCCCCGACGAAGGTGGCTAGCGGACGGTGATGGTCATCTTCATCGCGGGGTGCACGACGCAGACGATGCGGTAGGTGCCCTTCTTCGTGAGCTTCCGGGCGAAGTTGCCCGTCTTCTTCGGCGAGCCCGACGTGAAGCTGCCGGCGCCGCGGCTCACGACGTTGTGCGGGGCCTTGGTGGCCCACTTCCAGCGCACCGTCGTCCCCTTCTTGACCGTGACCTTGGTGGGCTTGAAGAAGTTGTCCCCCATCTTGATCGACGTGGTCGCGCCGAAGGCGGGGACAGCGAGGGCGACGCAGGCCGCGAGGGGCAGGGACAGGACAACGAGCTTGCGCATCAGAAGACGGGAGCCTCCGTGTAGGAACCGAACACCCTTTGCAGGGCTTGGATGATCTCCCCCTCGCTGGCGTGGGCGCGCGCGGCGTCCAGGAGCGGGGGAAGCAGGTTGGCGTCGTCGCGGGCGGCCGCGGCCTGCAGCGCCGCGAGGGCGCGCTCGGCGGCGGCGGCGTCGCGCCGGGCGCGGACGGCGCGCAGGCGGTCGATCTGCTTGCGCTCGAGCGCCGGATCGACGCGGTGCAGGACCGCCGTGTCGTCGTCGCCCTCCGTGTGCGCGTTGACGCCGACGACGATGCGCCGGCCCGCGTCGATCTCGCACTGCAGCTCGTAGGCCGCGTCGGCGATCTCGCGCTGCGGGAAGCTCTGCTTGACTGCCTCGACCATGCCGCCGATCTCGTCGATGCGGCGGAAGTAGTCGTACGCCTTGGCCTCGAGCTCGTCCGTGAGCGCCTCGACGTGGTAGGAGCCGCCGAGCGGGTCGATGGTGTTCGTCACGCCGGTCTCGTGGGCGATGATCTGCTGCGTGCGCAGCGCGAGGCGGACGGCGTCCTCGGTCGGCAGCGCCAGCGCCTCGTCGTAGGAGTTGGTGTGCAGCGACTGCGTCCCGCCGAGCACCCCGGCCAGCGCCTCGATCGCCGTCCGCGTGATGTTGTTCAGCGGCTGCTGGGCGGTCAGCGAGACGCCCGCGGTCTGCACGTGGGTGCGCATGAGCCACGACCGCGGGTCCTTGGCCCCGAAGGTGTCGCGCAGCTCGCGGGCCCAGATCCGGCGGGCGGCGCGGTACTTGGCGATCTCCTCGAAGAAGTCGATCTGCGCGTTGAAGAAGAACGACATGCGCGGCGCGAAGTCGTCGACGGCGA
>JAXDGY010000116.1:0-13843 GCA_034664785.1 Solirubrobacteraceae bacterium
GGCGGCAACGACCCGGGGGCCGCGCTCGTCGAGCACCCAGGCGTCGACCTCGTCTCCCTGACGGGCTCGGTCGACACGGGCAAGTGGATCGCCGAGCATGCGGCGAAGACCCTCAAGCGCGTGCACCTCGAGCTCGGCGGCAAGGCGCCCGTCATCGTCTTCGACGACGTCGACATGGAGACGGCGATGGAGACCATCGCGGGCACCGGCTACTACAACGCCGGCCAGGACTGCACGGCGGCCACGCGCGTGCTCGCCGGCCCGAAGGTCTACGACGACGTCGTCGCCGGCCTCGCCGAGCAGGCCAAGGCGCAGGTCCTCGGGGACACGACCGCCGCCGGCACCACGCTCGGCCCCCTGAACACTGCCCGCCAGCGCGAGCGCGTCGAGGGCTTCCTGGAGCGCAAGCCCGACCACGCCGAGGTCGTCACGGGCGGCAGCGAGCCCGGCCGTCCCGGGTTCTACCTCGAGCCCACCGTCGTCGCCAACCTCCAGCAGGACGACGAGATGATCCAGCGCGAGATCTTCGGGCCGGTCATCACCGTCCAGCGCTTCACCGACGAGGCCGAGGCCATCGCGTGGGCCAACGGGACGCCGTACGGGCTGGCCTCCAGCGTCTGGACGCGGGACATCGGCCGCGCGCTGCGGGTCTCGGCCGCGCTGCGGTTCGGCACGGTGTGGATCAACGACCACATCCCGCTCGCCTCCGAGATGCCGCACGGCGGCTACAAGCAGTCGGGCTACGGCAAGGACCTGTCCATGTACGCCGTCGAGGACTACACCAACGTCAAGCACGTCATGGCCTCGCTGGCCTGACGTCGCTCGCAGAGGACCCAGCGCCCGTCGGGACGGCGGTCGATCCGGCCCTCCCGGCGCAGCGCCGAGATCGCCAGCGTGACCGTCGAGCGGCGGGCGCCGACCAGGCGCCCGATCGCCTCGTGCGTCAGCGGTCCCGGCACCACGAGGCCGTCGGGGCCCACGCGGCCCCAGCGGTCCGCGAGCAGGCCGAGACCGGCGAGCACCCGGTCCTCCACGCGCGGCAGGGCTAGGACGGCGACGCGAGCGGCCAGCCAGTGCGCCGTCGCACCGGCGCGCTGCAGGAGCGCCGCGGAGAGCGACGGCAGGCGCGCCGCGACCTGGCCGAAGCGCGCATCGAGCAGCGCCACCCGGCCGGCGGCCAGGATCTCCCAGCGCACCCCCTGGCGCTCGCGGTCGGAGAGGACGAGGTCCTCAGGGCCGTGGATCTCGAGGACGTGCCCTCCCGCGAACGGGGTCTCCCGGGCCGCGAGGCCCGAAAGGACGATCATCCCGAGATCGGTCTCGCGGACGAGCGATCCCACCGCCACCGGGCCCTCGTGCAGGTCGCGCACGTCCACGACGGCGTGGCGCCGGGCGAGGGCGCGGTCACGGAGGTCGAGGGACTCGGCGAGGCCCGGGTCGAGCTCGACGATCGAACGGCGGAGAGGTGGTGCCTGGGGCTGGACGGCGGCCATCGTCGCTGGCTCCTTCGTGCTCGGAGGCGAAGAGGCCGGCGTTCCGTCGCGAACCGTTGCAGATCGGCGGCGTCGAGCCGGTCACGTCGTGCCGGCGGCGCTTGCCACGCCATCGACACCCACCCGAAGATACCCGATCCATGACCCATCCCACCCGGATGGCGGAACTCTCCGTCCTCCGGGGCGTTAGGGTTGCCGGGAGCAAGCGTGGAGGCATCGACATTCAGAGCACCCGTCGGGGTCGGCCGCGCGCCTGTGGCGAGGCTTCTGCGGCTGCGCTCGGACGACCAGCTCGTCGCCCTCTTCCGCCTCGGCAACGACGATGCCTTCGGCGTCATCCATGACCGCTACCGCGCCCGCCTGCTGGCCTACACCCGCCAGATGCTCGGCGGCTCGCAGTCCGACGCCGAGGACGCGCTGCAGGACGTCTACCTGCGCGCCTACCACGCGCTGCGGGCCGACGACCGCCCCGTGACGCTGCGCGCCTGGCTCTACCGCGTCGCGCACAACCGCTGCATCGATCAGCTCCGCCGGCCCGCCGCGCAGCCCACCGAGCCCGTCGACGGCGCGCACGCGCTGCATTCCGTCGGGGCCGATCCCCCCACGGAGGCCGAGCGCCGCGAGGACCTGCGGCGCCTGGTCGCGGACATCCGCCGCCTGCCCGAGCAGCAGCGCTCGGCGCTGCTGATGCGGGAGATGGAGGGCCTGACCTACCAGGAGCTCGCCGACGCGCTGGAGGTCACCGTCCCGTCGGTCAAGTCGCTGCTCGTCCGGGCGCGGATCGGCCTGGTCGAGGCCCAGGACGCGCGCGACACCGCGTGCGTGGAGATCCGCGACGACCTCGCGGGCGCCCACGACCGCGGGGTGCGGGCCAGCGGGCGCGCCCGGCGCCACCTGCGCGAGTGCTCGGGCTGCCGCGACTACCGCAGCGCGCTGAAGGGCGTCTCGCGGAGCCTCGGGGCGCTGGAGCCCAGCCACGCGCCGTGGGCCATGCTGGCCAAGGTCTTCGGCATCGGCGGCTCGGGTGCCGCGGCCGGCGGGGGCGCCGCCGCCGGCGGCGGGGCGGCCGCGGGCGGGACGGTGGCCGCGAGTGGGACCGTCGCGACCCTGGGCGGTGGCGCCGCTGCGGCCACCGCGACGAAGGTCGCCGCGGTGGTCTGCTGCGCCGCGATCGTCGGCGGCGGCGCCGTCGAGGTCAACGACCACCAAGCGCAGCGCGCCAACCCGGCTCCGTCGCACGCCGCCGGGGCCAAGGCGGGCGCCGGGGCCGCGGCAGTCGCCGCCGCGCCGGCGGCCGGCCTGCACGTGCTCGATCCCAGCGCCGCCTCCCGGCGGGCCTCCGGCGCCGGGCCGCACCGCGCCGCCGCGAAGCGCAGCGCCGCCGACCAGCACAAGGCCCGCCTCGCCCCCGGCACGGCGGCCACCCCGAACACCAGCGCCGGCACGCTGAGTGCCCCGGCCGGGCGGCCGATCGGCACCGCCGAGGAGGAGGCGGCGCGCCGCGCGGGCGGCGTCCTGGCCCCGGCGGAGACGGCTCCGGACCCGGCCGCCACCGCGCCGGTGACCACCTCCGCCCCCTCGCTGGCCGAGCCGACGACGCCCGCCAACCCGTCGGCGCCGGCGGGCACGACGCCGGCCACGCAGCCGGCGGGCACCCCCGGCAGCATCCCCGCCGCCGGCCCGGGCGGCGCCCCGGACGTCGGCGCCAGGCCGGTCGCCGGCGCCGTCGGCACCGCGGGCGCGACGGCACCCTAGCCCCGCGCCGGCCCGTACGCGGCCCGTCGCCGGGATCATCTAGGGTCGCCCGCGCATGGACCGCTACCTGGCCGACCTCGAGCACGAGCAGCTCCTCGTCCGCCGTGGCCGGCGCTCGGGCCTGTTCTCGATGGTCGCGGTGCACTCGACGGTCCTCGGGCCCGCGCTCGGCGGGTGCCGCCTGTGGCGCTATGACGACGCGCGTGCCGCGGTGCGGGACGCCCTGCGCCTCGCGCGCGGGATGACCTACAAGTCCGCGGTGGCGGGCCTCCCGCTCGGCGGGGGCAAGGGCGTGATCATGCTGCGGGCGGACGACGAGCTCCCGCCCGCGCGGCGCCGCGCCGCCCTCGAGGACTTCGGCGACACCGTCGAGGCGCTCGGAGGCGCCTACGTCACGGCGGAGGACGTCGGCACGGCCAGCCGGGACATGGAGGTCATCGCCCGCCGCACCCCCCACGTCTCGGGCCGCGCGCCCCGCCACGGCGGCTCCGGGGACCCGAGCCCATCCACCGCGCTCGGCGTCGAGGCCTCCGTGCTCGCCGCCTGCGAGCGGGCCTTCGGCTCGACGTCGCTGCGCGGCCGCAGCGTCGCCGTCATCGGCCTCGGGCACGTCGGCCTGCGCGTCGCACGCCTCCTGGCCAGGCGCGGCGCCGACCTGCTCGTCAACGACCTCGACGCGTCCAAGCGCCCGGCCGCCCTCGCGCTCGGGGCCCGCTGGGTCAGCGCGGCCGAGGCCATGCGCGCCCCCGTCGACGTCCTCTGCCCGTGCGCGCTCGGCGGCGTCCTCGACCACGAGACCGTCCCCGCCCTGCAGGCGCCCGTGGTCGCCGGCGCGGCGAACAACCAGCTCGCCTCCGACGAGGTCGCCGCGCTCCTGGTCGAGCGCGGCGTGCTGTGGGTGCCGGACTTCGTCGCCAACGCGGGCGGCATCGTCAACATCGCCGTCGAGCTCGAGCCGGGCGGCTACGACCCGCGGCGTGCGCGGGCCCGCGTGCGGGAGATCGGCGACACCGTGCGGGCGGTCCTCGACGCCGCGGACGCCGACGGCCTCACGCCGCTGGCCGCGGCGACCGCGCTGGCCGAGCAGCGCCTGGCTCCCGCGGGCCGTCTCTCCTGAGCCGGCGGCCTAGCGCCCGTCGGTCGCCGCCGCGAGGCCCTCCGGCGCCTCGTGGCCCTGGAGCGCGGCGATGCCGCCCTCGAGGAAGACGAGCGCCTCGTCGAGGACGGCTAGCTGCTGCTCCGCGGTCGCAGGCTCGATCCCGTCGGTGTGCTCGGCGCCGTGGATCTCCTCCAGCGAGCCCAGCGCGGCGATGGCCGCGGCCGCCACCAGCGTGGGCCGCAGCGCCTCGGGCTGCTCGCCGAGGTCGCGCGCGACGCCGCGGCGGAGCACCGCCTCGAAGCGGCCCATGACGTAGCGCTCCTGGGCGGCGAGCGCCTCGACCTCGCGGACGAGCCGCTTGCGCACCTCCGCGTCGGGGTCGGACGCCCAGTGCTCCAGGCGCCCGGCGATCCACTCGCGCGTCCTCGCGATGGCCGTGGCCCCCTCCGGCCGTGCGTCGAGCGCCTCCTGCAAGGAGCGGAGGTCACGCTCGGCGTCGCAGAAGAGCAGCGCCTCCTTCGACGGGAAGTAGGCGAAGAACGTGCGCGGCGCGATGTCGGCGGCCGCCGCGATGTCCGCGAGCGTCGTCTCGGCATAGCCGCGTTCGGCGAACAGCCGGAAGGCCGCGGCGACGATGTGGTCCCTGGTGCGCTGCTTCTTGCGTTCGCGCAGACCCGGTGCGCTGTCCATGGCCTCAGCGTACAGCTTTGCGGTCTATGCGTACATGCGTCTCGCGCATATTTGCATTGATTGCATTTCTGCGAGCGATGTGGTTCTCTGCTCCGCATGGCCCACCTCCTCGCCCGCCTGGCCGCGTCCGCCGCCGCTCACTGGAAGCGCTCGCTGGCGCTCGTCGCGCTCGTCCTGGCGCTCATCGCAGGCATCTCCTCCGCCGCCGGCGGCGCCTTCAACGACAACTTCAGGACTCCCGGCACCGAGTCGCAGACCGCGCTCGACGTGCTCCAGCAGCGATTCCCCTCCCAATCGGGCGACACGGCGACGGTCGTGTTCACCGCCCGCCAGGGCACGCTGCGCGACGGCGCCAGTGCCCGCGCCATCGCCCAGACGGTGGCCGAGATCCGCCGCCAGCCGCACGTCACCGCGGCGGTGAGCCCGCTCAGCTCCCAGGGCCGCGGTCAGCTCTCCGCCAATGGCCGGATCGGCTTCACCACCGTGCAGTACGACGACACCGCCCCCGACATGGGCAAGGCCCCGGGCCAGGCGCTCGAGCGCGCCTCCGCCATCGGCGAGCGCGCGGGCCTCGAGGTCTCCCGCCGCGGGCAGGTCGTCGACCAGGCGCAGCAGAGCACCGCGCCGATCGGCGAGCTCATCGGGCTCGCGGTCGCCATGATCGTCCTGACGCTGGTCTTCCGGTCCGTCGCCGCGATGGCGCTGACGCTGATCGCCTCGCTCATCGCGCTCGCCGGCGGCCTGCTGCTGCTGCGCTTCGGCGCGGCCTTCACGGACTTCCCGAGCTTCGCGCCGACCCTCGGGGTCATGCTCGGCCTCGGCGCGGGCATCGACTACGCCCTGCTGATCGTCGGCCGCTACCGCGAGCAGCTCGCCGCGGGCGACACGGTGCCGCACGCCGCCCGCGTCGCGAACGCCACGGCGGGGACCTCGGTGGTCGCCGCGGGCACCATCGTGGTCGTGGCGATCGCCGGCCTGCTCGCCACGGGCATCCCGTTCGTCGGCCGCATGGGGGTCGGCTCGGCGATCATCGTGGCCTCGGTCGCCGTGGGCGCGGTCACCGTGCTCCCGACGCTGATGGGCGCGTTCGCGCGCCGCCTGCGCCCCCGCCGGCCCGAGCACGTGGCGCCGTCGCAGGCCTTCGCGGGCTGGGGTCGCCGGGTCACCGCGCGCCCCTGGACCTCAGCGCTCGCCGGCACCGCGGTCCTCCTGCTGCTCGCGATCCCGTTCACGAGCCTGCGCCTCGGCCAGCCCGACGACGGCAACGCCAAGTCGGGCTCGACGACGCGCGTCGCCTACGACCGCCTGGCCGAGGGCTTCGGCGTCGGCTTCAACGGGCCGCTCGTCATCGCGGCCACGCTGCCCGGCGGGTCGGGCACGGCCGCGCTGGCCAAGGTCCAGCAGGCCGTCCAGCGCACGCCGGGCGTCGCCTTCGCGTCGCCCCCGCGCCTGTCGCCCAAGGGCGACGCGGCGACGCTCACCGTGATCCCGCGGACGTCCCCGCAGGACTCCGCCACCGCCGCCCTCGTCACGCGCCTCCGCGACCGCACCCTGCCGGCAGCGACCCAGGGCACGCCGGTGCACGCCTACGTCGGCGGCGCGACGGCGACGCTGCAGGACCTCGCGAGCAAGATCGCCTCCCGCCTGCCCGTGTTCATCGTGCTGGTGATCGGGCTCAGCGTCCTGCTGCTGATGGCCGTCTTCCGGTCGCTGTGGGTGCCGCTGGTCAGCGCCGCGTTCAACCTGCTGTCGATCGCCGCCGCCTACGGCGTGGTCGTCGCCGTGTTCCAGTGGGGCTGGGGCGCGTCCCTGCTCGGGGTCAGCGGCAGCGTCCCGATCGTGTCCTTCGTACCGCTGTTCATGTTCGCGATCCTGTTCGGGCTGTCGATGGACTACAACGTCTTCCTGCAGTCGCGGATCCGCGAGGAGCACCTCCGCGGCGCCGCGCCGCGGGAGGCGGTGGTCACGGCGCTGTCGCGTGTCGGCCGCATCATCCTGGCCGCGGGCGCGATCATGACGAGCGTCTTCCTCGGCTTCGTCTCCGATCCCGACGTGGTCGTCAAGACGATCGGCCTGGGGCTGGCGAGCGCGATCCTCATCGACGTCCTCGTCGTCCGCATGGTCGTCGCCCCCGCGGTGATGGTCCTGCTCGGCGACCGCGCCTGGACGCTGCCCCGCTGGCTGGACCGCGTGCTGCCGAACATCGCGCTCGAGGGCGATCTCGAGGACGAGCCCGCAGAGCCGGCGGCGAACCTCCCGGAGCGGGAGGCCGTCCCGGCCTGAGCGGATCAGACGTCGGGGATCGCGGTCGGCCCGCCCCAGGCCGGCCGCTCCACCCCGGCGGGCAGGCGGCCGTCCTCCTCGAGCTTGTCGAGGTGGGCGGCCAGCGTGACGGCGGCAGCGGGGCGCAGGACCGCCGGCGCGTCGTCCCACGCCGCGTCGAGCAGGTCGTCGACGCGGCGCAGCCCGCCGTCCAGGGCCGCGAGCAGGCGCCGCTCGCGTTCCTGGCGGTGGGCGACGTAGGCGTCGAGCTTGGCGTCCGGGTCCGGGACGAGCGGCCCGTGCCCCGGGGCGATCGTCTCGAGCCCGAGGGCGCGCAGGCGCCGGAGGCCCGCGAGGTAGCCGCGCAGCGCGCCCGGGTCGGGCGCCACGAACACGCTGCCCTCCCCCAGCACCGCGTCGCCGGTGAACGCGACGCCCCCGGCCACGAAGGCGACGTGGTCGGGGGCGTGGCCCGGGGTGGCGACGACGTCGAACGGGCCGGCGCGCTGCCCGCCGGCCAGCGCCACCTCGGCCGGGTAGCGCACGGCGTGGACGGGCGGGGAGCCGATCCGCGCGGCGAGCGCGGGCACCCCCTCGGCGTGGTCGGCGTGGTCGTGGGTCAGGAGGATGCCCGCCGCGCCGCCGCGACGGGCGACCTCGGCGGCCACGGCGTCGAGGTGGGCGTCGAGCGCGGGCCCCGGGTCGACCACCCAGGCGCCGGCGGACCCCACGACGTAGGTGTTGGTGCCCGAGAGCGTGAACGGGCCGGGGTTGTCGGCCCTGATGACCGCGAAGTCGCTCACCGCAGGACCCGCCGGGCGGCGGCGCGCACGCGCGAGCCCGCCGGCGGGCGTGCGACCCTCGGCTCGAGGAAGTTCACCGCTCCGTCGCGGGCGACCTCGTACGCCGTCCCGGTCAGCGGCGCGACGAGCCGCGATCCCTCGCGCCGCAGCGGCGTCCGGGTCTCCGGGTCGGCCAGCAGGTCGAGTGCGCGGTCGGCGAAGGGCCGGCCGGCCTCCCGCCGGCGGCCCTGCGGCACGAAGCTGCCGGGCTTGCGGGCGAGCACGCGGACCGAGTGGAACCAGTACCGGCCGCCCTCGGTGAAGTGGCGGTCGAGCGGGATGAGCGTCCCGAGCAGCGTGATGACCAGCTCGTGGAGCTCGCGCATCGCGGCCGTCTCGGGCCGCCCGTCCTGCACGCCGGCCATCTTCGCGGCGTTGTGGAGCACGTTGTAGAGCCCGCCCGACGTGTCGACGTCGACCTGCACGTCGGTGAAGCCGACCTCCGGGCAGACCCGCTCGAAGAAGCCGGGCGTCAGGCGGACGTAGTCGTTCGGATAGCCGTGCTGGTGCCAGACGAACGGCATCACGACCACCATCACGCCCCCGGGGCGCAGCACCCTGTGGGTCTCGCGCAGCACCTCGTGCGGGTAGGCGATGTGCTCGAGGACCGAGTTGGACGCGACGCGGTCGATCGTCGCGGAGCCGAACGGCATGGCGGTGGCGTCCGCGACGACATCGCAGGGGTACTGCGGGTCGGCGTCCAGCCGGATGAACTCGCTGAGCCCGTCGCCGGCGACGAGCTCCTCGACGCGGGCGGCCGGGAAGGCGGTGAACGTGCCGAGCTCGAGGTGCACGGCGCCCGTGCCCTCGGTCGGCGCGTAGGCCGCCGCGCGCGCGGCGTCCCAGGCGGGGCTCGCGTCCTCGCGCGCCGGGTTGACGCCGCCGAGCAGGTGGTCGCCGAAGCCCGCCGCGCGCTCGCGCAGCTCGGCGGCGACGGCCGCGCCGCGCTCGGTCCCCAGGTGGGCCGCGAGCGTGCCGTCGACGAGCGCCAGCAGCGCGGCGACGCGGTCGGGATCGGCGTTCCGCGGCGGCTGCATCGCCAGGACGCTACCTGCCGCATGGGCGCCACACCCTCGCGGGCAGCATGCCTGCTGCGCCGGTGGGGCAGACTTGCGTCCATGAGCCAAGAGGAGTTCGACGTGGTCGTCATCGGCGCCGGCCCGGCCGGCGAGGTGGCCGCGGGGCGGCTCGCCGAGGAGGGCCTGTCCGTCGCGATCGTGGAGGACCGCCTGGTCGGCGGCGAGTGCTCCTACTGGGCGTGCATGCCCTCCAAGGCGCTGCTGCGACCCTGGCAGGCGCTCGACGAGGCGCGCCGCATCCCCGGCGCCGCGGAGGCCGCCACGGGCGAGCTCGACGTCCCCGCCGTCCTGGCGCGACGCGACGCGATCATCCACGGCCTGGACGACAGCGCCCAGCTGCCGTGGCTCGAGGACAAGGGCATCCGGCTCTTCCGCGGGCACGCGCGGCTTACGGGTGAGCGGACCGTGCGGGCCGGCGACACCGTGCTCGAGGCCGCGCTGGCCGTGATCGTCGCCGTGGGCAGCGCACCCGACCTCCCCGAGGCCATCCCCGGCCTCCGCGCCGCGCGGCCGTGGACCAACCGCGAGGTCACGACCGCCCACGACGTCCCGGGCCGCCTGCTCGTGCTGGGCGGTGGCGTGGTGGGGTGCGAGATGGGCCAGGCCTACGCCCGGCTGGGCAGCCGCGTCACGCTCGTCGAGATGGCCGACCGGCTGCTCGCCAAGGAGGAGCCCTTCGCCGCCGAGCAGGTCGCCGACGGGCTGCGCGCCTCCGGGGTCGAGCTGCGCCTGTCGGCCAAGACCACGCGCGTCGAGCGCCGCGACGACGGCGGCGTGGTGCTCGAGCTCGATGACGGCAGCCGGCTGGAGGGCGACGAGCTCCTCGTCGCCCTGGGCCGCCGCCCGCAGACCGACGACCTCGGCCTGGAGAGCATCGGGCTGGAGGGCGGCGGGACGATCGACGTCGACGACGAGCTCGCCGTCGACGGGCATCGCTGGCTGCGCGTCATCGGCGACGCGAACGGCCGGGCGCTGCTGACCCACGCCGGCAAGTACCAGGCGCGCGTGGCCACCGCGAGCATCCTCGGCCGCCCCGCCCGCATCCGGGCGACGAGCGACGGCGCGCAGACGCCACGCGTGACCTTCACCGAGCCGCAGGTCGCCGCGGTCGGCCTGACCGAGGAGGCGGCCCGCAAGGCCGGCCTGGACGTCGAGGTGTTCGACACCGGGACGAGCGCCAACGCCGGCGGCTCGTTCTACGGGCGCGACGCGCCCGGCACGTCGCGGCTCGTCGTCGACATGGGCCGCGAGGTCGTCGTCGGGGCGACCTTCACCGGCGTCGACGTGCAGGACTTCCTGCACGCGGCGACGATCGCCGTGGTCGGCGAGGTCCCACTCGAGGACCTCTGGCACGGGATCCCGGCCTTCCCGACCCGCAGCGAGGTCTGGCTCAAGTTCCTGCAGGGCTGGGAGGCCAAGCGGCGCGAGCGGACGGCGGCCTGACCCATGGCCACCGCCAACCGCCCCACCCGCCGCGCCCTGTTCGACGTCGAGCACGAGGACTTCCGCGAGAGCTTCCGCCGCTTCGTCGAGCGCGAGGTCGTCCCCCACTACGACGCCTGGGAGCGCGACGGCATCGTGCCGCGCGAGGTGTTCGCGGCCGCCGGATCGCACGGCTTCCTGGCCATGTCGGTGCCCGAGGAGCTGGGCGGGGCGGGCGTCGACGACTTCCGCTTCAACGTCGTGATCGGCGAGGAGACCATGCGGGCCGGGGTCGCCGGGTTCGGTCTCGGCGTGACGCTGCACAACGACATCTGCCTCCCCTACGTCCTGCACGGGACCACGCGCGAGCAGCAGGAGCGCTGGCTGCCCGGCGTCGCCTCGGGCGAGCTCATCACCGCGGTGGCGATGACGGAGCCCGGGACGGGATCCGACCTCGCCGGCATCGCCACCCGCGCGGTGCGCGACGGCGAGCACTACGTCGTCAACGGCGCCAAGACGTTCATCACCAACGGCATCAACGCCGATCTGGTCATCACCGCCGTGCGGACCGACCCGGCCGAGAAGCACCGCGGCCTGAGCCTGCTGATGCTCGAGCGGGGCATGGAGGGCTTCGAGCGCGGGCGCAACCTGGAGAAGGTCGGCCTCCACTCCCAGGACACCGCGGAGCTGTTCTTCACCGACGTCCGCGTGCCGGTCGCCAACCGCCTCGGGGAGGAGGGCGAGGGCTTCGCGCGGTTGATGGGGAACCTCGCCCAGGAGCGGCTGTCGATCGCCGTCGCGGGCCTGGCGGCTGCGGCCGCGGCGCTGGACTGGACGCTGGACTACGTCCGCGAGCGCCGGGCCTTCGGGCAGGCGATCGGCGCCTTCCAGGCCACCCGGTTCACGCTCGCCGAGGTGCGCACGGAGATCGAGGTGACCCAGGCCTTCGTGGACCAGTGCGTCGTCGAGCTCGACCGCGGCGAGCTGTCGGCGGAGCGCGCGGCGATGGCCAAGCTGTGGTGCACCGAGCTCCAGGGCCGCGTGGTCGACCGCTGCGTCCAGCTGCACGGCGGCTACGGCTACATGATCGAGTACCCGATCGCCCGCGCCTACGCCGACGCGCGAGTCACGCGGATCTACGGCGGGGCCAGCGAGATCATGAAGGAGATCGTCGGCCGGTCGATGGGGCTCTGAGGACCTCACGTCCCGGGCCGCCGCAGCGTCTTGGGAGCATGCTCCGCACCACCACCATCACCAGCCCGCTCGGCCCGCTCACCCTCGCCGCCGACGGCGACGCCCTGACCAGCCTGTGGATCGGCGACCGCGCGCCCGGTCCTGGCCGGCGCGATCCCGGGCCGTTCGCGCTCGCCGCCGAGCGCCTCGACGCGTACTTCGCCGGCGAGCCCGTCGCCTTCGACGACCTCCCGACCGCGGCGCGCGGCACGCCGTGGCAGCAGCGGGTGTGGGCCGCCCTGCGCGAGGTGCCCTACGGCACCACGACGAGCTACGGCGCCCTGGCCGCGCGCCTCGGCGCCCCGACGGCCGCGCGCGCCGTGGGGGCGGCCAACGGCCGCAACCCCATCGCGATCGTCGTCCCGTGCCACCGCGTGATCGGCGCCTCCGGCGCCCTGACCGGCTACGCGGGCGGACTCGACGCGAAGCGGGCGCTGCTGGCGCTGGAGGGCGCTCAAGCCGCCGCCTGAGGTGCCGATCCCAGGGCCGTGACCGAGATGACGGCAGAGACCCGGACGGCCGAGCGCTACCGCCTCGTGACCCGCAGCGACTTCGACGGGCTCGTGTGCGCGGCCCTGCTGAAGGAGCTCGGGATCCTCGACGACATCCTGTTCGTCCACCCGAAGGACATGCAGGACGGCAAGGTCGAGCTCACCGACCGGGACATCACGACCAACCTGCCCTACGTCCCGGGCGTCCACCTCGCCTTCGACCACCACTCATCCGAGTCCGAGCGCGTGGCGGGCGACCACCCCGAGCACGTCATCGACCCGCACGCCCTGTCGGCCGCGCGGGTGGTCTACGACCACTTCGGCGGCGCGGACGTGTTCCCCGGCGACCGCATCACGGCGGAGATGATGGATGCGGTCGACAAGGCCGACGCGGCGCGCTTCAGCGTGGACGAGATCCGCGACCCGCACGGCTGGATCCTGGTGAGCTTCCTCATGGACCCGCGGACCGGCCTCGGCCGCTTCCGCGACTTCCGCATCTCGAACTACCAGCTCATGTTGCAGCTCATCGACGCCTGCACGGAGCAGAGCGTCGAGGAGATCCTCGCGAGCCCCGACGTCGCCGAGCGCGTCGCGCTCTACCGCGCGCACGCCGAGCAGGCCGCGGAGCAGATCCTCCGCTGCTCGACCGTCCACGGCCCGGTGGTCGTCCTCGACCTCCGCGACGAGGAGGTCATCCACCCCACCAACCGCTTCATGGTCTACGCGCTGCACCCGCAGTGCACCGTGTCCATCCACGTCCTGTGGGGCCTGCGCCGGCAGAACACGGTCTTCGCGGTCGGCAAGTCGATCATCGACCGCTCCAGCCGGACCGACGTCGGCGCGCTGATGCTCGCCCACGGCGGTGGCGGCCACGAGGCGGCCGGGACCTGCCAGGTCGAGAACCGGGACGCGGCGACGGTCCTCGGCGAGCTCGTCGCCGCCATCGACCCCACCTGAGCGCCCCCGCCTTCGGGCGCAGGCGCCTGCGCCCTTCCGGCCCAGGGTAGGCCGCATGCAACGATGGGCACATGGCCGAGATCGACCTGCCGCCCTCCATCCGCGGGCTCCTGTTCGACATGGACGGCGTCCTGACCGACACGGCCAAGGTCCATGCGCAGGCGTGGAAGGAGACCTTCGACGACGTGCTGTCCCGCCGTCCGGCGGCGCCGGGCGAGGACCACGCGCCCTTCCGGCTGCCCGAGGACTACGAGGCCTGGGTCGACGGCAAGCCGCGCGAGGACGGCGTGCGGGACTTCCTGCGCTCGCGCGGCATCACGCTGCCCGAGGGCGACGCGGACGACCCGCCGGGCGACGGGACGGTCCGCGCGGTGGGCAACGCCAAGAACCAGCGCCTGCTCGAGCTCCTGCGGACCAGGGGCGTCGACGTCTTCCCCGGCTCCGTCCGCTTGCTGCATGCCGCGCGCGACCACGGCCTGCGGACCGCCGTGGTGTCGTCGTCGGCCAACGCGGAGGAGGC
>JAXDGY010000117.1:0-25350 GCA_034664785.1 Solirubrobacteraceae bacterium
CCGCCGGCCCGAGCTCGCGGAGTGGCTGGCCTCGCGCGTGACCCACGGCGACAGCGTCGCCCAGCACGGCCTGCAGGACAGCGCCGGCGAGTTCGCCGGCCTCGACGACGGCGACACGCGCAGGGCGGTCGCAGCGGGTCGGCGCCTGCTGCGCCTCGCGGGGGTCGAGCCGCGTGGCTTCGTCGCCCCGGCCTACGCCTATACGCCCGAGCTGCAGCGGGTCCTCGCCGACGCCCCGTACCGGTGGTGGGCCGGCTCGCACCGGCTCTGGACGGGCCCCGGGCAGTGCCGCACCGTGGGCCCCGCCCTGGGGCTCGGGAGCTCCTCGGCCCTGCGGCGCTGCGCGTCGCCCGTCCTGGTACGCGCCGCGGCCCGCCTCGGCGGGCCGCTGCTGCGACTGGACCTGCGCCCCACCGACCTGGACCTCCCGGGGCACGTGGGCGCCGTGGAGGGCGTGCTGCGGCGCAACCGCTTCCGGCGCGCGGTGACCTACGACGACATCGCCGCGGGCTAGCCCGCGGCGATGTCGCGTCGGCGCGCGACGGTCAGCCCAGGTCGCCGCTCGTGTCCGGCCCCGTGCTCGGGATGCGGATCTTGCCGCTGCTCGCGCTGGCCTTGCAGCCCGACTTCGACGGGCGGCCGAGGTCGAACGGGCCGGCGATCTTCTGCGCGACGGTGCCGTCCGAGTTCTTGACGGCGGTCACCACGGTCAGCAGCGGGTCGACGCGGGGCTCCGCGCAGATGTCCCCGGTGATCGAGAACTGCCCGGGGATCTGGACGTAGGACTTCTGCGAGGGGTCGTACGTCTGGAGCTTGTTGTCCAGGAACCCGGCGTTGCCCACGCAGTTGATCCCGTAGCCCGGCAGGTCGCCGTTGCAGGAGAACGAGTCGGTCGGCACGACCGCCTGCGTCTTCGAGTCGATCCCGAAGACCTCGGTCTCGTAGCCCTGAACCTCGATGTTGGGCTGGATCTGGAAGCCCGTGATCGGCCCGTTGCAGGCGAAGACGTACTTCACCTGGGGCGCACCGGTCTCGTCCGTGGCGGGACTGCCCTTCTCGACGTGGCCGCGGCAGTCGAGGTTGTTCAGGTTGACGTCGGCCGGCGCAGGCGCGGAGTGCGCGAGCAGCAGGACGAGGGCGGCGGCCAGGGCGGCGGCTGCGGCCATCCCGACGGCGAGCCACCTGCCGCGGATGGACGTGACGATGTTCAAGGGGACCTCCGTGTGGGTTGATGAGTGCCTGCCCCGGCGACCGTCGCGCGGTGCTTGCGGCGCGGCATGCTCGTCCGTGCGCCGCGCCGGGTCGTTACCGGCCGGTGACGAGCGGGTGAACGTTCCGTGATCGATGTTTGCGCCGAGCGCGCCGTCCGGGCCGTCGCAGGCGCGTGGTACGCGGCGAAGACCTTGGGCCCGAAGCCGCGGCGCGCGTCGTCGCCCGCCGTGCCGAGGTGCTCGAGGCCGAGCAGGTCCTCGATGGACCGCAGCAGCGAGGCCGGGTCGTAGTGCTGCTCGATCGTCGCGCCCGGCGTGACGAACGGCGACAGCAGCAGCGCGCCGGTCGTCTGGGCCGGGCGCGGATCCTCCTCCGCCGGCGGCCCGCCGTCGAAGAACACGACGATCAGGCCGTCGGCCTTGTAGGCCTTCGTCGCCTGGATCCCGGTCACGATGTCCCGCAGCGTGGCCTCCGCGGCGGGCAGCCCGGCCGGCGCACCCGGCGTGCAGGGCGTCTCGGAGCCGTCGTGGCAGGCGCCCGGGATGACGTAGGAGAAGGCGGGGGTCGCCTCCGGCGCGGCCAGATCGGGCGCGAGCTGATCGAGGCCGGCGATCGCCGACGCGCAGGCCGGATCGTCGACGAGCGCGTGGAAGAAGAGGAAGGGAAGCCGCGGGGCCGGGGTGGAGCAGTCCACGGGCTTGTCCTCGGCGTACGCCTTCCACGTCAGCCCCGCGCCCGTGAGCTGGTCGGGGAGCGTCCTGACGCCGGCCGCCGCGACGCAGGCCGCGGCGCCGGGCGGCGGGCAGCCGGCCTCGGTCGCGGGGGTCGGGGCCTGCCCGCCGATCAGGGCCATGCCGTTGGCGGGAGCAGACCGCGCCACCGTGTCGAACCGCGTGAGCAGCGCGCCCTGATCGCGGAGCTCCTTGGCGAGGTAGGGCGAGCTCGCGGTGGCCCCGAAGGCGCTGCGGTAGCTGCGGCCGGCCAGCGAGACGACCCAGACGTGCTTGACGGGCGGCAGGCCGGCGGGCGCGGTGGGGGCCGGGGTCGTGTCGGTGGCCGTGGTGTCCGACGGGGTCGTGTCGGTGCTGGCCGGCGCGGTCGCGCCCGTGTCCGTGGCGGCGGGGGCGACCGCCGCGGGGGTGACCGCCGCCGCGTCCGTCGTGCCGAGGTCCGCCGAGCCCGGGTCGACGGCGGGAGCGGCCGCCGGGGCGGTGGGCGTCGTGACCGGCGCCGCGGCGCCCGCCACGGACGTGGGAGCGGCCACGATGGCGATCTGGCGGCGCGCGCCCCCGTCGGCCAGTGAGCGGTCCGTTGGTCCGACGAGGCCGCCCAGCGCGAGTCCCGCGCCGAGGACGGCGACGGCCAGCGCCGCGCACACCCGTGTGCCCGGCAGCTGGAAGCCCGCCGGCCCGGCGTCCTCCGCTCGCGGCTCAGCCACCGCGTCGGCCGCGGGCGGGCGCTCGCCGACGAGCAGGGCGACGTCGTCCTGCGGGCGACCGGCGCGCCGCTCGCCGCACACCAGGCAGTAGCGCTGATCGGCGGCCAGGGGCGCCTCGCAGGCGACGCAGGCATGGAAGGGGGGAGGTGCGGGCTCGGGCATGACCAGGCCGGCGACTCAGGCGCGCGCGGCGTCGGCAGCGTCCTTCGTGTCGCCCCCCGCGGTGTGAACGCCTGGTGACGAAACAGCTCTTCACCGCCTGTTCACGACTTGGGCACGACCGCTTCACAACCCTTGGTCCCGCGCGGCCCAGACTCGCCGCGCCAACCCGGACCGGCGGTCTCGCCGACGCCCGGTCCACTCTCGGAAAAGGAGTCACCTTCCCATGACCCGTCTGCGCCGCATCGGCGCGAGCGCCACCGCGGTCGCCGTGGTCGCAGCGGTCGCCATCCCGGCGTCCGCCTCCGCGGCCTCGGTCGTCACCATGAGCGGCTCGACCTCGGTCGCCCCGCTCGCCGGCCTGCTCGCCCGCTCCTACCTGAACACCAAGCACCTGAAGGGCAAGGTCCGCTTCAAGCTCGCGCAGGGCGGCTCGGACGTCGGCGTGTCCGACGTCGCGGCGGGGCGTGTCTCGATCGGGAACTCCTCCCGAGATCCCAAGCCCACGGACGAGGGCGTCGTGTTCAACAAGATCGCCAAGGACGCGATCTGCCTGGTCACCAACCCGAGCAACAAGCTGCCGAACCTCACGCAGGACCAGATCAAGGCGATCTTCTCCGGGGACGTGCGCAACTGGGAGGACGTCCCGGGCGCGACGGCCACCGGCCCGATCGACCTGACCGTCCGCACGCCGGCGTCGGGCACGCAGGATGCGTTCCAGAAGATCTTCATGGGGTCCAGCACGGTCTCCTCGACCGCGGCGGCGAAGGCCTCCAACGGCCTCATCCAGCAGGCCGTCCAGTCCGACAAGAACGCGATCGGCTACGTGTCCGCGGACTTCACCAAGGGCACGAACGCCGCGGCCTACCAGGGTGTCGGCTGCAGCCTGGCCAACGCGAAGTCCGGGCAGTACGGCGGCGTGCGGTCGTTCTACATGGTGACCCGCGGCGCGCCCAAGGGGGCGACCGCCAAGTTCATCAGCTGGGTCCAGAACGCGTCGGCGGCGCAGAAGATCATCGCCACCCACTGGGTGCCGCTCCGCTAGGAGCGACGGGACCCGAGGGGGACCACGCATGCTGGAACGCCTCAGGGAGCCCTGGAGCGACCACCGCGCCGAGCGAGTGCTCGGCGCGGTGGCGTCCCTCGTCCTGGTCCTGATCGTGCTGATGATCGCGTTCATCGCGGTCAAGGCCTGGCCGTCGCTGCAGCACAACGGGCTGCACGTGTTCGGCAACGGTCCGGTCGACGAGCAGATCAGCACGCAGGTCAACACGGGCGTCAAGCCCACCGCCGCGGAGCTCCGGCTCACCGCCTGGCCGCTGATCTACGCCACGCTGGTCACCACGGCGCTCGCCGGGGCGGTCGGCCTGCTGTTCGCGCTCTTCGCCTCGATCTTCATCGTCGAGTTCGCCCCGCCCCGGCTGCGGAAGCTCATCGTCCCCATCGTGCGGCTGCTCGCCGCCGTGCCGTCGGTCATCTACGGCCTGATCGGCATCCTCGTGCTCGCGAAGTTCGTCGGCGACCACCTCATCTCCGAGCAGCGTGCGCGCTCCGTGGAGTACGTCGTCCAGCTCAACGGGACGAGCGTGCTCGTGGCGGTCGTCGTCCTCACGGTGATGATCACCCCGATCATGATCGCGATCATCACCGACGCGCTCTACGCGGTCCCCAAGGGCTGGCGGGAGGGATCGCTGGCGCTCGGGGTCAACCGCTGGCGGGCGATGTGGACGGTGTCGGTCCGGGCGTGCCGCCCGGCGATCGCGGCGGCCGTCGTCCTGGCCTGCACCCGCGCGCTGGGCGAGGCGATCATGCTCTCGATGGTCTCGGGGTCGCGCGGCTTCGCCCCGAACCCCCTGGACGGCATCACGATGCTCTTCGAGCCGCTGCGCCCGCTCGCCGCGACGATCGCGGAGAACGTCGAGTCGCTCAATGCGCCGGCGCTCCGCTCGAGCGTCTACCTCTTCGCGCTCATGCTGCTGTTCTCGAGCTTCGTCCTGTCGATCGGGGCCTACCTCGCCAAGCAGCCGATGCGCAAGTACGGGATGCGGGCCTGATGGCCCTCGACGCCCCGCCCCGCTTCGAGGGCTCGATCGGCCTCGGCCCGGTCCGCGGGCCGCGCCGCCGCCGCGACCCGTCGCACGAGCAGACCTGGCGGCTGACCGACCGGATCGCGCTCGCGCTGTGCTGGGCCGCCGGCCTGATGCTCGTCGCCATCGCCGGGACGATCGTCCTGTACATGCTCTACCGCGGGCTGCAGTACGTCACCCTCGACCTCCTGACGACCCACCCGCAGCCCGGCCTGGACCAGTCCCAGACCGGCGGGTTCCTCGACCCGATCCTGGGGACGGTCCTGCTCACGGTGATCGGCATCGCCCTGGCGACGCCGATCGCCGTGGCCACCGCGGTCTGGATCGTCGAGTACGGGCGCCCGACGTGGCTGGCGCGGGCGGTGGAGTCGGGCATCGAGATCGTGGCCGGCACCCCGGACATCGTCATCGCGATCTTCGGCCTGGCGCTCTTCCAGCAGCACCTGTTCGCGCCCCTCTCGCTCACCGCCGACGGCGGCGCGGTCTTCGGCCGCTCGTTCCTGACGGCGGGGGCGATGATGGGCCTGATCGCGATCCCGATGGTCTTCGGGACCACCCGCGAGGGCCTGCAGGCCGTCCCGGCGCACGTGCGCGAGGCCTCCTTCGGCCTTGGCAAGACCCGCATCGCGACCATCCGCCGCGTCCTGCTGCCGTCCGTGCGGGGCAACATCTCCACGGGGATGGCGCTGGGCATGGGCCGCATCGCGGGGGACACCGCCGTGGTGATCGTGCTGCTCGGCGCCACGCTGCAGCTCGAGCCCGAGGGCTCCGTGCCCGGCTTCGACGTGCTGAAGGGCACGGGCAGCACGCTCACGAGCTACGTCTACAACAACTCTCCGGCGGGCGAGGGCAACGCGCCCGAGAAGGCCTACGCGGCCGCCTTCGTCCTGCTGCTGATCGTCATCGCCCTGAACTTCACCGTCGACCTCATCGCCCGGCGCGGATCGCGCACCGGGCTCGAGAGCACGAGGCTGGGAGCCTGATCATGCGTGACCCCGAAGCGCCGTTCGCCGCCCCGGACTACGACGACGCCCGCCCCGCGGGCCGCGCCCCCCGCGGGTCCGGACCCGAGCTCCCGCCGCCGATCCGCCGGATCGTCGTCGACGAGGACGTGGCCCCGACCGTCGCGCCCTCGCGGCCCGTGGCCCGCGGCGCCGGTGCGGCGGACGCGGCCGACCGCGTCCCCGGCCCGGAGCGGATGACCCTGGAGGGGCTGAGCGTGGCCTACGGCGACAAGCCGGCGGTCAAGGACGTCGACCTCCACATCCGCCAGGGCGAGGTCCTCGCGCTCATCGGCCCGTCGGGCTGCGGGAAGACCACGCTGCTGCGCACGCTCAACCGGCTGACCGAGCTCACCGCGACGGCGGTGCGCGGCGGGCGCATCCTGCTCGACGGCGTCGACGTCGACGCCATGGAGGCGACGGTCCTGCGCCGCCGGGTCTCGATGGTCTTCCAGCAGCCCAACCCGTTCCCGATGTCGATCTTCGACAACGTCGCCTACGCCCTGCGCGAGCAGGCGACCCGCCGCCCGCGCGCGTCGGTGCTCGCGCCGCAGGTGGAGGACGCGCTGCGCCGCGCGGGGCTCTGGGAGGAGGTCAAGGACGACCTGTCGCGGCCCGCCCTGCGCCTGTCCGGCGGCCAGCAGCAGCGGCTGTGCATCGCGCGGGCGATCGCCATGCGGCCCGACGTGCTGCTGATGGACGAGCCGTGCTCGGCGCTGGACCCGGTCTCCACGGCCGTCATCGAGGACCTGATCGTCGAGCTGCGCCGCGACCTGGCGATCGTGATCGTCACCCACAACCTGCAGCAGGCCCACCGCATCGGGGATCACGTCGGCTTCATGTACCTCGGCGACCTCGTCGAGTACGGCACCGCCGAGCAGGTCTTCACGCGCCCGGTCGCCCGCCGGACCCGCGACTACGTGCGGGGCGCCTTCGGCTGATGCGCCGCCTCGGCGCCATCGCGGGCTGCGCGCTCGTGGCCGTCGCTGCCGCGGGCTGCGAGTCCAGCCAGGACAAGAGCGCCCAGCTGGCCAGGTCCGGGGCCGGCAAGGCGTCCACGTCGCTCGTCAAGGTCGGCGCCGCGAACACCGACGTGGTGGTCGGGCAGACCACGGTCCTCCGCGGCGCCGGCGGCGCGTCGGCCGCCGTGGTCGTCCTGCGCAACCGGGGCCCGCGGGCACAGGCCGGCATCCCGGTGCAGATCGAGGTGACGGGCGCGGGCCGCAAGGTCGTCTACAAGAACGACCTGGCCGGGCTGCAGATCGCGCTGCAGCAACTGGCCTACCTCGCGCCGGGCGAGCAGGTGGCCTGGGTCAACGACCAGGTCACCGCCTCGGCGACGCCGAAGGCCGTCCAGGCCCAGGTGAGCCGGCCCAAGGGCGGGACGCCCGCCGGCAAGCCGCCCAAGGTCGTCCTGGTGGGCACCCGGCTGGAGCACGACTCCACCGGCGTCTACCTGACCGGCACCGTCCGCAACGAGTCGAAGGTCGCCCAGACCAACCTCCCCATCTACGCGGTGGCGCGCCGCGGGAGCCGCATCGTCGCGGCCGGCCGCGCGATCATCGAGCGGCTCGAGCCCGAGCCGCAGTCCAAGCCGACGATCTTCCGCATCTTCTTCGTCGGCGACCCGAAGGGCGCGACGCTCGACGTGCAGCCCGTGCCCACCGTCCTGGAGGGACGATGAACGATCACGCCCAGCCCCTGTTCGGGGCCGACGGGGAGCCCTGCGCCACGTGCGGCGCGCCCCTGGCCGCCGACCAGCGCTACTGCCTGTCCTGCGGCACCCGCCGCGCCGAGGCGCGACTGCCGTTCCTCGACGTCCTCGGCTCGAGCACCGAGCTCGTGCCCTACGGCAGCCCGCTGCCCGCCGGGCAGCAGTGGCCGCCGTCCGGCGGACCGGGACCCGCCGGCGGCGGGGCCGGGTGGACCATCAACGACCGCCTGCGCCGCAACGCGCCGCTCATGGGCCTGCTCGGCATCCTGCTCGGCGCCGTGCTGATCGGCGTGCTCATCGGCCACTGGGCCGGCGGCCCCGCCGACGTCGCGGCCCAGCCCCCGCAGGTCATCTCGATCGGCGCCGCGCCGGCCGCCGCCGTCGCCCCCGCCGCGGCCACGACGACCCCCGCCGACGGCACGTCGACCGGCGCGGCGTCGGGGTCCGGATCGGGGTCGGGATCGAGCAGGGCGAAGGGCGCGAAGAAGGGCGCCGCCGCGACCAAGCCCAAGGCGGCCAACCAGCAGATCGACAAGCTGAACTCGCTGAGCGGCAAGGCCTACCAGAAGCAGGTGGACAAGTTGGGCAAGAAGATCAGCACGGGCGGCAAGGCGCCGCCGAAGGACAACAAGGCCCCGGCGGGCGGCGGCTCCTTCCAGGACATCGGATGAGCGCCTTCGACCGCCTGCGGCCGCCGGGCCGCCGCCGCGCCGAGCAGCCCGCGCCCGTCCGCGCGGCCGGGCGGCCGCTCGCCACCGCCGAGCTGCGCGCCCGCCGCGACGAGCTCGCCGAGCGCGTGGCGCAGCTGACGTGGGACCTCGGCGGCCTCACCTACGAGATGGCGATCCGGGACCACTTCCGCCTCGACGTGCTCGTGCGCCGGGCCGCCGAGCTGCAGCAGGCGGACGCCGAGCTGGGCGAGCACGAGCGTCTCCTCGCCGCCGCCGAGGACGGCATCGCCGGGCAGTGCCGGTCCTGCGGCGCGGTCCACGCCCGGGGCGCCGTCTACTGCTGGGCCTGCGGGCAGCCGCTCATGCTCGAGGTCGCCAGCCGCGTCGTCCCGCCGCGATCCCCCGACCACGCCGCGCCGGCGCTGGTGGAGGTCGACCCGGGAGGCTGACGCGCCGCGACGCCGCCGCCCGACCGACGACCGTCCGGGCTGTCCGCTGGTCCAGCGGCGCGGCGCGAGGCTGACCGTACGCTCAGAACCGGTGAGATACGGACTGGTCATCGTGCCCAACGACGACGTGCAGGATCCCGCCGAGCTCGCGCGGATGGCCGAGCAGCGGGGGTTCGACTGCCTGCTGTTCCCCGAGCACACGCACATCCCCGCGAGCTGCGAGACGCCGTTCCCGCTCGGCGGCGAGCTGCCACACGCCTTCCGCCGCGGCTATGACCCGTTCGTCTCGCTGGCGGCCGCCGTCGGGGCGACCGAGCGGATCCTCCTGGGCACGGGCATCTGCATCGTCGCCCAGCGCGACCCGATCATCACCGCCAAGGAGGTCGCCACGCTCGACCGCCTGTCCGGCGGCCGCTTCCTGTTCGGCGTGGGCGCAGGCTGGAACCTCGAGGAGATGCGCAACCACGGCACCGACCCGTCCACGCGCTTCGCGATCATGCGCGAGCGGATCGAGGCGATGCAGGCGATCTGGACCCAGGACGAGGCCAGCTACCACGGCCGCCACGTCGACTTCGAGCGGATCTGGTGCTGGCCCAAGCCCGTGCAGCAGCCCCATCCGCCCGTGCTGGTCGGCGGCAACGGCCGGCGCGTGCTCGACCGGGTGCTCGCCTACGGCGACGAGTGGTCGCCGAACCCCATGCCGCTCGAGGAGCTGGCCGAGCGCATGTCCGAGCTGCGCCGGCGGACGGAGGAGCTCGGCCGCCCGCCGATCCCCGTCACGGTCCTCGGCTCCGCGGCCGAGCCCGCGCTGGTCGAGCAGCTCGCGGCCCTGGGCGTCGGACGCGTGATCTTCTGGCTGCCGTCGACGAGCCGCGACGAGGTCGAGCAGGCCTTCGAGGACTACACGGCCCTCATGCAGCGCCCGGGGCTCGCGGAGCCCGCCGCCTCCGGGTCCTGACCTCCCGGACCGTCCACGCGACCGGTCAGGCGGTCCGGCGGGACGCGCGGGCCTGCGCGACGATGATGGCCGCCACGATCCCGAGCGTCACCCACAGCGAGTACCGGCCGATCGCGTGCACGACGTCCACGGCCGGCTGGCCGATCGCGTAGCCGAGCCCGACCAGCAGCCCGACCCACAGCGCCGCGCCGATCGCGTCCAGCAGCACGAACACCCACAGCCGCATCCCCGTCCACCCGACCGCGGCGTCGATGATCGGGTTGGGCACCGGCAGCAGGTAGCTGAAGACCACGGCGAACGGGCCGAGTCGTGCCATCACCCCTTCCAGCCGCCGGGTGCGCCGGTCGGCGCGGCGGCCGTGGCCGACCAGCATGCCCACCGCGCGCGGCCCCCAGCGCCGCCCCGCCCACCAGTACAGCCAGTCGAACATGATGCAGCCCGGGATCCCGGCGACGACCCCGAGCAGGAGCGACGCATGCCCGGTCCGGGCCATCGCCCCCATCGCGAGCATCGAGCTCATCGACCCGCGCAGCAGCTCGAGCAGCGCCGGATGCGATCCGACCAGGGACGGCACGAGCGGCAGCAGCAGCAGCCCGTAGAGGGCGCTGAACGCGATCCCGGCGACGACGATCCGGTCGGCGCGCTCGGCGCGGCCATCCCACGGCCGCCGGGAGGGCCGCCCGAGTTCGGGATCATCGAGCACGGATGCAACGGTAGTGGCGCCGCGGCCTGGATCGGCAGCGATCACCGCCGATCCGGCGCGTTCGGGCGGCCGCCCGACTCAGTGGCGGCGGCCACGCTTGAGGGAGATGCCCTCCAGCGCGTGGGCCACCGTCTCGCAGGCGTCGACGGACGCCTCGAGGGACTCGAAGATGTCCTTCCAGCGGATGACGACCATCGGGTCGATCCCGTTGACGAAGAGCGCTGCGATCGCGTCGCGCGAGAGGCGGTCGCCCTCGTTCTCCAGCCGGTGGATCTCGACGAGGTGCGGCGCGATCTCGCTCCGCGTGCGCAGGGCGCGCAGGGCCCGCGCGACCTGCTCGCCGCTGCCGACGAGGACGTCCGCGAGGGCGTGCGCCTGCTCCATCGGGGCCTCGATCTGGTAGATCGAGAGCGTGTCCGCAGTCTGCTCGGCGAAGTCGACGATGTCGTCGAGGGCGGTGGCGAGCGCGTGCCCGTCCGCCGGGTCCAGCGGCGGACGCCCGGTACGGGGAGGGTGGGACCGATTCAGGCAGTGGATGATGTCGTGGGTGATGCGATCGCCCTCCTGCTCGCACAGGAAGATGTCCCGGGCCAGGTCGGCGTGCTCGGGGTAGTCTGCGATCAGGTCGCGCAGCAGCAGCGTCGTGCGCTGCACGTTGCGGCCGGACTCCTCCAGCAGCGTGAGCGCGGTGTCGTCCTCGGCGCGGCGGAACAGCGGCATCGGTCCGAGCGTAGGCGCCTCCGCGTCCATCCAGCACCGCCTTCACAGGTCTTTCACCAGAGCTTCACAGCCGGGTAACCGGCTCCGGCACGGGGCGCGGCAGCCTTCCGCCGACATGGAGGCCGCACGTTCGAACGAGGTCCTGCTCGCCGGGGAGCTCGAGGTCCGATGCGAGGACGGTCTCGTCCTCGCCGGCGGCCGTGCGCTCAACGTGTCGGTGCGCGAGTTCGAGCTGCTGTGCGCGCTCATGCGCCGCCGGGACCGCATCGTGTCGCGCGAGGATCTGTATCGGACGGTGTGGGGCGGCGCTCTCCGCGGGGGTGACCGGTCGATCGACGTCTACGTCCACAAGCTGCGCTCGAAGCTCGAGACGGCGCTGCCCTCCATGCAGTTCATCCACACCCACGTCGGGTTCGGCTACCGGCTGTCCCCGGAGGCGGTAACGGGTGCTTCACACCCTTTTCACACCCCGACCACGGATCGGTAACAGAGTTCGCGACGGCGTCGTGGACCCTGCGCTCGCCAACCAATGAAGGAGATGCAGTGAGGTCGAACAAGTGGCTTGCCGTCGCGTCCGCCAGCGCCCTAGCGCTCGGCGTCGCGGCCTGCGGCAGCAGCAGTGACAACACCACCACGTCGTCGGGCGGCTCGGCGTCCTCGTCGGGCGGCAGCTCCGTCACCGCGACGCTGAACGGCGCGGGCTCGACCTTCGCCGCCCCCATCTACCAGCAGGTCGCCGGCACCCTCAAGGGGCAGGGTCTGACCGTCAACTACCAGGGCGTCGGCTCGGGCGCGGGCATCTCGCAGCTGCAGGCCGGCACCGTCGACTTCGCGGGCTCCGATCCCGCGCTGGCCACGGCGGACACCGCCAAGCTCAAGGGCCCGGCCCTGCAGATCCCGATCGCGCTCGGCGCCATCACGGTGTCCTACAAGCTCAACGGCGTGAAGTCCGGGCTCAAGCTCGACGGCGCCACGATCGCCGACATCTACCTCGGCAAGGTCAAGAAGTGGAACGACCCGGCCATCGCCAAGCTGAACAGCGGCGTGAGCCTCCCGGGCACGGCGATCACCGTCGTGCACCGCTCGGACTCCTCGGGCACCACGAAGGGCTTCACGCAGTTCCTGGCCGACTACTCGCCGGCCTGGAAGAGCGACCCGGGCGTCGACAAGGACATCAAGTGGCCGACGGGCACGGGCGCCAAGGGCAACGACGGCGTCGCGGGTCAGGTCAAGCAGACCGACGGCTCCATCGGCTACGTCGAGCAGGCCTATGCCCTGCAGAACGGCTTCACCTTCGCCGACGTGAAGAACAAGTCCGGCGCCTTCATCGCCCCGACGATCGAGTCGACGTCCGCCGCGGGTGAGGGCCTCACGGTCCCGGCCGATCTGGGCATCTCGACGATCGACGCCCCGGGGGCCAAGGCCTACCCCATCGTCTCGCAGACCTTCCTCGACTTCGAGAAGGACCCCTGCAAGGCGGGCAAGAGCAAGAACGTCGCCCAGGGCCTCGCGGCCTTCGCGAAGTACCTCGTCGGGGCGGAGGGCCAGGACACGATCAAGAAGCTGTCCTACGCCCCGCTGCCCGCCGAGCTCCAGACCAAGGCGCAGGCCGCGACCGGCACCGTCGTCTGCAACGGATCCGCGGTGAGCGGCGCCTGATGGAAGCCGGCGCCGCACGCGTGAAGTCCACGCCGCCCCCTCGCTCCATCATGGAGCGCGGGGGTGCGGCGCGTCGTGCCGACCCGCTGTTCAAGGCCCTGCTCACGGTCCTCGCGGCCCTGGTCCTGGTCCTGATCGCCTTCTTCTTGATCTTCCTGTTCACGAAGGCGCGCATCGCCTTCGCCCACCAGGGCTTCTTCTCGTTCATCTTCACCAACGACTGGAACCCGTCGAAGGAGATCTATGGCGCGTGGCCGCTGGTCGTGGGCACGCTGGTCACCTCGGCGGTCGCCCTGGTCATCGGCGTCCCGATCGCCGTCGCCACCGCGCTGTTCATCACCGAGCTGTGCCCGGCCCGCCTCAAGCAGCCGCTCACGATCCTCGTCGAGCTGCTCGCGGCGGTCCCGTCGGTCGTCTACGGCCTCTGGGGCTTCTTCGTGCTGGCCCCCAACCTCAAGGGCGTCGAGCAGTTCCTCAACGACAAGCTCGCGTTCCTGCCCTTCTTCGGCGGCGGGACCATCGCGGGCCCCAACTACTTCATCGCCGGTCTCGTCCTGGCGATCATGATCCTGCCGATCGTGTCCGCGATCTCGCGCGAGGTGATCTCCACGGTCCCCGCGGACCACAAGGAGGCCGCGCTGGCCCTCGGAGCCACGCGCTGGGAGATGATCCGCACCGCGGTGCTCCCGTACTCCCGCTCGGGGATCACCGGCGGCGCGATGCTGGGCCTGGGCCGCGCGATCGGCGAGACCGTCGCCGTGGCCATCGTCATCGGCCAGTCCCCGGCCATCGGGGGCTCGCTGTTCTCGCAGGGCTCGACGCTCGCCGCCCAGATCGTCGCCGAGTTCGGCGAGGCGGGCTCGGACGACCTGCACCAGGGGGCGCTGATCGCCTGCGGCCTCGTCCTGTTCATCCTGACGCTCGGCATCAACGGCGCCGCCCGCTACCTCGTCATCCGCTCCGAGCGGTCGAAGACGCCGGTGGCCCGCGCGCCCGAGGCGGCAGGAGGCGCCGCCGCATGAGCACGCCGTCGACCACCACCGCCGGGCTGCTGCATCCCGTGGGCGGGCGCCGCCGGCTGACCGACCGCGCGATGCGCGGGCTGCTGTGGGCGGGCACGCTCATCGCGCTCGTCCCGCTGGTGCTCGTCGTGTACTTCCTGCTGAAGAAGGGCCTCGGCGCACTGTCGGTGGACTTCTTCACGACCGACCCCACCGGCAACTTCCTCGGCGACCCCGGCGGCGTGCGCTCGGCGATCCTCGGGACACTGGAGATCGTCGCGCTGGCGTCGCTGGTCGCGATCCCGCTCGGGATCGGCGTCGCGCTCTACCTGGTCGAGTACGGCAAGCAGAGCTGGTTCTCGCAGGCCGTCCGCTACTTCGTCGACGTGATGACCGGCGTCCCCTCGATCGTCTTCGGCCTGTTCATCTACATCGTGCTCGTCGTCGGCGGCGTCGGCGGCTCGTTCGCCGGCTGGAAGGGCTCCATCGCCCTGGCGCTGCTGATGCTCCCCGTGGTGACGCGCTCGGCCGAGGTCGTCCTCGGCCTCGTGCCGGAGGCGCTGCGGGAGGCGGCCCTGGCGCTCGGCACGCCGCGGTGGCGGGTCGTCATGAAGATCGTCCTGCCGACCGCGCTGCCCGGCCTCGTCACGGGCTCGCTGCTCGCCGTCGCCCGGGCGATGGGGGAGACGGCGCCGCTGCTGTTCACCTCCGCCGTGGTGATGGGGCAGACCTGGAACCTCGGGTCGCGGATGAACTCGCTGCCCGTGCAGATCTACGGCGACGTCAGCTCACCGAACGACCAGCTTGTCGAGCGTGCGTGGGGCTCGGCGCTTACGCTGGTCGCGCTGATCCTGCTGATCACCCTGATCGCGCGCTTCATGGCGCGCCGGAGCCGCCTCGCATGAGCTACGACCAGACCCCGACCACCTCCGAGGAGGGACCCAGCGTGGCTTCCACCCCCCCGGGTGAGCGCCCCGCCGGCGACACCCGCTTCCCCAGGCCGAGCAGCGGCCATGCGCCGGTGCCCGAGGTCGCGTCGCAGGGCGCGACCGCCACGGCCACGGCCGACGGGCACTCGATGACGGTGCGCGACCTCCACGCCCACTACGGCGACAACCACGCCGTCAAGGGCATCACGCTGGACTACGCGGCCAACCAGGTGACCGCGATGATCGGGCCGTCGGGCTGCGGCAAGTCCACCGTCCTGCGCTGCCTCAACCGCATGCACGAGGAGATCCCCAAGGCCCGTGCCGAGGGGACCGTCCTGCTCGACGACACCGACATCTACGACAAGTCCGTCGACGTCGTCGCCGTGCGGCGCGCGATCGGCATGGTCTTCCAGAAGCCCAATCCGTTCCCGACGATGTCGATCTTCGACAACGTCGCCGCCGGGCTGAAGCTCAACGGCGTCAAGGGCGTCGACCTCAAGGAGCGGGTCGAGACCTCGCTGCGCGGCGCGGGCCTGTGGGACGAGGTCAAGGATCGCCTCGGCCAGCCGGGGATCAGCCTCTCCGGAGGTCAGCAGCAGCGGCTGTGCATCGCCCGGACGATCGCCGTGCAGCCCCGGGTCGTCCTGATGGACGAGCCGTGCTCCGCGCTGGACCCGATCGCGACGCTGAAGGTCGAGGAGCTCATCGCCGAGCTCAAGCGCGACTTCACGATCATCATCGTCACCCACAACATGCAGCAGGCGGCGCGCGTCTCCGACACGACGGCGTTCCTCTACCTCGGCGAGCTCATCGAGCACTCCCCGACCGACACGATCTTCTCCAACCCGACCGACCCCCGGACCGAGGAGTACGTCACCGGGAAGTTCGGCTGATGGCCTCACGCGAGGGGCGGCCGCACTTCCAGGACCAGCTGCGCCAGCTCGAGGACGCCATGCTCGGCGGCATGGACATCGTCCTGGGGCAGATCGACCGCACGGTCGAGGCGGTCGAGCACACCGACGTCGAGCTCGCGGAGTTCATCATCGCCGACGACGACCGGGTGGACGGGCGCTATCTCGAGGTCCACCAGGGCGTGCTCTCCCTGCTGGCGCTGCAGGCCCCGGTGGCCGGCGACCTGCGCGTCGTCGCCGCGCTGCTGCAGGTCATCAAGAACATCGAGCGCATGGGCGACCAGTGCGTGAACATCGCCAAGCTCATCCCGCTGTCCGGCCACGAGCCCCCGGTCCGCGACGAGATCCTGCAGCGCATCCTGCGCATGGGGCGGGCCGCCCGCGACGAGGCGGCGCTGGCGCGGCGCGCCTTCCACGAGCGCGACCTCGACCTCGCCGAGGACCTCGTCCGCCAGGACCGCGAGATCAACCGCCTCAACCGCGAGATCTTCCGGCTGGCCATCGACGTCGGCGACGACGTCGACACCCGCGAGTGGGCGATGACGATGACCCTGGTCGCGCGGGCCTTCGAGCGCGTCGGCGACAACGCCGTGGACATCGGCGAGCAGACGGCGTTCGTGGTCACGGGGCTGTTCCGGGAGTTCTCGGACTCGTCGCACCCGCTGCGCTCCCCCTGAGCGGCCGCCCCGGGGCGGCGCGCGTCAGCGCCGTCGCAGCGGGCCGAGCGCCAGGCGCCGCCCGTCGACCCGGGAGCGGATCGTCCCGGTCAGCCCCGGCCCGATGCGGACGCCGCGGGCGCGCAGGTAGCCCGTGTGGCCGCCGGACACGCGGAGGTCGGCGCTGTAGAGCGACGCCCCGCCATACACGCCCGGCCGCGTGTAGTCGGCGCGCTCGACGCCGTCGAGGACGAACCCGCGCTCGTCGGCGAAGTGGCGGTAGCGGACCTCGATGGCCTCGTCGTAGCCCGTGCGCGAGGAGCGCGTGCGGCGCACGGTCACCCGGCCACCCACTCGCCCTGCCCGCGTCGTGGTGGCCCGTGGCCCGTCGGGATCGGCCGGGACGAAGCCGGCGAGCGCCCGGGCCCACGTGGGTGGCGGGGTCGCGCGCACCCGCGGCGGGGGCTGCGGACGGCGGCCGGCGAGCCGGGCGACGACCACGCGTGTGGCGTCCGCAGCGCCGACGCGCTGCTGCCCGAAGACGACCGCGGTGCCGTCGGGCCGCCACCGGAACGTCGGCTTGGAGTCCCAGCCCGCCGCGACGGCGCCCGGCGCGAGCGGCTGGCCCTGGTAGCCGCCGCGCGCGTCCTGGCTGTCGGCCAGCCAGGGCTCCGCGATCGCCGCGCCGTTGGCCGCGAAGACGACGAACGGCAGCGCGCGGATGCCCGCGTCGATGTAGGCCGGGCGCCGCACCTGCGAGACCGCCTCGAGCAGCTTCGACCCGCGGGCGCTGCCCACCACCATCCACTCCCGCCCCGCCCACGGCCGCGGGGCGAGGTCGATGTCCTCGTCCCAGTCGAGTGCGGTCGTCGCGCGGGTCTGCCGGCCCGTGCGCAGGTCGACGATCACGTCATCGGGATTGGCGGCGTCGAAGGCGCGGCTGAAGCGGGCGAAGAGGATGGCCCCGCCGCTCGGGGTGAACCCCTTCAGCTCGCCGCCTGCCGCGACGACCCGCGCGTCCTGGATCTCGTAGCGGTCCGCCCGCCGCACCAGGCGTCCGACGGCGCCGACGCCGTCCGAGCGCCCGTGCGCGGTCCGGCGGACCTGCGTGAAGGCGACGTGCTCGCCGTCGGGGGCGATCCGCAGCTCGCGCTGGTCCTGCTCGACGTTCGCGTCCCCCGTCACGGGGCTGCTGATCGGCGTGACCGTCGCGCTGTCGCAGCTCAGCACCGTCGGCGTGCACTCCAGCACGCCGTGGTGGGCCGGCGTGGCGGGCGTCTGGCGCCCGATGCGCACGAGCACCCGCCGGCCGTCGCGGAACGGGTACGGCTTGAGGAGCTCGGCGCCGTGCCACGCGGCACAGGTCAGGCAGCGAAGGGCGGTGCCGTCCTCGCCGAAGGTCACGAGCTGCGTGCCCGCGAACGCCGTCGAGGTCGCCGCGGCGATGAGCCGGCCGCCGTCCGCGGTGAAGTCGGGGAACCGCACGCGGGTCAGCGTCGGCGGCGTGGGCACCGGCGCAGCGCGGATCTCCTCGCGTGCCGGCGGGGCAACGACGGCAGCCGACGCACCGGCGGGGACGGCCGTGAGCACGGCGGCCCAGAGGAGGAGCGCGAGCGGGGTCAGGGTGCGCGCGAGCCTAGCTAGGCGTGCCGGCGCGGAGGTCAATCCGGGCCGGTACCCTGTCGTGACGGGCGGCACGAGGGTTGTAAAGATCTTGAGAAGATCTGTCCAGAGTGGGCCTCGACGTGCCGTCCGCTCATCTACACTCGCGGCGTCATGTCGGAACGCACTCACGTCGGCTCGGATGCCGACCGCGCGGCGGCCCCGGGTGGCGGGTCGATGCGGATCGCCATCATCGACACCGACTCCGGGTTCCTGCAGGTCTTCGGGAAGCGACTCGAGCGCCTCGGATGGGAGCACCGGGTGCTCGCCAGCGAGGTCCCCGTGGACGCCATCGTCGCCATGCGCCTCAGCGCCGTGGTGATCGACCTCGCGGTCCTCGGCCCGCACGGCTGGGACTACCTCGAGAAGCTCGCGGCCGCTCTGCCCGGCCTGGGCATCGTCGTCTGCACGGGCCAGTCCACGGTCGCCCAGCGCGTCCGGGGCCTGCGCTCCGGCGCCGATGACTGGCTCACCAAGCCGTGCCACCCGGAAGAGCTCATCGCCCGCGTCGAGGCGGTCGCCCGCCGGCGGCGCCGCAGCGACACCCGCACGGTGGAGGGCCCGGTGGTCGCCGGGGAGATCGAGATCCGCACCGACCGCTTCCAGGCCTACGTCGCGGGCAGCTCGGTCGACCTCACCCGCCGCGAGTTCGAGCTCATCGAGCTGCTGGCCAGCGCGGACGGCCGCGTGCTGGAGCGCGAGGAGATCTACCAGCGGGTCTGGGGCTACGCGATGGCCCGCGGTGACCGCTCGGTCGACGTCTTCGTGCGCAAGCTGCGCCAGAAGCTCGAGAAGGCCTCGCCGGGCTGGCGGTACATCCACACGCACTTCGGCGTCGGCTATCGCTTCGCTCCGGAGGCGGCCGACGGCGAGCTTCCGGCCGAGCCCCCGGTGGCCAACGCGCCGGTCGGCAAGCCGGCCGCCGCCCCCGCCGCGGTCTGACGCGCGACGGGGCCGTCGCCCCGTCCTCGGGCCTCTAGGATGGGCGCGTGGGCACCACCGCGCGCAACGTCGGGATCATCCTGCTCATCGCGGTGGCGGTCTACGCGCTGCCGGGCGGCGGATCGAGCGCCGATCTGATCGCCGCGCTGCTGTCCGCGGCCATCACCGTGTCCTTCACGCTCATCGGGATCCGCCTGTACCGCGAGAACCGGATGACGATCTTCGGCCTGGGCGACCGGTGGCGCGGCGTGCTCTACGGGGCGCTCGCCGCGGCGATCTTCGCGATGGCGGCCCTGTCGCGGTTGTTCAACGCGGGCGGCCTGGGCCCGCTCGTGTGGTTCGCGCTGATCGGCGCAGCGGTGTACGGGCTCGTGCTGGTCTGGCGCGCCTGGCGCACCTATTGACCGGCAGCGCCGGGCCTCCCGGCGGTCGCTGGTGAAGCCCGGCCCGGCGCTTCCTGCCCGATCGGGTAGGCGCGTTGCTGTACCTCGATGTCGCACCGCAGCATCCTTGGCATCAACATCGAGGGGAGCTGGGGGATGGCGGTCGACTCGAAGCCGCCCGCCGGCCGGGCACCGGATGACCGGCCGGCACAGGAAGCTGGGCGGCGCCTGTCCGGGAAGCGTCGGGTCGCAGGGCTCGCGCTCCTGGCGGTCGTCGCACTGGCGCTCGTGGGGTGGCTGGCCGCCCGGCAGATCCGCTCGCCGGCACAGGTCGCGGCCGACACGGCCGCCCCGCAGCCCTCGCCGATCACGGCGCCCGTCGTCCGGCGCACGCTCTCCACCGAGGTCATCGTCCGGGGGACCGTGCGGTACGGCGCCCCCCAGGCCGTGGTGCTCGGGACGTCGAAGATCAAGCAGGGCAACAGCGACGTCGTCACGCGCGCGCCGGTGCGCCGCGCGAAGCTCACGGCAGGGCAGGTCGCGATGGCGGTCGACGGGCGTCCCGTCTTCGTGTTCCCCGGCATCGTCCCGATGCACCGCGACCTCGTGCCGGGCGACGCCGGACCCGACGTGCTCCAGCTCGAGCGGGCCCTCGTGGGCTTCGGCCTCTCCCCGGGCGCGGTCGACGGCCGCTACGACAGCGCCACCGAGGGCGCGGTGTCCTCCTTCTACCTGAGCCGCGGCTGGGACCCCTTCGGCCCGACCGACGCCCAGCTCGACCAGCTGCACACCGCGGAGGCGGCGGCCGCCGCGGCCCGCGACGCCCACCTGCAGGCGGTGAGCGCCATCGAGCAGGCGCGCCAGGCGCCGACGCCGGCCGAGGTGGCCCAGGCCCGCATCGACGCGGTGACCGCCAAGGACGCGGTCGACACGGCCCGGCTCGCCGTCCAGACCGCCGCCGACAAGGTGCGCTCGGCGGCGACCGTCGCGGCCGCTGCCCCTGCGGCCGAGCAGACCGCCGAATCCGTCGCCCAGCGCGACCAGGCGGTCGCCGACGCGGATGTCGCCGCGAAGCGCACCGCGCTGAACGCCGCGATCGACGCCGGGCAGATCGCCCGCATGAAGGCCGACGAGACCGCGCTGGACGCGCCGCCGTCCGAACGCGAGGCGGCGGCGGCCGCCGTGCGGGAGGCGGGCGACGCGGTCGCCCAGGCCCGCGCCGAGCTCGACGCGTCGGTCGCCGCGGCGGTCGCGGCGCGCGCCGAGGGGCCCACCGCGGTCGGCAAGGCCGCCAACGACGTGGTCCAGGCCCGGCGGGACGTCAGGGCGGCGCGCGAGGAGCTGCACCGCGCCCGGATCGGCGAGCGGACCGCTCGCACGCAGGCGCAGCTGGCCGTCGTGCGTCTGGACCTGCTGCGGCGCCCCGCCGAGGTCGGGGCGATGCAGGCGATCGCGAGCTCGACGGCCCAGGAGGAGCAGCGCACGCGCGCGGAGGTCTCCCGCCTCGCCCAGGAGGGCGGCGTCCAGGTGCCCGCCAACGAGGTCCTCTTCTTCGCGACCCTCCCGCTGCGGGTCGACGCGGTCAAGGCCAAGCGCGGCAGCCAGGTGTCCGGGACCGTGATGACCGTGACCAACTCGCGCCTGGCCATCGACTCGTCGCTGGCCGCCAGCGACGCGCAGCTCGTGCGGCCGGGCAACCCGGTGCGCATCGAGGAGCAGGAGCTCGGGATCAGGCTGCGCGGGAGGGTCAGCCGCGTCGCCGACACGCCGGGCACCAACCGCGTCGACCCCTCCCGCTTCTCCTTCCAGGTGACCCCCGCAACCGGGCCCGTCTCGCTCGTGGGCGCGTCCGTCAAGTTGACGATCGCCGTCAAGAGCACGCGCGGGCGGGTCCTCGCGGTCCCCGCGAGCGCGCTGTCGCTGGGCGGCGACGGGGAGGCGCGGCTGCAGGTGCGCCGCCGCGGACGCACGGTCCTGGTGACCGTCGCGCCGGGCCTCGCCGCCGACGGCCTCGTCGAGGTCCGCCCGGCGGGCCGCGTGCGGCTGCGCGCCGGGGACCTGGTGGTCGTCGGGTCCCGTGACCCTCGACGCCGCGGCTCCGCGCAGCGCGGTTCGGGGCCGTGAGGCACCTCACGCCCCATCCCGAGGCGGGCCTCCGGGCGGACGGGCGCGCGCCCGGCGACGCGGTGGCCGCGGCGGACGGCTCGCTTGCGGTGGCGCTGCAGGCCATCGGGCGCGTCTTCGGCAGCGAGCCTCCCGTCGTGGCGCTCCGCGGCGTCGACCTGGCGCTCGAGCGCGGGACCTCGCTGGCGATCGTCGGCCCCTCGGGATCGGGGAAGTCGACGCTCCTGAACCTCCTGGGCTGCCTCGACCGCCAGACCAGCGGCACCTATCTCCTGGACGGGATCGACGTCGGCTCCCTCACCGACGGCGAGCGCGCCGTCCTGCGCGCCCAGCGCATCGGCTTCGTCTTCCAGACCTTCAACCTGCTCGCCCACCGCTCGGTGATCGAGAACGTGATGCTCGCCGAGATCTACCGCGGCACGCCGCGCGACGGCCGCGCGGGCCGCGCCCTCGACGCGCTCGAGCACGTCGGCATGACCCACCGCGCGTCGTTCCTGCCCACGCGGCTGTCCGGCGGCGAGCAGCAGCGCGTCGCGATCGCCCGCGCGCTGCTCGGCGACCCCACGATCATGCTCTGCGACGAGCCGACGGGCAACCTCGACTCGGTCAACACCCGGTCGGTCCTCGCACTGTTCGACGAGCTCGGCGTCGCGGGCCTCACGGTCATCACCGTCACCCACGAGGACGAGGTCGCCCAGCACGCGCAGCGGCGGGTGCACATCATCGACGGGCGCCTCACGGAGGACGCAGCGTGAGGCGGCGGCGACGCCCGGAGCGCCCGCCCGCCAACGGCCTCGGCGGGCCGCGGATGCGGCCGCGCGACCTCGTCGACGAGACGCTCGCCGGCCTCGTGGCCCGCCCCGCGCGCGTGGCGCTGACCGTGCTCGGGACGGTCATCGGGATCGGCGCGCTGGTGGCGACGCTCGGCCTCTCCAAGACGGCGGGCAGCCAGATCGTCGGGCGCTTCGACGAGCTCGCCGCCACGGACGTCGTCGTCAGTCCTTCCGCCCGCGCCGGCGGCGCCGGCGCCGTGGTGCTGCCGTGGGACGCCGAGCAGCGCCTGCGGCGCCTCAACGGTGTCGCGGCCGCGGGGACGCTGGCCGACGTCGACGTGCGGGGCGCGCTGGTGCGGTCGGTGCCGATCAACGACCCGCTGGCGGCCGGGGCGGTGCAGCTGCCGATGAAGGCGGCCTCCCCCGGCGTCTTCCAGGCCGTCCACGCCGAGCTGGCGTCCGGGCGGCTGTTCGACGCCGGGCACTCGCGGCGCGGCGACCGCGTGGTCGTGCTGGGACCCAACGCCGCGCGCCGCCTGCGCATCACCAGGGTCGACCAGCAGCCGGCGGTGTTCGTCGGCGACCGGCTCTACGCCGTGATCGGGCTGCTGTCCGCGGTGCGCCGCCAGACCTCGCTGCTCGGCTCCGTGATCATGCCCGAGGGGACGGCGCGCCGCGAGTTCGGGCTGCGGGCGCCGGCGCTGGCCCAGGTGGAGACCCGGATCGGCGCCGTCGACCTCATCGTCCGCCAGGCCCCCGTGGCGCTGAGCCCCGGCGATCCGGGCCTGGTCAAGGTGGCCGCGCCCCCCGACCCCCGCGCCCTGCGCGGCGAGGTCCGCAACGACCTCAACGCCCTCTTCCTCCTGCTGGGCGGCGTGTCGCTGCTGGTCGGCGCGATCGGGATCGCGAACGTGACGCTCGTGTCCGTCCTCGAGCGCGTCGGGGAGATCGGCCTGCGTCGCGCGCTCGGCGCGGCCCGCCGCCACATCGCGGCCCAGTTCCTGCTCGAGAGCGCGGCGATGGGCCTCGCCGGGGGCATCGTCGGCGCCAGCCTCGGGACCCTCGTGATCGTCGGCGTCTCGGCCGGTCGCACCTGGACGCCGGTCCTCGACCCCTGGGTCCCGCTCGGCGCGCCGCTGCTCGGCGCGCTGATCGGCCTGCTGTCCGGCACCTACCCGTCGTTGCGCGCCGCCTGGCTCGAACCGGTGGAGGCCCTGCGCTCCGGCACCTGATCCCGCCCGATCCCGACAAGGAGGCAGCACGCATGCACGTCAGCAGACCGCCCGAGCACGCCGGCCGTGAGCGTCGGGCGCGAGCGTGCCGCAGCGCGGTCGCACCGCTGGCCCTCCTCGCCGTCTGCGCGGCGCTCGGCCTCGCCGGGTGCGGCAGCGACACGAGCACGGCGGGGACGAGCACGTCCTCCTCCGGGGCCGCGGGCGGCAACGTCGAGGACCAGCTCGGCTTCGACCAGAGCGGGATCACGGCGCGCCAGAGCCGCGTCGAGGGCCGCATCCGCGACTGCATGAAGGCCCAGGGGTTCGACTACGTGCCCGTCGACCCGTTCGCGCAGCGGGCGGCGGTGACGGGCGCCGCCCGCCTCAGCGACGAGGACTTCCTCAGGCAGTTCGGCTACGGCATCAGCACCCTGTGGGGCCGCGGGGGCGCCACGGCCGACCCCAACCAGCGGATCCGGGCCAGTCTCGGCGCGGCCGACCGCCGGGCCTACGACCGGGTCCTCTGGGGCGACGACCCCGGCGCGACCTTCCAGGCCGCGGTGGACAGCGGCGACTTCACGAAGCTCGGCGGCTGCACGCGCCGGGCGACGAGCGCCGTGTTCGGCGGAGCGCAGGTGCTCACCCAGCTCCAGAACAAGCTCGACCAGCTCGACGAGCGCATCCTGGAGGACCAGCGGATGGTCCGGGCGGTGGAGCTCTGGAGCGGGTGCATGGCGGACGCCGGCTATCGGTACGCGGACCCGGACGAGATCGACGGCGATCTCACCAGGCGCACGGAGAAGATCGTCGGGCCGCTGCCCGGCCCGTTCGCCACCGGGCCCGGCAACGGCCAGACGCCACCGCCCTACGACCACGCGGCGCTCGCCGCGCTGCAGCGTGACGAGGTGGCCACGGCGCGGGCCGACCTCGACTGCGAGCAGAAGCACATCACGCCGGTGGAATCGAAGGTCCGGCCGCAGTACGAGGCGCAGTTCCGCCAGCGCAACCAGGCCCTGATCAGCCAGGTCAAGCCGGTGCGCTGAGAGCGCGGCGGGCGGGTGCTCCCCTCACTCGCCCGCCGTCAGGCGCGCCGCCTCCGGCGCAGGCCGAGCAGCAGGACGCCCAGCAGACCCGGAACCCCGACCGCCAGCGGGACGACGCCGCCGGGGTCGAGGGTCCGGTGCCGCGCGACGCGGACGTCGAGTCCTGGACCGGCGGCGAGGCCATGGGGGCCCAGCACGGCGACGTAGGCGGTGAAGCGCCCGCCGTCGACGGCCTTGACGTCCCAGGCGATCCGCGCCCGCCGCCCGGGCGGCAGCGGCGCGAGGTACCGCGTGCGCTCCGACGACCAGTCCTCCGGGTCGACGACGACCTCCGGGTCCAGGCTCACGACGTCCAGGTGGGCGACGAGCCCGGGGGTGGACGCCGCGCCCATGTTCGTGACCGTCGCCGCGAAGCGGAAGCTCTCGCCGATCCGGGTCGCCACGCCGGCGCGGTCGAGGCTCACCCGGACGGTGGCCGGCTCGGCGGCGTCGGCCGCGGCGCCCGTGGGCGGCGCGGCCAGAGCGGCGCTCAGCGCGCACGCGAGCCCGGCGGCGCGTGCCCGCCGCAGGCTCATCCCGGGCCCCCGCGCAGCGTCAGCGCCCGCGGCAGCACGAGCACCGCGACGGCCGTCAGGGCTGCGGCGGCCAGCAGCGGCGAGAGCAGCCAGTCGGCGTCGCGGGTCCAGCCGTGGCGGTCGACGAGCACGGTGCCGATCCAGTGCTCGGCGGCCGTCACCGGATTGACGCGCTGCAGCAGCTCGCCGGCCCAGCCCCGCTGCGCGCCGGTGGGAAGCTGGGTCGGCGCGAACAGCGCCAGAAGCGTGAAGAGGCTCGCGGAGAGCGCGACCCGGCTCGATCGCGCGAACGCGCTGAGCGTCATCCCGAAGGCGGTGAGCGCGAGGGCGAGGAGCGTCCCGGCGACGGCCGCCGCGCCGACGGCC
>JAXDGY010000118.1:0-20496 GCA_034664785.1 Solirubrobacteraceae bacterium
CGCTCGGATCCTGGATCGGCCAATGATGCTTCGCGTCTGCGGCGAGCGCGATCCAGTCCGGGTAGTCCGGGAAGTAGTTGAACGTGCGGGTCCCCGGGAGCGGCGTCACGGGGAAGTACGACAGCGCGACGTAGGCGACGGCGACCAGACAGACCGTCGCGATAACCCACGCAAGTCGGGCGGTCAGCGGAGCGTCCGTGCGCGTTCGCATCGTGGCTCCCCGCGTCATCAGCGCGACGCCCGCCAGCCCACCGACGACGATCGGGTAGACGGCGAAGAGCCACCGCACCCCCAGCGCGGCGGTGACCATGAACGCCAGGATCTCCAGCACATAGCCGAGAGCCCACCCCATCGCGAACTGACGGAGCGCCCCGCCCGGCTGACGAGAGAGTGCTCGGTAGGCGAGCCAGCCCGGGAGGATGACGAATCCGAGCTCGTAGACGGCCGCGAGCAGCGCATCCCCGACCGGGGTGCCATAGGCGACTTCGAGCCCGAGCACCGCTGTCGTCACGGTGAGCGGCGGCACGAGGAATCGCCGCCGCGGCTTGATCACCGGCGACTCCAGTGACCGACGGCGGCCCTCCGCATCGCCACCGGAGGCCGCGATCGGCCTGCCGGCCAGCGCCAGGACCGACACGCCCCGCCGCCACATGCCCGCCACGGTCCGCAGCACAGGTCGTACCGTTCCACGCTGCAGCCGATCACCAGATCGTGATCGACCGCCAACCGCGAGCTCGGCACGTTCAACCTCGCGGTCCGGTGTCCGTGAACACGCGGCGAGCCTACCTGATGGTTCCGGGTCGGGCGGATGACGTCCGGGCCTCGGCAAGCTCGGGCACCCGCCGTCGCCCGGCGCGGCGGGCGGGAGACACCAGGCCTCCGCGAGCACCGTCCATCACCCGCCTGGACGACCTGTTCGGAGGGTGCTCCTAGGCGGAGCTGAACCCGCCCTGGTCGGCGAGCATGACCCCCGCGACCGCCGCCACGGCGACGAGGCCGGCCAGCGCGACGTAGCCGAGCTCCGGGCGTCGCATGCGGTCGGCCGCCTGCAGCGCGAGCGCGGCGAGGGAGCCGCCGATCAGCCCGCCGATGTGGCCGCCGATCGAGATCCCCGAGAAGGCGAAGGAGAAGACGAGGTTGATCAGGATCAGCCCGCCGATGCCCGACTGGAACGGGTCGATCCCCCGGGCGCGCATCTCGAAGAACGTCGCTCCCATGAGCCCGAAGACGGCACCCGACGCGCCGACGGTCACGGCGTTCGGGCTGACCGCGATCGCGCCCGCGCTGCCCGCGAGCAGGCCCACGGCGTAGATCCCGAGGAAGCGCAGCCGCCCGACGGCCGGCTCGAGCATCTGCCCGAGGATCCACAGCAGGTACATGTTGAAGCCGATGTGGATGAAGCCGTAGCCGCCCTGGGCGTGCAGGAAGCCGCCCGTGACCAGGCGCCACCACTCCCCGTCGGCGACGAGCGGCCCGAAGAGCGCGCCGCGCTCGAAGGCGCCGTTGGGCGAGTTGTTCGTCCCCAGCTCCGCGACGAACGCGATCACGTTGATCGCGATCAGCACCTTCGTCACGGTCGCCTCGCCGCCGCCGATCGACCGGACCGAGCGGACCGCGGTGCGGTCGCGCGAGCACTCCGGGCAGCGCATGCCCACCGGGGTCGGCGTCATGCAGTCGGGGCAGATCGGCCGCCCGCAGTTCGAGCACGACACGCCCGTCTCGCGGTTGGGGTGCCGGTAGCAGGTCTGCGTCGGTGCGGCGGTGGCCATCGGCGCTCGACGGTAGCAGCGGGCCGTGGGGCGCGGCGCACGCTCAGGTTTTCAGGCCGCTGTGGCGCTGATGACGGGCGCCGAGGTGGGCTGCCGGCTGCCGCCGTCGGGCTCCGCCGTCACGAGCACCTGCTTCACGCCCTTCACCGACTCCTCGATGGCGACGGTGGCGCGCCCGTCGCGGCGCACGTTGAACAGCGTGTGGGTCGGCTCGGGCGTGCTGCGGCCCGGCTTGACGAACCACACCTGGTAGACGCGCCCCTCGGGAAGGCTCGGGACGCCGTCGACCTTCAGCGCGGCCCGCGAGCCGGTGAGCTCCAGCGCGGCGCGCCCCTGCCCGGTCACGGCCGCCTGGACGGTGCGCGTCGAAGGACCGCCGTCGCGGCCGTGCTCGATGGCGACGCCCGCGACGCCGCCGACGACGAGGATGGTGCAGGCGAGGGCCAGCGCGCGGCCCGGGCGCCCGGACAGCCGGCCGAGCCGGCCGCGCTTCGCCGCGACGGGCGCGGGCACGCGGTCGGCCTCGGGACCGCTGGCGCGCAGCAGCTCGGCCTCGGCCTCGACGACGGCCATGATGCGGCGCTTCAGCTCCGGCGGGGCCGAGAGCCGGGGCGCGCCGGCGGGCAGCGTGTCGACGACGACCTGCAGCGCGGCGACCTCCTCGCGGCACGGCGCGCAGGTCTCCAGGTGGGCGGCGTAGGCCCTGGCCTCGTCGTCCTCCAGCGCGTTGAGGACGTAGGCGCCCGCATCCTCGCCGTGGCGGCAGGGCGAGCTCATCACGTGGCCTCCGCGGCGAGGCCGCCGAGCTGGTCGCGCATCTTCCCGAGGCCGAGGCGCATGCGGCCCTTCACGGTCCCGATCGGCGTCTCGAGCATCGTGGCGATCTCCGAGTGGGTGAAGCCGCCGAAGTACGCGAGCTCGATCACGCGCGACTGCTCGGTCGGCAGCGTCCTGATCGCCGCCCGGACCTCGCGCGCCTCGTCGCGACGGGCGACCTCCGCGTCGGTGCGCTCCGGCGCGGCGAAGCGCTCCTCGAGGCCCTCGTCGCTGGCCCGGCGCCGGTCGTGCACGACCGAGCGGCGCAGCGAGTCGATCGCGCGGTTGTGGACGATCCCGAGGACCCAGGTGCGCACGGACCCGCGGTTGCGGTCATAGCGGGCGTTGGAGCGCCAGAGGCTCAGGAACGCGTCCTGGACGACGTCCTCGGCCTGATTGCGGTTCTGGGTCATGCGGTAGGCGAGCGAGAACGCGGCGGAGCTGTGGCGCTCGTAGACGCACTCGAACGCGTCCGGGCGGCCCTTGCGCACGAGCTGCATGAGGTCCTCGTCGGCGAGCTCGTGCAAGGAGGCGGACATCGCAGACTCCTTCGCGCGCGGCGCGCGAGCGGATCACCGGTCCAGCAGCTTCCGCGCCTCGTCGGCCACGGCCTTCACGGTCTGCTCGGCGTAGTCGAGCGTGCCGGAGGCGCCGGCGCGGCGGTGCTTGCGGCCGGCGCGGACCCGCAGGACCACGAGCGCGGCGCCCGCGGCGCCGCCGATCGCGACGGCGGCGACAGGCCGGGCGATGCTCGTCCAGTTGCGCGGATCGCGCATCGCGCCGATCTCCCACGCGTCGAGCTCGTCGGCCGCGAGGTCGGTGAGCGTCGTGAGGGTCATCTCGAGCCGGATGGCGAGATCCTCGGGCGGATCGACGGGCGAGAGCGCCTGGCGCAGGAGGCCCTCGAAGTCGGGCAGGTCGGGGGTGTGGACGCTGTCGGTCACGTCAATGCGCCTTCTCGGGGGTCCGGACGATCCCCTCCAGCTGCTTGATCGCGCGATGGATGAGCACCTTGGTCGCGCCGTCGGTGCGCCCCATCGCCCGGGCGATCTCGCGGTTGTCCATGCCGAGCGCGAAGCGCATGATCAGCGCCTCGCGGCGGTCGTCCGGCAGCTCCTTGACCCCCTCCAGGATGCGCGCCAGCTCGTCGCGCCCCTCCACGAGGTCCTCCGTCGTGTGCGCCGTCCGCAGCGAGGTCGTGTCGTCGATCGGCGTCTGCGGCTTGCGCGAGCGGTCGCGATACAGGTTCGCCGCGAGGTTGTGCGCGATCCGGATCAGCCACGGCCGCAGCGGGCGCCCGTCGCTCTCGGCGATCGCCCGCTCGAAGTGCCGGTAGGCCTGCAGGAAGGTCTGCTCGGTCAGATCCTCCGCGTCGTGGTGGTTGCCCACCCGGTAGTACGCATAGGAGTAGACGTCCTTCAGGTGGGCCCGGTAGAGCTCGGAGAACTGCTCGTCGAGCTGTGCCTTGTCCACACACTCAGCCTATCCCGAGTCGCTCATGCCGCCCGCTTGGCCTTCGCGGGGCGCGGTCGCGGGGCGGTGACGGCCTGCGCCCAGCTGGCCGCGTCGTCGCGGCCTTCGACGACGGCGGCGAGGCCCTCCACCGTCGGCGCCGCCAGGCCGTCCTCGCGCAGCGCGCGGGCCAGCAGCGGCAGCGCGTCCAGCGCCTCGGCGGCCTGCCCCAGCCGGGGGGCGATCTCCTGCGTGGGCACGCCCAGGCCGAGCATCTCCCCGGCGCGGCGGTTGCGGCTGCCGGCGGCGACGACGGTGGCCACGAGGTCGCCCGCGCCGGCCAGGCCGGCGAACGTCTCCGGCCGCCCACCGCGCCGGCGCGACCACGCATCGACCTCGGCGAAGACCTTGCCGGCGGCGGCGCCCGCCGCGTTCGGGCCGGCCGGAGCGGCGGCCGCGGCGGCGAGGACGGCGGCGTTCTTCGCCGCGCCCGCGAGCTCGACGCCGACGACGTCCCGGGTGCAGATCACGTCGAGGCCGGCGCGGCCGAGGACGTCCGCCAGCTGCCCGGCGAAGCCCTCGTCGCGGCAGGCCGTGATGAGCGACGCGCCGTGGTCGAGGGCATCGGAGGCGTGGCCGGGGCCGCCGAGCACGGCCACGGCGCGGGCGACGGTGCGCTCGTCCACGTAGGTCGCCGGGGTCAGCCCGGCGGGGGCGACGAGGCCCTTGGCCAGCACGAGCACGCCGGCGCGGGACGGGATGCGCGCCCCGTGCGCGGCGACGGCGGCGGGCAGCGCGCGGCTCGGGACGGCGAGGACGACCAGGTCGGCCCGGGAGAGCTCGAGGTCGTCGGCCGCGCGCACGTCGATGCGCTCGCCGAGGGCCACGCCGGGCAGGTAGGGCACGTTGACGGGGCCGTGCGCGGCGATCGCGACCGCCTGGTCGGCGGTGCGGCAGCCGAGCTGCACCTCCAGGCCGGCGCGCTCGAGGGCGACGGCGACGCTGGTGCCCCACGAGCCGGCGCCGATGACGGCGGCGCGGCGCAGCGGCACGAGCCCGCCGAGCCACTCCCACTGCAGGGCGACGCACGGCCAGATGCGCTCGGTGACGGCCGCGGCCAGCGCGGGGCTCGGCTCGGCGACCTTCGGGAAGGTGAGCGCGCGCCCGGCGCGGATCGAGACCTTGTGCGGGCGGATGCGCCAGCCGCGGCGGACCGCCTCGGTGCCCATGACCGCCACGGGCACGACCGGGGCGCCCGTCGCGAGCGCGAGGCGCCCGACGCCGCGCCTCGGGGAGCCGAGCGGGCCGGGCCGGGTGCGGGTGCCCTCGGGGAAGATGATGACGACGTCGCCGCGCTCGAGGATCGCCCGGGCGGTGCCCATGGCGTCCTCGTCACCCGCACCCCGGTTGATCGGGAACGCGCCGAGCGAGTTCAGCAGCCAGGCCACGAATGGCTTGGCGAACAGCTCGCGCTTGGCGACGTAGTACAGCGGCCGGCGCGCCATCATCCCGATGACGAAGGGGTCCAGGAACGACCGGTGGTTGGCGGCGATGATCACCGGGCCTTCGGCGGGGATGTGCTCCCGGCCGATGCGGCTCATCCGGAACCACACGTGGAAGAAGGGCTGGAGGACGGCTCGCGCGAGCCAGTACACAAGCGGGTTCACGCCGCGGTTGCGGGCGCGGTCCAGGTAGGCGTCGCGTTCCATCGCCTGGGATACCCGCCTTTCAGGTCGCTGGTTACAGTGACCGCATGCCCGAGCCCCGAGCACGCATCGCACGCGGCGCCTTCGCGGGTGCCGTGGCGGCCACCGTCTGGGCGCTGCAGCAGCCCCTGGACCAGCGACTGTTCGGCGTCCGCTACGACGACTGCGCGCTCCTCGGCAAGGCGGTCACCGGCGGCCGCGCCGCCGTGCCGGTCGGGTGGGCGCTCCACGCCGCCAACGGCGCCGCGTTCGGAGCGGCCTACGCCGCGCTGGCGCCCCGGCTCCCCGTCCCGCCCGCGGCGCGGGGGCCCCTCGCCGGCCTGGCCGAGCACGCCGCGAGCTGGCCGCTGACCGCCGTGCTCCCGCGCGTGCACCCGCGCGCGGCCGAGTTCCCGCCGCTGCGGGGCAGCCGCCGCGCCCTGGCGCAGGCCACCTGGCGCCACCTGCTGTTCGGGACCCTCCTCGGCGAGCTGGAGCGACGCCTGAACCCGCCGGAGGAGGCCGTCCCCGGCCCGCCGTCGGAGGAGGTCGCCGCGACCAACGGGCACGGCAGCCTCGAGCACGCCGTCGTCGGGATCGTCCAGCCCCGCTGAGGTGGCCGTGCAGGGGGGCATGCGGGCGGCCTGGGAGGCCGAGGCCCAGGCGTGGATCCGCTGGGCGCGGACGCCCGACCACGACCACTACTTCTGGCGCCTGGTCCTCCCGGCGCTGCTCGAGCTCCTGCCGCCGCCGGGGACGCTCACGATCGACGTGGGCTGCGGCGAGGGCCGCGTCGCCCGGGAGCTGTCGAGGCGCGGGCACCGGGTCCTGGGCATCGAGGGCTCCCCCACGCTGGCCGCGGCCGCCCGTGCCGCCGATCCGCCCGTGGAGGTCCGCGTGGCCGACGCCGCCGACATGCCGGTGCCCGACGGCGCGGCGGATCTCGCGGTGGCGTCGATGACGCTGCTGAACTTCGACGACCTCGACAAGGCCGTCGCCGAGGTCGCGCGCGTCCTGCGGCCGGGCGGCCGGCTGTGCCTGGCCACCGTGCACCCGTTCAGCTCCTTCGAGGAGGCCCGCGAGCTGCTCGGCCCCGGGGCGGGGTACTTCGACGAGCACCACTACGCCGAGACCCGCGAGCGCGGCGGCGTGCGGATGGTCTTCCACGACGCGCACCGTCCGCTGGGCGACCTGCTCGGGGCGCTCGAGCGGGCGGGGCTGCTCGTGGAGGCCGTGCGTGAGCCCGTCCCGGACGACGCCCACGTCGCCGCGCACCCGGGCGCGGCGCGCCACCGGGGGCGCCCGCGGTTCCTGCACGTCCGGGCGGTCAAGCCACCGATCGATCAGCCCAGCTGATCGATGCGGTCTCCAACCCGTCTTTGACTTCTCGCTGCGGCGGCCGGAGCATGGAGGCCATGGAGCTCCGCCACCTCCGCACGATCGCCGCCGTCGCCCACCACCGCTCCTTCACGCGCGCCGCCGAGGAGCTGCACCTGGCCCAGTCGGCGATCTCCCAGCAGATCCGCCGCCTGGAGACCGAGCTCGGCGTCGAGGTCTTCCGCCGCTCCAGCCGCTCGGTCGAGGTCACCCCGGAGGGCCGCCTGCTCGTCGAGCACGCCCATCGGGTGCTGGCCGAGGTGGACCACCTGCACTCCGAGCTGGAGGAGCTCACCGGCCTGCTCACGGGCCGCGTGGCGATCGGCGGCATGTACCCGACGGGGCCGTACGACATCCCGGAGGTCCTGGCCGCCTTCCGCGCCAGCTACCCGGGCGTGGCGATCCACATGATCGAGGACACCGCCGACGCGCTGCTCGCGCTGCTGCGCGAGGACGCCCTGGACCTGATCTACACCGCGACAGACCCGGACCGCCTCGGCGACGAGTTCGCCGCCACGCTGCTCTTCCAGGAGGAGTTCGTGGTCGCGGGCGCGGTCGGGACGCCGCTGCTGCAGCGCCCCCACGTGACGCTCGACGCCCTCACGGGCGAGGACCTCATCGCCTACCGCGACAACTCCGCGCTGCGGCGGCGCCTGGAGGGCGAGCTGGAGCGGCGCGCGCTGGCGCCCCGCAACGCCTTCGTCTGCACGGAGATGGCCGCCGTCCGCGCGCTGGCCTCCAAGGGGCTCGGTGTCGCGGTCCTCCCGCGCTCGGTCGCCGAGGAGAGCGGGCCGCCGATCGACTTCCGCCCGATCGGCCCCGAGCCGCTGACGTGGCCGGTGGCGCTGGTCTGGCGCGCCGCGCGCCGGCAGCCGCCGGCGGCAAAGGCGTTCCTGGCGCTCGCGCTCGAGCGTGCCGGGGCCGCGGAGCAGGAGCACCCGGCGGGCCGGGAGCTGGCGGCCTAGCCTGGGCTCGCCTCGCGCGCCGGCACGCCCAGGACCCGGGCGCCCGCGGGCACGTCGCGGTCCACCACGCTGTGCGGGGCGACGTCGGCATCGCGGCCGACGGTCACGCCGGCCTCCACGCCGGCCGCGCGGCCCAGGTGGGCGCCGGGGCCGATCCGGACCGGCGCCGCGCGGGCGCCCTGCAGCCGCACCGGGACCTCCGGGTCGCCGTGCTCCTGCGCCAGGTCGACGATGCTGACCTCGGCGTCCAGCCGCGCCGCCTCGCCGACCTCGATGCCGGCGTGGGCCACCAGCCGGCAGCCCTCCGCGAGGATCGCACCGGGCCCGATGTCCACGCGGGCGCCAGGCCCCACCGACACCCGCAGGCCCGGCTCGACCACCGCGCCGGGCGCGAGGGTCAGCGAGGCGCCGTCGGCCAGGTCGAGCTGGGCCGGACGCCCGAGCCGGGCCCCGTCGCCGATCAGCAGGCTCCCGCGGGCGCGCGCGCGCCAGACTCGCCACGGCCGGACGGGACGGCGCCCGACCCTCACCGCTCGGTCCTCAGGCGCTCGACCCCGCGGCGGATGACGTCGCGGCGCAGGTCGCCGGCCCAGCCCCGCGCGAAGCGCAGCGTGCCGCGGCGGCTGCGGTCGACCTCGACGAGCGCGGAGGGCGCACGCGCCGCGCCGAGCGCGCGCGCCGCCCGGTCAGCGATCTCCAGCTGCCCCAGCGCCGTGGGGTGCACGGCGTCGGGGAGCACGAGCTTCCAGCCCGCGAGGTCGTCGAGCGCGCAGACGACGGCGCCGTGGTCAGCCGCGGCGGACCGGATGATCGCGTTCAGCGCGGTGACCTTCCGCCCGGCCGGCGGGCGGCCGAGGTCGACGGGCACGGTGCAGACGAGCGTCCGCGCCGCGCGCTCGCACAGCCCGGCGAGCGTGTGCCGGAGGTGGCGCTCGTAGGTCGCCGGGTCCCAGCCCGGACCGCGGACGTCGTTGACCCCGATGTGGACGCAGGCGACGTCGTAGTCGGCCCGCACGCGCGGCAGCTGCGCCGCGACGACGTGGTCGGCGCCCACCCCGGCGACCGCGAGGTTCGTGTACGGCAGCTCGAGCGCCATGGCCAGCCACAGCGCCCACGAGCGCCCGTCCACGCCCAGGACGATGCCGCCCTCGCCGTAGGTGATCGAGTCGCCGAGCGCGACGAGCCCGAGCCGGCACGGCGCGGCGTCGCTCACGGACCGTCCGCGCGCAGGTCGAGGCGCATCTGCGCCGTCGGCCGCAGCCGCTCCACCGTCGCCCCGGCCTCCGGGCGCCCCGCGGGCTTGAACACCTGCAGCACGTCGCGCAACGCGACGGGCCGGGACGGACGGCCGTCCCAGCGCTCGACGGTGAGCCGTCCCAGCCGCACGCCGCGCACGACCGCGTGGAACTGGCCCGCCGACTCACGGGCGAGCACGATGTCGCCGGGGGCGATCTGGGCCATGGACGGCCAAGGGTACGCGGCGGGGCGGGCGGGTCGCCTCCCGCCCGCCGCCTCCCCGTGGTCGGGAAGCTACTTCTCGAACACCCGGTTGGGCACCGTCTCGTCGCCCAGCGTGTCGAACGCGATGAGCTTGCCCGACCGGTTGTAGGTGAGGACGTCGGCTGCCTCCACGACATCCCCGCCGAGGCGGGCCGTGACCAGCACGACGACCTTGTCGCCCTCCGCGATGAAGTCGTGCGGCTCCGTGGTGAAGCCGCCCTCCATGAACCGCTGCCACAGCTGACCGACCGCCTCCTTGCCACGGTGGGTGCCGGTCAGCGCGTTGTCCCCGCGCACCGTCCACTCGATCGCGTCGTCGATGTTGCGCATGGCGCCCTCGGCGTCCCCGGCGCTGAACGCCGCGTAGCCGTCCTGGGCCGCCCGCTTGTTCTCCTGCGCCTGCGCCGACCGTGTCGTCTCCTGCGAGGCCATGGGGTCCCCTCCCTCGTGTGTTGGTCGCGGGGGACTCTCGTGCCCGACCGTCATCGCAGCGTCACGGCAGCGTCAACGCGGCCGCCGCCGCCCGTCAGGGCGCCTGCACGCCGTGGCGCCGCAGGTAGTCCAGGTAGAACGGGCGCAGCTGGTCGGCGACCTCGCCGCGCCCGGAGTCGGTGAGGTCGTCGAGGTGCGCGCTGAGACGCTGCACGTCGGCCTCGGCCTCGTCGATCTGCCCCACCGCCGCCTCGGCCGCCGGCAGCACCTTCACCAGCCGCCAGAAGAAGGGCACGTCGAGGTGGCGGCGCGCGCGGCTGACCGCCAGGTCATGGAGCTCGGCCGAGGAGAGCCGGTCGAGGCCGTCGTCGTCGCTCATGGGACGGACCCTACGCCGCCCGCGGTCCGCGCATGCTCCCAGCTGGTGCTCGCACGCTCCCAACGGACGCTTGAGGTCGCGTTGAACTCGATCGCCGATCGTTCTCGCATGACCTCCGCTCCCGATCCCACCCCTCGCCGGCGCGCGACCCCCGGCGACCGGCGCGCGGCGCGGGAGCGGCGCGCGATGGACGGCCGCCTGACGGCGCTGATGCGGGCCGCGGCGCGCCGGCGGCGAGGGCTGGAGGCGGCAGCGGCCGCCGGGACCTCCGCCGCTGCCCGGCCCCCGCGCCCCGCGTAGTTCCGGCACCGAAGCTGCGCAATCCCGCGCCGCGGCCACCCCGCCGCGCGCGGGGTGCTACCCCCCACGCATGGCCGACCCTCCCCCCGGCCGCCGCGCGTCCGCGCGGGCGCGGCTCGAGTGCACGGTGACCCTGTCGCGCGTGCGCGGCGGCGCCATCGCCGCCCGGACGGTGGACCTCGGCGAGGCCGGGGCGCGCGTCCGCTGCGAGCGCCCGCTCCGCGTCGACGAGGTGCTCGGCTTCGACCTCGACCTCGACCTCCCCCGCGCGCTGCACGTGCACGGCGAGGTCCGGGTCCTGCGCGAGGACGGCTGGGGCACCTACGCGCTGCGCTTCGAGCAGCTGCCCGACGACACGACCGCCGCCCTGACGAGCTTCGTCAGCACGCGGGCCTGACCGACGCCCACCCGCCCGGTCAGCCGGGCAGCCGCCCGGCGTCCGCCGTGATCTCGCGCAGGCGCCGGGCGTGCTCGCGCGTCAGCTGACCCTCCTGCAGGCGCCACCGCCACGACCCGCCGGCGCGGCCCGGGAGGTTCATGCGCCCCTCCGATCCGAGCCCCAGGACGTCCTGCGCGGCGGTCATCGCGACGGGCGACACGGACGACCACGCGAGCTCCAGGAACGACCACGGCAGGTCCTCGGGGTCGACGCCGGCGGCGATCGCGCCCTCGCGCTGGGCCTCGGACGCGTCGCCCCACCAGCCCATGACGGTGTCCGTGTCGTGCGTCGAGGTGTACACGAGCTTGTCGGCCGTGTGGTTCTCCGGGCGGTGCGGGCCGTGCGGGTCATTCGGGTCGAACCCGAACTGCAGGACAACCATGCCGGGGAAGCCGAGCTGCCTGCGCAGCGCGGTGACCGGCGGCGTGATCACCCCCAGGTCCTCGGCGATGACCTGCAGCTCGCCGAGCGCGTCCTCGGCGGCGGAGAAGACCGCGCGCCCGGGTCCGCGCCGCCACGAGCCGTAGGAGGCGTCCGGCGCGTCCTCGGGCACCGCCCAGTAGGACACGAAGCCGCGGAAATGGTCGATGCGGGTGAGGTCGACGAGATCGAAGGTCCGCCGCAGGCGCTCGACCCACCAGCGGTAGCCGTCGCGCCGCATCGCGGGCCAGTCGTAGAGCGGGTTGCCCCAGTGCTGGCCCTTCTCGGTGAAGGCGTCCGGCGGCGCGCCGGCGACCGCGCCGCTCTGGAACAGCCCGGGCCAGGTCCGGTGGTCGGCGCCGTCCGGCGCGACGTAGATCGGGACGTCGCCGATGAGCCGCACGCCGCGCTGCGCGCCGTAGGCCCGCAGGGCCGCCCACTCGCGGTCGAAGCGGACCTGCGCGGCCACCGCGCCGGCCCCGGCGTAGGCCTCCCACCCCTGCACCCAGTAGGCGTGGCGCTCGCGGAAGGCGTCCTCCTCCTCCGGGGCGACCGGCGCCTCCGGGTCCTCGAGGAAGCCGCTCCACGCGGCGAACGCGGAATGCGCCTTGTAGGGGGAGCGATGGCGGTCGGGGGGTCCCAGTGGCAGGATCTGCCACCAGGTCTGCCCGGCCTCGGCGAGCCAGTCGATCCATGCCCTCGCGCCGGGGCCGAGCCGCCCTTCGGGCAGGCTGGTCAGGTGCAGCTGGACGCCGCTTGTTCTCGGGAGCTTCACGTCACCACGGTTGGGAAGAGGGTCGAACGGTTAGGAGGACAAGCAGCGTGCCCGCCCCCCCGACGAGCCAACCGCCCCCGCGCATCCGCATCGAGTCGCCGCGTCCCCTGGTGGACTGCGGGCGCTTCCCGAGCAAGGCGTGCGTGGGCGACGAGGTGGCCGTCTCGGCCGACATCTTCCGCGACGGGCACGACGTCCTGCGGGCGGTCGTGCGCTACCGCGGGCCGGGCGACCGCCGCTGGTCGGAGGCGCCGCTGCACCCGACCGACCACGAGCGCGGCGGCTTCGGCTGGGCGGGCACCTTCCCCGTGGACCGCTGCGGGCGCTGGGCCTGGGTCCTGGAGGCCTGGACGGACGACTTCGCCTCGTGGCGCAGCGAGGTCCAGCGCAAGGTCGCAGCCGGGCAGGAGGACCTGTCCGGCGAGCTCTCCGAGGGCGTCGTGCTGCTTCGGCAGGTGGCCGAGCGGGCCAAGGGCGAGGACCGCCGCCGCATCGAGGCCGCGCTCGCCGCGGACGCCCCGCCGGAGGTCGACGCCCTGCTGTCCCCGGAGCTGGCCGCGCTGGTCGAGCGCTACCCCGACCGCTCCACGGGCGCGCGATCCGATCGGCCGCTCGAGGTCGACGTCGAGCGCACGCTCGCGCGCTTCGGGTCCTGGTATGAGCTCTTCCCGCGCTCGTGGGGCGGCCTGCGCGGCACCGCCGAGCAGGTCCCCGCCCTGGCCGAGCTGGGCTTCGACGTCCTCTACCTGCCGCCCATCCACCCGATCGGGGTCAAGAACCGCAAGGGCCGCAACAACGCGCTGAGCGCCGGGCCCGACGACCCCGGCAGCCCGTGGGCGATCGGCCACGCCGGGGAGGGCGGGCACTGCGCGATCCACCCCGACCTCGGCACGGAGGAGGACTTCGACCACCTCGTCGCCACCGCCCGCGAGCACGGGATGGAGATCGCGCTGGACTTCGCGATCCAGTGCTCGGCCGACCACCCGTGGCTCACCGAGCACCCGGAGTGGTTCAACCACCGCCCGGACGGGACGCTCAAGTACGCCGAGAACCCGCCCAAGAAGTACCAGGACATCTACAACGTCAACTGGGACACCGAGGCGTGGCGCGAGTTGTGGGACGCGCTGCTGGAGGTCGTCCGCCACTGGGTCGGGCGCGGCGTACGCGTCTTCCGCGTCGACAACCCGCACACCAAGCCGCTGGCCTTCTGGGAGTGGCTGATCGGGGCCGTCCGCGCCGAGCACCCCGACGTCATCTTCCTCTCGGAGGCCTTCACCAAGCTGCCGTTGATGCGGGCGCTCGCCAAGTCCGGCTTCTCGCAGTCCTACACGTACTTCACGTGGAAGAACGGGGCCTGGGAGCTGCGCGAGTACGTCGAGGAGCTCCTGGGCATGGCGGACGTGCTGCGCCCGAACTTCTTCGTCAACACGCCGGACATCCTCACCGAGTACCTGCAGCACGGCGGCCCGCCGGCCTTCCACGCGCGGCTGGTGCTCGCCGCGACGCTCGGCCCGAGCTACGGGATCTACTCGGGCTTCGAGTCCTATGAGAACGAGCCCGTGCGCCCGGGCAGCGAGGAGTACCTGGACTCGGAGAAGTACGAGATCCGCTCGCGCGCGCTCGACGGTCCGCTGCTGGGAATGGTCCAGGCGCTCAACCTGCTGCGCCGCGAGCACCCCGCGCTGCAGCGGCTGGAGGGCGTCTGGTTCCTGCCCGCGGAGAACGACGCGCTGCTCGCCTACGCCAAGCGCGCCGCGTCCGACGTCGTGCTGACCGTCGTCAACGTGGACACGGCCAACTGGCAGGAGGGCGTCTGCGTGATCCCCTACGAGCTCGGCCTGCCGCCGGCCTTCCACGTCGCCGACGCGCTCACGGGCGACGCGTTCGACTGGCGGGTGGGCCGCAACTTCGTCCGCCTGGAGCCCGGCGGCGCCCACGTGCTGACGCTCGCATGACGCCGCCACCGCCCCCCGGACACGCGGGCCACTGGTTCGAGCAGGAGCCCCTGTGGTTCAAGACCGCCGTGTTCTACGAGATCCACCTGCGCGGGTTCTTCGACGGCAACGGCGACGGCTCGGGCGACTTCGTGGGCCTCACCGAGAAGCTCGACTACCTGCAGTGGCTGGGCGTCGACTGCATCTGGCTGCTGCCGATGTACGACTCGCCCCTGAAGGACGGCGGCTACGACATCGCCGACTACCGGACGGTCCACCCCGACTACGGGACGATGGCCGACGCCACGGCGATGATCGAGGCGGCGCACGAGCGCGGGATGCGGGTCATCGCCGACCTCGTCATGAACCACACCTCCTCGGAGCACCCGTGGTTCCAGCGCGCCCGCCACGCACCGCCCGGCTCCCCCGAGCGCGACTGGTACGTGTGGTCGGACTCCGACGACGTCTACTCCGACGCGCGGATCATCTTCACCGACACCGAGGCGTCCAACTGGACCTGGGACCCGGTCGCGGGCGCCTACTACTGGCACCGCTTCTTCTCCCACCAGCCCGACCTGAACTTCGACAACCCCGTCGTGCGCGAGGCCATGGTGGACAACCTGCGCCACTGGCTCGACGCGGGCCTGGACGGCTTCCGCCTCGACGCGGTCCCCTACCTCTTCGAGCGCGAGGGGACCAACTGCGAGAACCTCCCGGAGACCCACGCGTTCCTCAAGGACGTGCGGGCGACGATCGACCGCGAGTACCCCGACCGCGTGCTGCTCGCCGAGGCCAACCAGTGGCCCGAGGACGTGGTGGAGTACTTCGGCGACGGCGACGAGTGCCACATGGCCTTCCACTTCCCCGTCATGCCGCGGATGTTCATGGCGGTGCGGCGCGAGGAGGCCACGCCGATCTACGAGATCCTCGAGCGCACCCCCGGGATCCCCGAGTCCTGCCAGTGGGGGCTGTTCCTGCGCAACCACGACGAGCTGACGCTCGAGATGGTCACCGACGAGGAGCGCGACTACATGTACTCCGAGTACGCGAAGGACCCGCGGATGAAGCTCAACGTGGGCATCCGCCGCCGCCTCGCGCCGCTGCTGGACAACGGCCGCGACGAGATGGAGCTCATGCACGCGATCCTCTTCTCGCTGCCGGGCTCGCCCGTCCTGTACTACGGCGACGAGATCGCGATGGGCGACAACGTGTTCCTCGGCGACCGCGACGGCGTGCGCACCCCGATGCAGTGGTCGAGCGACCGCAACGGCGGCTTCTCGCGCGCTGACTTCGCCCAGCTCTACGCCCCGGCGCAGATGGACCCGGTCTACGGCTACCAGGCGGTCAACGTCGAGGCGGCGCTGCGGACGCCGACCTCCCTGCTGCGCTGGATGCGGCGCTTCATCGCGCTGCGCAAGGAGCACCCCGTCTTCGGCATGGGCACCTACGAGCCGCTCGAGCCGTCCAACCCGAAGATCTTCGCCCACGTCCGCCGCTACGAGGACGACGTCGTCCTCTGCGTCCACAACCTCGCCCGGTCCGCCCAGTTCGTTGAGCTCGACCTGCGGGAATGGGAGGGTCGACACCCGGAGGAGATGTTCGGGCGGACGCGCTTCCCCCGGATCGGCGAGCTGCCCTACCTCCTGACCCTCGCGCCGCGCGGGTTCTACTGGTTCATCCTCCGGGAGGACGATGCTGAAGATTGACGCCAACAACCTCACCGCCTGGCTGGTGGACCAGCGGTGGTTCGCGTCCAAGCAGCGCGAGCTCAGCGGCGTCAACCTGCTCGAGGTCCAGAACCTGCGGGAGGGCCGGCCGGCCCTGACGCTCGCGCTCGTGGAAGCGCGCTTCTCCGCGGGCACGCACGAGCTGTACCAGCTCCTGCTCACCACCCGGGAGGACGACACCACGCGGACGCCGCCCGAGGGCGAGGAGGGCGCGATCGTCTCGGCCGACGGGTGGACGCTCTACGACGCCCTCGACGAGCCCGAGCTGGTCGGGGAGCTCGCCGCGCTGCTGCAGCGCGGCGCCTCCGTGCGGGGCGAGCGCGGCACGACGACCTTCCACTGGGTCGAGGGCGCGCCGCCGACCGGCGCCGCGCCGGACGTGCGCCCGATCGGGGTCGAGCAGTCCAACTCCTCCCTGATCCTCGACGACCGGCTGATCCTCAAGGCGTTCCGCCGGCTGGAGCCGGGCGACAACCCCGAGCTCGAGATGCTGCGGTTCCTGACCGCCCAGGGCTTCCCGAACATCCCCGCGCTCGCGGGCTGGTACGAGTACTCGGGCGAGCTCATGGACGCGACGCTCGGGGTCGTGCAGGAGTACGTCGCGGACGCGCAGGACGGCTGGCAACTGGTCGTCGAGGGGCTGTCGGAGGGCGGCGGCGACCCCGAGCTGTTCGCCGAGCTGCGCGAGCTCGGCGCCGTGACCGGGGAGCTGCACCGCGTGCTCGGCTCCTCGGCGAGCGACCCCGACTTCGCGCCGGAGGATCCGGGCGACGAGACGCTGTCGCTGTTGACGGCGACGATCGACGAGGAGATCGAGCGCGTGTTCCTCGACCTGCCCGCCGACGACGAGTCCCTCGCGCCGATCGCCGGCCGCGGCGAGGAGATCCGCGACCGCCTGCAGCTCATGTCCCATGTCGGCGTGGGCGGGCGGCTCATCCGCCACCACGGGGACTTCCACCTGGGCCAGACGCTGCGGGCCGACGGGCGCTGGGTGATCTTCGACTTCGAGGGCGAGCCCGCCCGGCCGCTGCGTGAGCGCCGGCGCAAGCGCTCGCCGCTGCGCGACGTCGCCGGGATGCTGCGGTCCTTCGCCTACGCCGCCAGCGCCAGCGAGCTGCTGCACGGCGTCGCGGCGCCCGAGGACTGGGAGCAGCGCGCCCGCGCGGCGTTCCTGGAGGGCTACTTCGAGACCGTCGACCCGGCGCTGCTGCCCGCCGGGCAGGCGGGCGTGGACAAGCTGCTGTCGATCTTCGAGCTGGAGAAGGCCGTCTACGAGCTGCGTTACGAGCTCAACAACCGCCCCGACTGGGTGCGCATCCCCGTCGCGGGCATCGCCCGGCTGCTGGAGGCCCCGCTGCCCACATGAGCACCGTCGAATCGGACCTTGCACGCATCGTCGCGCGCGACCACCGCGAGCCGCACGCCTGGCTGGGCGCCCATCGGAGCCCCGACGGGGGCGCGGTCGTACGGGCCTTCCGCCCGGACGCGACCGCCGTGGTCGTGCATCCGGAGGGCGGCGCGGCGGTCGAGGCGGAGGCGCTGCACCCGGCGGGCGTGTTCGAGGCGCTGCTGCCCGACGCGACGCTCCCGCTCGCCTACGAGCTCGAGGTCAGCTACGCCGACGGGGCGACCTACACGCTGCGCGACCCCTACGCGTTCCTGCCGACCCTCGGCGACCTCGACCTCCACCTCGCCGGTGAGGGCCGCCACGAGGCGCTCTACGAGGCGATGGGCGCGCACCTGCGCGAGCTCGACGGCGTGGCCGGGGTGGGCTTCACGGTGTGGGCGCCCGCCGCGCGGTCGGTGAGCGTGGTGGGCGACTTCAACGACTGGGACGGCCGGCTGCACCCGATGCGCTCGATGGGCGCGTCGGGCATCTGGGAGCTGTTCGTCCCCGACGTCCCGGACGGCAGCCGCTACAAGTTCGAGATCCGCACGCAGGACGGCGAGCTGCTGCTCAAGGCCGACCCGTACGCGTCCGAGGCCGAGGTCCCGCCGCTCACGGCCTCGGTCGTGCACCGCCCGCGCCACGAGTGGCGGGACGCCGCATGGCTGCAGCGGCGCGCGGCCTCCGAGCCGCTGCGCCAGCCGATCAGCGTCTACGAGGTCCACCTCGGCTCCTGGCGTCGCGACCCCGACGACCCGGACCGCGAGCTGTCCTACGCGGAGCTGGCCGAGCAGCTCGCCGACTACTGCACCGACATGGGCTTCACCCACGTCGAGTTCCTGCCCGTCATGGCGCACCCGTTCAGCGGCTCGTGGGGCTACCAGGTCACCTCATACTTCGCCCCGACGCCGCGCCACGGCTCGCCGGACGACTTCAAGGCGATGGTCGACCACCTGCACCAGGCGGGCATCGGGGTCATCCTGGACTGGGTCCCGGCGCACTTCCCGCGCGACGCCTGGGCCCTGGCCCGCTTCGACGGCACCGCGCTGTACGAGCACGCCGACCCGCGCCGCGGGGCGCACCCGGACTGGGGCACGCTCGTCTTCAACTTCGGGCGCCACGAGGTGCGCAACTTCCTCGTGGCCAGCGCGCTGTTCTGGGCGCGCGAGGGGCACGCCGACGGCATCCGCGTCGACGCCGTCGCCTCGATGCTCTACCTGGACTACTCGCGCAAGGCGGGCGAGTGGGTCCCGAACGAGCACGGCGGCCGTGAGGACCTCGAGGCGGTCGAGTTCCTCAAGGAGTACAACGAGGTGCTCTACGCGCGGGAGCCGGGAATCATCTCCGCGGCCGAGGAGTCCACCGCGTGGCCGGGGGTCTCGCGCCCGACGTACGTCGGCGGGCTGGGCTTCGGCTTCAAGTGGAACATGGGCTGGATGCACGACACGCTGGGCTACTTCCAGCAGGAGCCCATCCACCGCCGCTACCACCACCACCAGCTCACGTTCTCGCTCATGTACGCCTTCAGCGAGAACTTCCTGCTCCCCCTGTCCCACGACGAGGTCGTGCACGGCAAGGGCTCGCTCATCGACAAGATGCCGGGCGACCGCTGGCAGAAGATGGCCAACCTCCGCGCCCTGTACGCCTACATGTGGGCGCATCCCGGCAAGAAGCTCCTGTTCATGGGCTGCGAGATCGCCCAGTGGCGAGAGTGGAGCCACGAGCGCTCGCTCGACTGGCACCTGCTCGCCGAGCGCGACCACGCCGGCGTGCAGGGCCTCGTGCGCGACCTCAACCGGGTCTACAAGGACACCCCGGCCCTGTGGCAGATCGACGACTCGCCCGAGGGCTTCCGCTGGCTGGAGGCCAATGACGCCGACCGCAACGTCGTGGCCTTCGCGCGGCTGGGGGCGACGGAGGACGAGCAGCTGGTCTGCGTCATGAACCTCTCCCCCGTCCCGCGCGAGGGCTACCGCGTCGGCCTTCCGCGCTCGGGCCGCTGGCGCGAGGCGCTCAACACGGACGCCGAGATCTACGGCGGGACGAACACCGGGAACCTGGGCACGGTCGAGGCCGAGGCGGTGCCGTGGCACGAGCAGCCCAACTCGGCGGAGCTGGCGCTCCCGCCGCTCGGCGTGCTCTGGCTCGTCCCCGAGCCACCCCCGCCGGCGCCCGGCCGATGAGTTCCCGCGCCGCGGCGCGTCTCAGGTGGTGCACCCCACCGGAGGAGGACCGACGTGAGCACGACGGCGAGCCGCATCAGCCAGATCAACCTCGTGATGATCCCGTCGGCCGACCACGACCGGTCGGTCGCGTTCTACGAGGCGCTCGGGTTCGAGAAGCGCAGCGACATCACGTTCGGCGACGTGCACCGCTGGGTCGAGCTCTACCCGCCGAGCGGCGCGACGGGCATCGCCCTCGCGCCGGGGCGGGCCGAGGAGACGGGGGTGCAGACCGGGATCATCCTCGCCAGCGACGACATCGACGCCACCCACGTCGAGCTGCGGTCGAGCGGCGTCGACGTCGACGACGAGGTCGCGCGCGTCGGCGCGCCGGCCGCGATCCGGATCGGCGCCGCCGAGGTCGTCGGCCCGGTGCCGCCGATGTTCTACCTGCGCGACCCCGACGGCAACGCGCTGCTGATCGTCCAGCCGGGCTGAGGGCGAGCCGGGGTCGCGTGGCCCCGAGGAGGGCCGGCGCTCAGTTGCATGGGAAGCAGCGGTCGGTCGTCGGCCCGATCACCATCGCAGTCAGGCGATTGCGCAGAGTTGACTTAGGCCTCCGTCCCGTCGGCGCCCCTGCTCTGCATCAGGTCATGCTCTGCACCACGTGGTGGTCCGGTGGATTGCGTGGCGCTGGGCAATCGGTCCCTGGCAGGAGCGCCTGTGTCCGGCCGGGAGCCCCTCGCCTACGCCTGCACATGGGCGTGGCGCGGTCCCGGTTCTCGTCCCCTCACCGGCACACATCACCGAACCAGTGTTACGGCACACCGCCCTCGGCCGGTGCTCTCGGGACGGGCTCCACGCGACGGTGTGCCGGCACCGGTTCCTTTCCGTACGGAGCATCTGCTTGGCGTCGTGGTCAACTGGCCCTCGGTGTGGCCCGACCGATGATTCTTGCGCGCCGTGCCGGTCTGTAC
>JAXDGY010000119.1:0-18229 GCA_034664785.1 Solirubrobacteraceae bacterium
CCGCGAACTGTCTCGCGCAGCCGCAATGGGTGGGTGGGTGCATGGGCCCGCGCGTGGGGCGGAGGCCCAACGCGCGGGTGGGGTCGAGCAGCACGGCGCAAGTGAGGGCGCTCGCCCCATGACGCGGCCGGCCGCGGTCGTCAGGCTGCCGTCAACCCCACCGGAGAGGAGCCGTCGTGTTGGTCGAGCTCAGGCCCCGCCGCAGCGCCGGGGCCGCGGTGCACCCCCTGCCTCCCGCGCCCGTCGCCCACCCAAGCTGGCAGCACGGGTTCGGCGTGCTCGTCGATCGCTGCGGTGCGGGGGGCGGCGTCCGGGTCCACGTCAACGGGGAGCTCGACCTGGCCACGTCACCGCGCCTGGAGCTGACGCTCCAGCGCCTGGTCGCCGCGCAGCGCAGCGTCGTGCTCGACCTCGACCGCGTGTCGTTCATGGACGCCAGCGGCATCGGGGTGATCCTGCGCACGGCGGCGTTGGCCCGCGAGCTCCAGCGGCGCTTCACGGTCGCCCGCTCGCCGGGGCCCTGCGTGCGACGGCTGCTCGCGGTCAGCGGCGTCGAGCCGCTCGTGCCCTGGGACGCCTGAGAACCTGTCTCAGAACGGGAAGGCGAGACTGAGACGGTTCGCTCAGGCCGGCTGCGTTCTGCACCAGGTTCGGAGACGCCTCACGCGGTCAGGCAAGCAGGTCGCCGAGCCACGCCCGCGCGGCCGCCGCGACGCCGTCCAGGTCGCTCGACAGCCGGTGGGTGCCCGCGACCGCGGCGACCGTCCGCCCCGGCGCGCCGGGCGGCAGGCCGAACGGGTCGCGGTCGCCCTGCACCACGAGCACCGGGACCTGCACCGCGTCGAGCTCCTCCAGGCGGCTCGGTGGCGGGCCGGCGGCGGAGCGGCGGCGGGGCGGCTGCAGCGGGAACGCGAGGCAGAGGACCGCCCGCGCCTCGGTCGCCGCCGCGGTGCGGCAGGCCACGCGAGCGCCCGAGGAGCGTCCGCCCACGACGACGTCGAGGCCGGCCAGCGGGCCGGCGCGCAGCTGCTCCACCACGGCGACCCAGGCCACGTCGAGCTGGCGCGCGGGGGCCGGCGACCGCCGTCCGGCCACGCGGTAGGGCTGCTCGACCAGTGCCACGGCCACCCGCTCGTCCCTGGCCGCGTCGGCGACCGCGAGCAGGTCGGGCGCGCTGACCGAGCCGCCTGCGCCGTGGCCGAGCACGAGGGCGGCGACCGCGGCCTCCACCGGTCGGAGGTGGACGCGCGCGATGCCGTGCGGGGTGTCGAGCTCGAGCGGGTCTCCAGCGGCCACGCCGGGATGCTCCCAGGCGCGCGGGAGGCGCGCCGCGCGCCTGCCACCATGGCCCGATGGACGACCCCTCCGCGCCCGTGCGCGTCGACAAGTGGCTGTGGGCGGCCCGGGTGGTCAAGACGCGCGCGATCGCCGCGGACGCGGTCAAGGGCGGCCGCGTGCACGTCAACGGCCGGGCGATCAAGCCGAGCAAGGAGGTCCGCCCCGGTGACCGGCTCGAGATCACGCTCGGGACGGTGCGCCTGGCGCTCGTGATCCGCGGGACGGCCCAGCGCCGCGGCCCGGCGAGCGAGGCGGCCCTGCTCTACGACGAGACGGCGGAGAGCCGCGAGGCACGCGAGCGTGCGGCGGCCGAGCGCAGGCTGGCGACGCCGACGGGCACCGACTGGGGCGGGCGACCGACCAAGCGCGATCGCCGCCGCTTCGAGCAGGCCACGCGCCGGCGGCGCGGGTAGGACCTCAGCATCGCCCGGCCCTACCCGGTCGGCCGCTCGAACAGCGCGCTGAGCACGACCTGCGTCTGCGTGCGCCGGACGCCGTCGGTGTCGCGCAGGCGCTCGAGGGTCTGCTCGAGGTGGACCGTGTCGCGCGCGTGGACGTGCAGGATCGCGCTTGCCTCCCCGGCGACGGTGTACGCCGCCGACACCTCGGGGTGGCCGGCCACCGCGTGGCGCACCTCCTCGGCGGACATGCGGCCCTCGCAGTAGAGGCTCACCACGGCGTGCGTCGGCCACCCGAGGGCGACCGGGTCGACCACCGCCGCGTAGCCGCGCAGGACCCCGCGCCCCTCGAGCCGGTCGACCCGCCGCTTGACCGCCGGGGCGCTCAGCGCGACGCGCGATCCGATGTCCTGGAAGGAGCGCCGGGCGTTCTGGCGCAACAGCGCAACGATCTGCTGGTCGACTGCGTCCATTCCGCGCACTCTGGCCGATGTCGCGCAACGAATCAACCTTGAGCGCCCGTCCCGAGGGGCGGATCATTCAGCAACACAGACGAGCAGCCCGCATCCGAGGAGAGACGCATGGCCGAGACCCAGACCGCCCCGCTGGACCCGCCGGTCCGCCCCGACGACCCGATGCCGCTGCACGGCATCGACCACGTCGAGCTCTGGGTGGGCAACGCCAAGCAGGCGGCGTTCTTCTTCACGCGGGCCTTCGGCTTCCGGCCGGTCGGCTACCTCGGTCTGGAGACCGGCGCGCGCGACCGCGTCTCCCACGTCCTCGAGCAGGGGCGCATCCGGCTCGTCCTCACCGGCGCGCTGGGCTCGGACTCGCCCATCGCCGCCCACCAGCAGCGCCACGGCGACGGCGTGAAGGTCATCGCGCTCGGCGTCCCCGACGTCGACCACGCCTACCGCCAGGCGACCGCCCGTGGCGCGGAGGGCGTCACCGAGCCGCACGAGATCTCCGACGAGCACGGCAGCGTGCGCCTGGCCTCGATCCGCACCTACGGGGAGACGCTGCACACGTTCGTCGATCGCAGCGGCTATGACGGCCCGTTCCTGCCGGGCTACGTCGAGGCCGACGGCGTCGCCGACGCCCCCGCCGACCCGCCGCGCCTGCTCGCCCTGGACCACATCGTCGGCAACGTCGAGCTCGGCCAGATGGACCGCTGGGTCTCCTATTACGAGGACGTCTTCGGCATGACGGAGATGATCCACTTCTCCGACGAGGCGATCTCCACGGAGTACTCGGCGCTCATGTCCAAGGTGGTGACCAGCGGCAACGGCCGGGTCAAGTTCCCCATCAACGAGCCCGCCGAGGGCAAGCGCAAGTCGCAGATCGACGAGTACCTCGAGTTCTACGAGGGCCCGGGCGCCCAGCACCTGGCCGTCGCCACGCGTGACATCGTCGGGACGGTCCGCACGCTGCGCGAGTGCGGCGTGGAGTTCCTCAGCGTCCCGGACTCCTACTACGACGAGGTCCCCGCGCGCGTGCCCGCCGTCGCGGGGCAGCTCGCCGACCTGCGCGCGGAGGGCATCCTGGTCGACCACGACGACGAGGGCCACCTGCTGCAGATCTTCACCAAGCCCGTCGGCGACAGGCCGACGATCTTCTTCGAGATCATCGAGCGCCACGGCGCACGCGGGTTCGGGGAGGGCAACTTCAAGGCCCTCTTCGAGGCGATCGAGCGCGAGCAGGAGCGCCGCGGGAACCTCTGATGCGCTACCACGCCCTCGGCTCCGTCCCCCCCAAGCGCCATGCGGTCACGCGCGAGGACGGCGCGCTGCTCACCGAGGAGGTCCTCGGCTACGAGGGCTTCAGTGGCAACGAGTCGATCCTCTACCACCGCCACTCCCCGTGCCGGATCGCGGCGGTGGGCGGCTTCGAGCCGGTCGAGCGCGTCGCGTGGACGCCGGACGCGCACGTCCACCGGCTCGCGCACTCGGCACCGATGCCGGCGGGAGGCGACCCCGTCGAGGACCGCCGGCTGCTGATGTTCAACGGCGACGTCGAGGTCTCGATCGCCAAGCCCGACCGCGCGACCAGCGCGTTCCACCGCAACGGCGAGGGCGACGAGGTCCTGTGGGTCCACCGCGGCGGCGGCGTGCTGCGCAGCGTCTTCGGGACGCTCCCCTTCCGGCAGCACGACTACGTCGTGATCCCCCGCGGGACGACCTACCGCCTCGAGCCCGACCCCGGGGAGCAGGCCTGGCTGTGCTTCCACACGCCGGGCGAGATCGAGACCCCCAAGCACTACCGCAACCGCTACGGGCAGCTCCTGGAGCACGCGCCGTTCTCCCAGCGCGACTTCCACCCGCCCGCCGAGCTCGAGACCGTCGACGACCCGGGGCCGCACGAGCTCGTCGTCCGTGCGCGCGGCGGGCGCCAGCGCTTCACGCTGGACCGCCACCCGTTCGACGTCGTGGGCTGGGACGGCTACGTCTACCCGTACACGTTCAACGCCGACGACTTCGAGCCGCGCGCCGGGCGCTTCCACCTGCCGCCGCCTGCCCACCAGACGTTCCAGGGGCCCGGCTTCGTCATCTGCACGTTCGCGCCCCGCATGCTCGACTGGGACCCGACGGCCGTCCCGCTGCCCTACCACCACTCCAACATCCAGTCGGAGGAGGTCATGTTCTACGCCGAGGGCGACTACGCCGCCCGCCGCGGCGTCGAGCAGGGCTCGCTGACGCTGCACCCATCCGGCCTGCCGCACGGGCCGCAGCCGGGGACAGTGGAGCGCGCGCTCGGGGCCACCCGGACCGACGAGCTCGCGATCATGTGGGACACCTTCCGGCCCCTGCAGCTCACGCCGTTGTGGCGCGACTTCGACGACCCGTCCTACGCGTATTCGTGGAACGACGACGTCGACACGGCGGCCTCGCCCTCGCCCGGCAACGGGCGCGCGGTGCACTAGCCCCCGGTCGTCTCCAGCAGGGATTTCAGCCGCGCGAGGTCCTGGCGGTTGGAGCGGCGCACCGCGCGGCCGACCAGCGGGGCGGTCAGCCCGGCGAATCCCGACGGCGCGCCCCGGTTGCGCAGCGTCATCCGCGTGCCGCCCGAGGGAGTGTCGTGCCAGGCGTAGGTCGTCTCCATCGGGAACGGCCCCTCGCCGGTGCGCATCACGAGCCGCTTGCCCGCGACGACCTCCTCGACCTCGTAGGTGTAGGCGAGCCGCCGGCCCATGAAGCGGGCGACGAAGGCGATCCGGGAGCCCGCCGCGACGGGCCGGGGGGTCTCCCACTCGACGTCCTCGATGTTCTCGTACCAGGCAGCCGCGTTGTCCGGGTCGGACGCGAACGCCGCGACCTGCGCGCGTGGGCGCTCGATCTCGATCTCGGTGGTGACGTCCACCGACATGCCCCGATCGTAGGCGGCCGTGGCAGGATGCCGCGCCGTGGCGCTCTTCGCCTTCGAGCAGGTGACCGTCGCCGGCGTGCTCCGCCCGCGCCTGGACGGCGTGACGGCGGAGCTCCCCGACGGCGGCGTGACGGCCGTGGCCGGGCCGTCGGGCGCCGGCAAGTCGACGCTGCTGCGCTGCTGCAACCGCCTCGAGGCGCCCGACGCGGGCGTCGTGCGCTACCGCGGCGAGGACCTCGCCGCGCGCGACGTGCTGGCCCACCGGCGCGAGGTCGGGATGGTCTTCCAGCAGCCCGTGCTCTTCCCGGGCACGGTCCGCGACAACCTGCACGTGGCGGACCCCGGGCTCGACGACCACGCCGCCGCCGCGCTGCTGCAGCGCGCGGCGCTCGCGCCCGCCTTCCTCGACCGGGAGGCCGGGTCGCTGTCCGGCGGGGAGGGCCAGCGGGCCTGCCTGGCGCGCGCGCTCGCCACGCGCCCGAGGGTCCTGCTGATGGACGAGCCCACCTCGGCCCTGGACCGCGACGCCACCCTCCTGCTCGAGCGCCTGATGGGCGAGCTGGCGGACGACGGCGTGCCGGTGGTGCTGGTCACCCACGACGACGAGCAGCGCGGCCGGGTGGCCGACGCCGTGCTGGAGCTGCGCGAGGGACAGGTGACGCATGAGCACCGGTGAGGTCGGCGCCGCCGGGCTCGCGCTGAGCATGGTGCTCGTCGTGGCCGCGCTCGCCCTGTCGCGCTGGCAGCACCTGCGCCTCGAGCGCGATCTCGTGGTGTCGGTCGTGCGGTCGGTGATCCAGCTGCTGATCGTCGGCGCCGCGCTGAAGCTCGTGGTCGACCCCGGCGCGTGGCTGGGCTGGTCGTGGCTGTGGGTGGTCGGGATCGTCGTCTTCGCCGCCGCCACGGTGGCCCGTCGCGCGCCCGAGCTGCCCGGCGTCTTCGGCATCGCGCTCGCCGCGAACGCCGCCAGCGCGGCCATCGGGATGGCGGTGACCTTCGGGCTCGGGATCTTCGAGGTCAGCGGCCGCACGATCGTCCCGGTCGCCGGGATGCTCGTCGGCAACGCGATGAAGTCCGGCGTCGTGGCGGGCCGCCGCCTCGTGGACGCCACGGCGCAGCAGCGGGCGGAGATCGAGGCCCGCCTGGCGCTCGGGCTGCCCGCCGATGCGGCCGCGCGGCCGATCGTCCGCGCGACGCTGCGCACCGCCATCTCCCCCCAGATCGAGAACACCAAAGCGCTCGGGTTCGTGTTCCTGCCGGGGGCCATGACCGGCCTCATCCTCGCCGGGGTGGACCCGGTGCAGGCCGTGCTCACGCAGGGCGCGCTGATGTACCTGATCCTGGGCGGGGTGGTCGTGACGACGGCCGTCACGACGCTGCTCGCCCAGCGGCGGCTGTTCACTGCCGACCACCGGCTCGTCCCGCTCGCCCGCTCCACCGCGGACCAGTGAGCCGCGCGCCGCAGCCCGCGACGGGGCCGGGGTATGGTCGGCGGATGCCCGCAGCCGACCCCTTCACCTGGCACGACGGGGAGCGCACGATCGTCTTCGGCCGCGGCGCCGTCGCCCGGGCGCCCGAGCACCTGCAGGGGCCCTACGTCCTGCTGACCACGCCGCGTGCCGAAGCCATGGCGCCGGACGTCGTCGCGGGCGCCCTGGCCGTCCATCACGTTGCGCCGGGGCGCGTGGACGAGCTGGCCGCCGGGCTGCTCGAGCCGCTGGGGGACCACGACGGGCTGGTCGTCGCGCTCGGCGGCGGACGCGTCATCGACACCGCCAAGGCGGTCGCCGCCGCGCGGCCCGGCCGGACCAGCGCCGCGATCCCCACCACCCTCTCGGCCGCGGAGATGACCCGCGGGCACCGCCATGCCACCGGGGTCGACCCGTCGACGCCGCGCGCGCGGCCCGTCCTGGTGGTCAACGACCCCGCCCTCTGCGCCTCGCAGCCCGAGGCCGAGCTGGCCGCCAGCGCCGCCAACGCGCTCGGCCACGCCATCGAGGGCCCGTGCACCCCCTTCGCCTCCCCCGTGCCAGGCCTCGCGGCGCGCGAGGCGATCCGGCTCACCGCCGGCGCGTGGACGGGCGACGGCCCCGACCGCGACGCGCTCGCGCTCGCGTCGCTGCTGTCCGGCTACACGATCGACGCGACGCACTACGGACTGCACCACGTGCTCTCCCAGACGCTGGTCCGCCTGGCGGGTGCCGGCCACGGGCAGGCCAACGCCGCGATGCTGCCCCATACCAGCGCGGCGCTGCGCCGCCGGGCGCCGGGCGTCCTGGCCGCGGCCGACGCCGCGGCGGGCGGCCCCGTCGAGGCCCTCGCCGCGGCGCTCGCCGAGCGCACCGGCGCCGGCCGGCTGCGGGAGCAGGGCATCGACGCCGCCGACCTCGACCGCTGCGCCGACGCCGCCACCGAGCGGGCCGAGCTCGACCTCACGCCGCCACGCGCCGACCACGACGAGCTGCGCTCGCTGTACGAAGCCGCCTGGTGACGCGCCCCTCCTACGCTGGGTCGATGCCCCTCGACCTGCTCACCGAGCTGATGGCCAGGGCGACCGGCCGCGCGACATACGCCGAGGCGCGCTGGGTGGACACCGTCACCGAGGACTTGCGGGTCCGCAACGGCCGCGTCGACGAGCTCGACCGCGCACGCGCCACCGGGCTGGGCGTCCGGGTGCGCGTCGGCGGCGGGTGGGGCTTCGCCGCCACGCGCGACGTCACCCCGGCGGGGGCGGAGGCCGCGCTGACCCGCGCCCTGGCGATCGCCGAGGCCCAACCCGTCGGGGCCGAGCGGCCGCTCGCCCCACTCGACACGCCCGCGCGGGGTCACTGGGCGTCCCCGTGCGAGCAGGACCCGTTCGCGATCGGGCTCGACGACAAGCTCGGCCTGCTGCTGGCCGCCGACGCGGCGCTGCGGGACGACCCGCGGATCTCCGTCGCCCTGTCGACCCTGCGCGCGCGGCGCATCGACAAGGCGTTCGCGTCGACCGACGGCGCGGCCTGCACCCAGCGCATCGTCCAGTGCGGCGGCGGGATCCAGGCCCTCGCGGTCGACCCGACGACGGGCGAGGCCCAGGGGCGCTCCTACCCCACCTCCCACGGCGGCCTCGTCGCGCAGGCCGGCTGGGAGCACGTGCTGGGCCTCGACCTCGTCGGCCACGCCGCGCGGGTGGGCAGCGAGGCCGTCGAGCTGCTGACCGCCCCGCCGTGCCCGGAGACGACGACGACCCTCGTCCTGCACCCCGAGCAGCTGGCCCTCCAGATCCACGAGTCCGTCGGCCACGCCCTCGAGCTCGACCGGATCCTGCTCGGCGAGGCCTCCTATGCGGGGGAGAGCTGGGTGACGCAGGAGCGCCTGGGCGGGGTGCGCTACGGCTCCGAGCAGCTCAACATCACCGCCGACGCCACGCTGCCCGGCGGCCTCGGGAGCTTCGGCTGGGACGACGAGGGGGTCGCGGCCGCCCGTACCCCGCTCATCGTGGCCGGCGCGCTGCGCGGGACGCTGTCCAACCGCGAGTCCGCCGCCGCCGTGGGCCTGGCGCGAAGCGGCGGCTGCGCCCGGGCCGAGGGCTTCGCCCGCCAGCCGATCGTGCGCATGACCAACGTCTCGATCGAGCCCGGCGACGCCGGGAGCCTGGAGGACCTCATCGCCGCGACCGACCGCGGGCTCTACCTGGAGTCCAACCGCTCGTGGTCGATCGACGACCACCGCCTGCAGTTCCAGTTCGCCACCGAGATCGCGCGCGAGATCCGCGACGGCGAGCTCGGGCGGCTCTACCGCAACCCCGTCTACGCCGGCGTGACCCCGCGCTTCTGGGGCTCGCTGGACGCCGTGGGCAGCGCCTCGTCGTGGGCGCTGTGGGGCCTGACCAACTGCGGCAAGGGCGAGCCCGGGCAGGTCATGGAGGTCTCCCACGGGGCGGCGCCCGCGCGCTTCCGCGACGTCCAGATCCGGGCGGCAGCGTGACTGCGGAGGAGACGCCCCTCGAGCTCGCCGAGCGCGCCTTGGGCCATGCGCAGGGCGACGCGCAGGTCTCCGTGCACCGGGAGCTCTCGCTGGTCTCCCGCTTCGCGCGCTCGACGCCGACGCAGGCCACGCGGGTGGACGACGTCGGCGTGCGGATCCTGTCGCTGCACAACGGCCACACGGGCGCCGCGGAGACCAACGACACCTCGCAGGACGGGCTGCGCGCCGCAGCGCGCCAGGCCGCGGAGGCCGCGCGGGCGGCGGCCCGCCTGGCCGGCGGGCGCGGCGAGCACCCCGGCCTGCCGGCGCCGGCCACCTACCGCGCGCACGAGGGCTACGACCCCGCCACCGCGCGCCTCGACGCGGCGGACGCCGGTGGCGCGCTGCGCGAGGTCTTCGCCGCCGCCGCGGAGCGCGACCTGGAGGCGTTCGGCATCTGGACGGCCGGGCGCGTCACCACGGCGCTCGCCTCGACGGCGGGGATCCGCGCGGCCGACGACGTGACCGACGCGCACCTGAAGGTCGTGGCGCGCGACCCGGTCACCGGCCGCACCGGCTGGGGCTCGGGGACGGGCGTCGGCCTCAGCGCGCTGGACCCCGCCGCGATCGCGCGGCGGGCGGCCGCGAAGGTGACGCACCAGACGCCGCTCGAGCTCGCGCCGGGGGCCTACACCGTCGTCCTCGAGGCCGACGCGGTGGGGCTCCTGCTCGAGGCGATCGCGCCCTCCGCGTTCGGCGGCCCGGCCCACGTGGAGGGCCGCAGCCCGCTGGCGGGCCGGCTCGGCACCCGCGTCGCCGCGTCGTCGATCAACCTGTCGGACTCGCCGCGCTTCGCCCGCACCCTCCCGCGCGCCTTCGACGCCGAGGGGGTCCCCAAGTCGCCGCTGCCCCTCATCCAGGACGGCGTGGCCCATGCCGTCGTGCACGACAGCCTGTCGGCCTCCCGTGCCGGCGGCGGCGCCCGCTCGACCGGCCACGCGCTGGCCCCCGGCGGCTTCGGCGCCGGCCCGGCGCCCACCAACCTCGTCCTGATCGGCGGGGGCGTGGCCGACGAGGCGGCGCTCTGCGCGCCCGTCGAGCGCGGCCTCTACGTCACGCGCCTGTGGTACCTGAACATGGTCCACGAGCGCTCGGGCCTGTTCACCGGCACCACGCGCGACGGGACCTTCCTCATCGAGGACGGCCGGATCTCCCGACCCGTCCGCGACGTCCGCTTCACGGACAGCCCGCTGCGGATCCTCAGCGCGACCGAGGCGCTGGGCGCGGCCCAGCGGCTGATCAGCGAGGCGGAGTTCTACGGGCCACGCTTCGCCACGGGCGCCGTGGTCCCGCCGCTGCGCGCGCAGGGCTTCGCCGTCACCGGCCAGACGCTGGCGCCGCAGGCGTAGCCCGCTCCTCTGCGGCCGGCCCGAGCTGGGGCTAGCCCCAGGGCTTCTTCAGCAGCAGGATCGTGTTCACGACGAACAGGATCGCGAAGAAGACGGTCCAGCGATTCAGGTTGCGCTCCACCAGCGAGCCGCCGCCGAGCGGGCCTGAGCCGGTGCCGACGCCGAAGGCGCCGGAGAGGCCGGCGTCCTTGCCCGAGTGCATGAGCACCAGGAAGATCAGCGCCACGGCGATGCCGACCTGCGCGACGGAGAGGATCGTGTCCACGGCCGGGATGGTAGCCGTTCAGGACCGGTGGGCGGCCTGCTCTTCGGCCCCCGCGGCGTCCAGCCGCCGCAGGATGTCGACGGCCTCGGCGCGCAGCTGACGGTCCAGGCCGCGGAAGTCCGCCTCCGACAGCTTGCCCATGCGGAAGTCGAGCTCGAGGTCGCGGATCTCACGGTACTTGGCCTCCTTGGCCGCCTGCAGGCCCTCGATCTCCGCGCCCTCGCGCTCGGAGCGGGCCACGGTCCACTCGCCGCGCAGCGGCGTGGCGACGAGCCACACGACACCCGCGAGCACGAGGATGACCAGCAGCGGCGCGATGACGTCCACGGCGGCGAGCGCGCCTCAGGCGCGGCCGAGCTCGCGCGCGACGCGCGAGGCATACCCCGCCGTGGCCCGGCGGCGGGCGCCGTCGGGAGCGGGCCACAGCGCGATCAGGCCGCCGGTGAAGACGATCAGGCCGCCGATCCAGATCCACGCCACCAGCGGGGAGACGATGATCCGGAAGGTGGCCGGCGGCGGGTTGGCGACGTAGTTGCGCACGAGGCCACCGAGCGCGGCGGAGCGCGCGGCCACGTAGTCCTGCGCGCTGAGCTTGGCGCCCTCGTCGCGGAAGACCTGATCGCCGCGCTTCATGATCGGCTCCAGGCGCGAGATGTCCGGCGACACCGCGGTCCAGAGGTCCTTCGTGAGGCCCGCCTGCATCCCGACCTCGCTGGTGCTCTCGCCGTCGAAGGCGGAGGAGATCGGGACGAACGGCGCGTTGACGGGGTAGTAGCCGCGCGTCGGGTGCAGGTCGGCGACGCGCTTGCCGCCCTTGGTCACCGTGAGCTGCGCGCCGAACTCGATGCGCTCCAGCCGGCCGGCGCGGCTGACGATCCGACCGGTGGGCTTGTCGTAGCGCACCTGATACCCGTTGACCGTCGCCGTCTGGCCGGGGCTCAGGCGCACGTCGCGGGCGTGCTGGAACGCCGAGGAGGCCGCGACGCCGATGAACAGCAGCGCCATGCCCACGTGGACGGTGTAGCCGCCGTAGCGCCGGCGGTTGCGGCGCACGAGCGCCACGAGGGCCACCGGGATCGAGCCGCCCGCCATCGCCCGGCGCGCGCGCACACCGCGGACGAGCTCCTGGCCGACGGTGGCGATCACGAAGGCCGCCGCCACGAACATCCCCAGCGCCAGGGGCCGCGAGGCCGCATCGGTCGCCACCGCCAGCAGCACGCCGATCGCCAGGGCGATGCCGACGGGCGCGGCGAAGTTGCGCCGGGCGTTGCTGGCCGTCGCCCGCCGCCAGGCGATGATCGGCCCGACGCCCGACAGCAGCACGAGCACAAGGCTCAGGGGGACGGTGTAGCGGTCGAACCACGGCGGCCCGACGGCCGACTTCGTGCCGGTGACGGCCTCGGAGATGAGCGGGAAGAACGTGCCCCAGAAGACCACGAACGCCAGGCCGACGAGCACGAGGTTGTTGCCGAGGAAGACGGCTTCGCGCGAGAGCAGCGAGTCGAGGTGGTGCTCGGAGCGCAGGGCGTCGCGCCGCGAGACCACGAGCGCCACCGAGCCCACGACCAGGATCGCGATGAGCACGACGAACGGCGTCCCCAGCGTCGAGGCGCCGAAGGCGTGGATCGAGTCCAGGATGCCCGAGCGGACCAGGAACGTGCCGAGGACGGCCAGCGTCCCCGTGGCCAGGATGAGCGACGCGTTCCAGACCTTCAGCATCCCGCGCCGCTCCTGGATCATCAGGGAGTGCAGGAACGCGGTGCCGGTCAGCCAGGGCAGCAGCGAGGCGTTCTCCACCGGATCCCAGGCCCAGTAGCCGCCCCAGCCCAGCTCGGAGTAGGACCAGCGGGCGCCGAGGACGATCCCCACGCCGAGGAAGAACCAGGCGGCCAGGGCGAAGCGCCGCGTCGCCGTGATCCACTCGGCGTCGACGCGCCGCACCACCAGCGCGCCGATCGCGAAGGCGAACGGCACGGTGAACAGCGTGTACCCCGAGTAGAGCATCGGGGGGTGGATCATCATCGACGGGTGGCGCAGCAGCGGGGACAGCCCCACGCCCTCGGCCGGCGCGAGCGCCACGGTCGAGAACGGCGAGGCGAGGAAGACCAGCAGGCCGCTGAAGAAGGCGCCGAAGACGAGCAGCACGGCCGTGGCGTAGGGCGCCAGGTCGCGCATCTTCCGCCGCGTGAGGAACAGCACGAGGCTCGACCACAGGCTCAGGAGCCACACCCACAGCAGCAGGGAGCCCTCCTGGGAGGACCAGGCCGCGGCGGCGCGGTAGAAGGTGGGCGTGGTCGTCGAGGAGTGCTCGGTGACGGTGACGAACGAGAAGTCCGACCGCAGGAAGGCGACCTCGAGGACCACGAAGGCCAGCGTCGTCAGCGCCGCCAGCGCGTAGACGGCGCGGCGCCCGGAGTCCACCCACTCGCGCCGGCGCATGCGGGCGCCGTACAGCGAGGCGCCGACGCCGTAGACGGCGACGGCGAGGGCAAGGATCAGGCAGGCGCGGCCGACGGTCGCCATGTCGGTCCTAGGACTGCTGGCCCGCGGCCTTGTACTTCGACGGGCACTTCGTGATGAGAGAGTCCTTCTCGCCCACGAAGGTCGACCCGTCCTTGCGGACGGTGACGATGACCTCGCGGCCCTCGCGGAACGGGTCGGGCACCGCGCCGGAGTAGGTCACCGGCACGGACGTCGTGCCCTTGCGGTCCTGCACGCGGAAGCTGAGGCGGTCGCCGTCCTTGCGCACGGAGCCCGCCGCCACCTTGCCCGTCAGCTCGTAGGACTGGCCTGGCTGGGCGGTCGCCGTCAGCCGGCTGGGCTGCAGCGAGGGCGTCGAGCCGGAGAAGCTCGTGTAGACGAGCGCCCCGGCCAGGAGCACCGCAGCGCCGAGCGCGACGATGAGACGGATCTTGCGCTTGCGGGAGGGATCCATGGGCGTCTCGCAGTATCCCAAAGCACGGGGCGCACACGCGCCCGTCTTCAGTTCCGAGCAGATCCGTCCGACACCAAGAGCAACCTCAGCGCCCTTCCGGCGTTCTTCATACGTAGAGATGACCATGCGCCAGCGCCTCGCCCCCCTTCCCGCCAAGCCCGGCCGCCCACGAACCGTCCCGGACCGCCGGGCACAGCGCGAGCCCGGCAAGCCCCCAGCCCCCCGCCCGGGCCTCGCCGACGAGCGCCGCCTGCGCGGCGAGGGCGGCCCGGAGGACCTCGCCGTGTACCAGTGCGGCTGCGGCTGCGTCTTCGAGGCGCGGGTCAGCACCTCGGTGGCCTGCCCGCACTGCGACGCCGGCCAGGCCTGGTAGCACGGCGCCCGGTGGCGACCGCCGACCTAACCGTCATCGCGCTCGGCCGGCCCGACGCCTCCGCGAGCGCCTACATCGCCGAGATCCAGCGCCGCCTGGCCGCCCAGGACCGCGTGGGCTACCGGATGCACGCGATGGGGACCTCGCTCGAGGGCGAGACCGCCGACGTCCTCGCGCTCGTGGGCGAGCTGCACGCCGTCCCGTTCGAGCTCGGGGTGCCGCGCGTCTACACCGTGCTCAAGCTCGACGAGCGGCGCGACCGCGAACAGACGCTCGACGACAAGGTCGCGAGCGTCCGGCGCCTGCTCGACGCAGACCCGCGGTAGCGACTCGGCGCGCCGCCGCGCGCCGCACCGTTCGCCGGTCCGTCCTACGGGTAGGGGCCCGGCCATGAAGGCAGTCACGTTCCACGGCAAGCGCGACGTCCGCGTCGACACGGTCCCCGATCCCACGATCGAGCGACCCACCGACGCCATCGTCCGCATCACGTCAACCGGCATCTGCGGCTCCGATCTGCACCTCTATGAGGTCATGGGGCCGTTCATCGACGAGGGCGACGTCCTCGGGCACGAGCCGATGGGGATCGTCGAGGCGGTGGGCTCCGCCGTTCCCGGCCTCGCGCCGGGCGACCGCGTGGTGATCCCGTTCAACATCTCCTGCGGCCAGTGCTTCATGTGCGCCCACGGCCTCCAGTCGCAGTGCGAGACGACCCAGGTGCGCGACCACGGCATGGGCGCCGCGCTGCTGGGCTACACGAAGCTCTACGGGCAGGTGCCGGGCGGCCAGGCCGAGCTCCTGCGCGTGCCGATGGCCCACTACGGTCCGATCAAGGTGCCGGAGGGGCCGCCCGACGACCGCTTCGTCTACCTCTCCGACGTCCTGCCCACCGCATGGCAGGCCGTGGAGTACACGGGCACGCCCGACCGCGGGAGCATCCTGGTCCTCGGGCTCGGCCCGATCGGCGAGATGTGCTGCCGCATCGCCCAGCACCGCGGCGCCGACCAGGTCATCGGCGTCGACCTCGTCCCCGACCGGCTCGACCGCGCGCGGGCTCACGGCGTCGAGGTCCTCGACCTGACCGAGCACGACGATCTCGCCGAGGTCGTCCGCGAGATGACGGGCGGCCGCGGGCCCGACGCCGTCATCGACGCCGTCGGGATGGAGGCTCATGGCGGGACGGCCGGCAAGGTCGTCCAGCAGATCGCCGGGGTCCTGCCCGATGCGATCTCCGCCCGCATCATGGAGCGCCAGGGCGTCGACCGGCTGACCGCGCTGCACCTCGCCGTCGAGCTCGTGCGCCGCGGCGGGACGATCTCGCTCTCAGGCGTCTACGGCGGGCTGACCGACCCGATGCCGATGCTGACGATCTTCGACAAGCAACTCACGCTGCGCATGGGCCAGGCGAACGTGCGCCGCTGGATCGACGACATCCTGCCGCTGCTGACCAACGGCGGCGACCCCCTCGGCGTCGACGCCTTCGCCACGCACCACGTCCCCCTGGCCGAGGCGCCGCAGGCATACGAGCGGTTCCAGAAGAAGGAGGACGGGACGTTCAAGGTGCTGCTGCAGCCCTGAACGTCCCGCGGGCGGGCCTAGCGGGGAAGCCCGCGGTCCTCGAGGGCGTCGCGCAGGTCGCCGATGTCGGCCTGGCGACGCAGCAGCTCCAGGCGCTTCTCCCCTACGGCCTTGGGATCGTCCAGATCAGCCTTCACGCGCTCGAACTCGTCGGCCAGCGAGCGCGAGCTGGGGGGGCTCTTCTTGGGCTGGGTCATCCCAAGACTGTACGCGGGTACTGCGAACCGTGGCCCTGCGGCCCCGCGTCGCGTGCGTCCCGTGACGTCGCGGCCTGCGCCGCGGTCACGGTAGCGTCGGCGCCATGATGCCCTCCCCCGCCTCGATCGACCTGCGCGACAAGGTCGCGCTCGTGACCGGCGGGGCCAGCGGCCTGGGCCGCGCCACGGCGCTGGCGCTCGCCGAAGCCGGCGCGGTGGTCGTCGTCGCCGATCTCGACGAGGGCGGCGCCCGTGAGGTGGCCGACCTCGTCGGCGGGCACGCGATCGCCACCGACGTCTCGGACCTCGAGGACAACCGGGCGGCGGTCGCCTACGCCACCGAGCAGGCGGGCGGCCTGGACCTCGCGTTCCTGAACGCCGGCGTCTCCAGCGGTTGCGGCGTGGGCGAGGACTTCGACCTCGGGCTCTACCGGCGGGCGATGGGCGCGAACCTCGACGGCGTCGTCTTCGGCACCCATGCGGTCCTACCCGCGCTGAAGGCCCGCGGCGGAGGGGCGATCGTCGCCACCGCCTCGCTGGCCGGCCTGACCGCGGTGCCGTTCGACCCGATCTACGCCGCCAACAAGCACGCGGTCGTCGGGCTCGCCCGCTCGCTGGGCCCGGCGCTGGCCCCGGACGGCGTGCGCTTCAACGCCGTCTGCCCCGGCTTCGCGGAGTCGCGGATCATCGCCCCGATCCGCGAAGGCCTCCAGGCCGCGGGCGTCGACATCATCCCGGCCGAGACCGTCGCCGACGCGGTCCTGCGCCTGCTCGCCGGCGACGTGTCCGGCGAGTGCTGGTTCATCCAGCCCCACCGCGAGCCGGCGGCGTTCGCCTTCCGCAACGTCCCCGGCCCGGGCACGGCGCCCGGCCCGGCCAGGACGTAGCCCTACGCGGCCGGCACGAGGCGCATCGCCCCGGGCCCGGCGCCCGGCGTGTTGCGGCAGGCGAAGCTCCCTGACGCCTGGGCGGCCACGAGCGTCAGGCACGTGCTCAGCGCCTGCTGCGCGAAGGCGTTGGGGTGGAAGGTCTCCTGGAGGTCGCCCTGCGCGACGACCGAGCCGACCTGCAGGAAGCGACCCCATTCGCTCGTCGTCGCCGACGGCGGGTCCAGCGCGCTCGCCTGCCGGGTGGAGACCGAGCAGATCTCGCGGCCCTGCAGCGCGTCGCGGAGATCGAGGAACTGCGCGCCCTTGGCCGCCGCCACCTGCCGCAGGCTGTCGGCGATCTGGTTGACGACGGAGTCGCGGGCCCAGTCGGAGTCCGAGTCGTAGAACGGGCAGCCGCCGAGCGTCGCGCGCAGCGGGCCGGTTTCCGGATAGCGGTTCTCGGCGGCCCGCGGCATGACCGAGGGGTAGCTCTGCACGATGATCCGGTAGTCCCTCGGCTTCGTCCCGGCGGCCGTCAGGACGGCGCGGATCTCGTCGATCGCCTTGGCGACGCCCGCCCGCATCGCGGGGAACTTCGCGTCCAGGTTCGCCTGCTGCGAGCCCTGGCAGGGCGGCTGGAGCGTCACGTAGGCGGTGAGGCAGGCCTGGACGAGCGAAGCGAAGCCCAGGTCGTTGCCGCCGATCGACAGCACGACGGCCTTGACGCGGGTCTGCGCGGCGACGGCCGCCAGCTGGTCGGCCTGGGGCGGCAGGCCGTCCTGCGCCTGACCGCCGCTGGAGGCGCGGAACACGTTGGCCGTCACGGCGCCGGAGCAGGCCAGGTTGACCTTGCGGTCGACGGCGATGCGCGCGCCGAGGACCTCGGCCACGTCGGAGCGGTGGCAGCCGTTGGCCGCCGAGCCGTCGACGTAGACCTTGGCCTTGTCGTAGGTCGCGCAGACGGTCGCCGACGGTGAGCACGAGCGATCGGTCCCGTCCCGGCTCGCGGCCGCGTTGTTCGAGTTGCCCTGCCAGCGGCCGGCCTCGCCGGAGATGTAGCTGTCGCCGAGCGACACGACCGCCGTCGGCTTCGCCGCGCTCGCCGTGCCCGGCGCCACGCCCGCGATCGCCAAGCCCGCCACCACGACCGTCACCGCCCGCACTCCGCGCACCAGCCGCCCTCCCGTGATCCCGACCTCCGGACGGGGCCCTCTGTACCCCACGAGGCGCCCGCTGACGCCCCGGCTCAGCACCGGTATTCACCTCGGCGGGGAGACGACCTGCGTCCCCTCGAGCAGCAGCGCCGGGTGCCGGCCCGGGCGCAGCACCGCGGCCGGCGGCCCGGCGACGTGCTCGACCGTCACCGATCCGACGCGCATCCGCCCGCGCATCGAGACCGTGAACGCCCGGGCCGCGCCGTCCGGCCACACCTGCACCCAGCGGGCCGCGCCGAGCAGCGGCAGGCGCCGGGGCCGGGCGCGGGTCGTCACCGTCAGGGCCCACCCGTCACCGTGCACCTCGACGCGACCCGGCCCCCCGACCTCGCCGTCGAAGTCGGCCAG
>JAXDGY010000120.1:0-8316 GCA_034664785.1 Solirubrobacteraceae bacterium
CCGGCCGATGCGCCTGCCTCCGCCGAACGCGTGGAGCGGCTCTCGTCGAAGGGCATCGCCCCCGGCGACATCGTGTGCGTGGATCGCAAGGGGCGCCGCTTCCACGCGCACGTCGTCAGCGTCGGCCAGCGCGAGTCGGGGCGCTTCGAGCTCGAGCTGCGGCCGCTGGAGCGCGGCATCACCTACCGCCAGGCCTCCGTGCGGGAGGTCGTCGACGTGTGGCGCAAGGCGCGCCGCGCCGCCTGAGGGGTCTCGGAACCTCAGCCGGCCAGGACCGGCAGCAGCGCCTGCAGCTTGACCTCGGTCTCGGCCAGCTCCGCGGCGGGGTCGGAGTCGCGCACGACGCCCACGCCCGCGTAGCAGCGGGCCATCCGGCCGCTGAGCAGCGCGCAGCGCAGCGCCACGCAGAACTCGCCGTCCTCGTTGCGGTCGGTCCACCCGATCGGGCCGGCGTACCAGCCGCGGTCGAGGCCCTCCAGGGCGGGGATGAGCGGCGCCGCGACGTCGAGCGGCTCCCCGCCCACGGCGGGCGTCGGGTGCAGCAGCCCGGCCAGCTCGACGGCGGGGACCGGCCGGGCGAGCTGCGCGCGGATCGGCGTCGCGAGATGCTGGATGTTCGCCATCCGGACGACCGAGGGCTCCTCCGCCGCGGTCACCCACACGCTGTGGCGGCGCAGCGCACGCACGATGCGCCGGGTGACGATCGCCTGCTCGCCGCGGTCCTTCTCGGAGCGCAGCAGCTGCTCGCCCAGGTGGTCGTCGACGGCGGGATCCGCGCTGCGCCGCGCGGAGCCCGCCAGCGCGAGCGTCCCGGCGCGCAGCCCGTCGCGGCGGACGAGCAGCTCCGGGCTCGCGGCCAGGAACGCGCTGTCACCGCGGCCGGCGCAGAAGACGTAGCAGGAGGGGAACGCGGCCCGCAGGACGCCGAGGACGGCGCCGGGGTCGTGGACGCCGGACGGCCCGCCCGCGTGGACCTGCACCTCGCGGGCGAGGACGATCTTCTCCAGCGCGCCGGCGCGAATGCGCTCGACGGCACGCGCGACCGCCGCCTCGTAGTGCTCGGGCGGCATCGCCCCGACCACCCGGTAGCCGCCGGCGGGGTCCGGATCCAGCAGCGGCAGCGGCGAGATGCGCAGCTCCGCCAGGCGCGCCTCGAGGCCGTCGAGCAGCCGCTCGGCGTCGTCGCCCGGGCGGGCGAGCGCCGCCACCGTCAGGGCGACGTCGCTCCCGCGACGGGCCAGGGCGACCTCGGGGACGTGCAGCGACGCCGGCGCGTAGGCGGCCCAGTGCGGCGCGGTGCCGCCGTCCGGCGCGAAGGCGAAGCCGCCGACGGCCACGGGGCCCGCCCCGCGCGGGCGGCCGGGCCCCGCCTCGTCGCACGCGGCGTCGCCGGCCAGCGCGCGCCAGCGCGCGGCGACGGCGCGGAAGCGGTCGGGTCCCGAGGCCTCCAGCGCGGCGACGCAGCCCAGCGCGGCCAGCGCGCTGCCCTCGCGATCGGGCTGCTCGAGGACGAACCACGGCTCGCCGGCCCGGCGCGAGGCCACGACCACGGCCGTGGGGTCCGTGCGCGGGTCGACGAGGACGGTCAGCGCCGCCAGCACCCCGCCAGGACGCCCGGCGCGGGCACGCCGCACCGCCTGACGCAGGTGCTCGAGCAGCCTCGCGCGCTCCTCGGCGGAGAGCCGGAAGGGGTGCGCCGCCAGCGCCCGAGTCGCCATTCCGGGCAGTCTACGAAGCAGCCCAGTCGGTACCCGAGCCGCCGCCAGCGATCTCGGACCCGGATCGTCGTGCGATGAGCCCGCACGGCGCCGGGGCACAGTGCGTCAGCACGGGCCCCGGCCGGCGGGTGGGCTCAGGCGCGGCGAGGCGCGTTCGAGATCAGGTCTCCCCGCGACCTCTCGAGATCGCGATCTCGCCGGTGCGCATCATCTCGATGAGCCCGAAGGGCCGCACCATCCGCTCGAACGCCTCGAGCTTCTCGGTCGTCCCGGTCACCTCGATGATGATCGCCCGCTTGGTGACGTCGACCACCTTGCCGCGGAAGATCTCGCAGATCTGCATGATCTCCGCCCGCGTGCCGCCGTCGGCGGCGATCTTGAAGAGCGCGAGCTCGCGGGCGACCGTGTCCCCTGGCTCGAGGTCGCGGATCTTCAGCACGTTGACCAGCTTGTGCAGCTGCTTGGTGACCTGGTCGATCGGGTGCGCCGCGCCGTCCAGCGTGATCGTGATGCGCGAGAGGTCCTCGGCGTCGGTCGGGCCGACGCTGAGGGTGTCGATGTTGAAGCCGCGCCGCGCGAAGAGCCCGGCGATCCTGGTCAGGACGCCCGGCTTGTTCTCCACGAGGATCGACAGGATGTGCTTGCGGCCCGTGCGCACGCTGCCGGCCGCCTCGAGCTCCTCCAGCGAGAGCAGCTCCTTGGTCCCTGGCTCGCCCATGACGCTCACCCCACCATGTCCCGCGCGGCGGCGCCGGGCGAGATCATCGGGTACGTGTTCTCCTCACGCGTGACCGCGACGTCGACCACGACGGGGCCGGGGGTCTCGATCGCCGCGCGGACGTCGTCGAGGAGCGTCGTCTTGTCCGTCAGGCGCACGCCGGTGCAGCCGTAGGCCTCGGCGAGCTTGACGAAGTCGGGGAACCGGCCCATGTCGACCTGCGAGTAGCGCTTGTCCCAGAACAGCTCCTGCCACTGGCGGACCATGCCCAGGTAGCCGTTGTTGACGATGAACACCTTGACGGGGATGCCCTCCTGCGCGCACGTCGCGAGCTCCTGGGCGTTCATCTGGAACGACCCGTCGCCCGTCACGCAGACCACCGTCTGGTCGGGGCAGCCGACGGCCGCGCCCAGCGCCGCGGGCAGGCCGAAGCCCATGGTCCCGAGCCCGCCGGAGTTGATCCAACGCCGCGGCTTCGGGAAGTCGTAGTACTGCGCCGTCCACATCTGGTGCTGGCCGACGTCCGAGGTGACGATGGCGTCGCCGCCCGTCGCCTCGTTGATCGCCTGGATCAGGCGCTGCGGCTTGATCTCGGTGCCGTCGCTGTCGTCGTAGCGCAGCGGGTGCTTCGCGCGCCAGCCCTCGATGCGCTGCCACCACGCCTCCAGCCGGGAGGGGTCGGCGTCGAGCGCCCGGTACTCGCGGATCAGCTTGCCGAGGACGTTCTTGGCGTCGCCGACGATCGGGATGTGGGCGGGGACGTTTTTGGAGATCTCGGCCGGGTCCACGTCGATGTGGATGAACTTCGCCCGCGGCGCGAACTCCGACAGCTTGCCGGTGATCCGGTCGTCGAAGCGGGCGCCGACGCAGCAGATCAGGTCCGCCTCGTCCATCGCGTAGTTCGCCGCGCGGGTGCCGTGCATGCCGAGCATGCCCAGCCACTGCGGGTCGGGGGCCGGGTAGGCGCCGAGGCCCATCAGCGTGCAGGTGATCGGGAAGCGATCGGTGCGGACGAACTCGGTGAGCTCGGCCGACGCGTTCGCGTTGACGACGCCGCCGCCGGCGTAGATGACCGGCCGCCGGGCGGCGGCCAGGGCCTTGGCGGCCTGGCGGACCTGCTTGGTGTTGCCCTCCGTGGTCGGCTGGTAGCCGGGGAGGTGCAGGTCGGTGACCGGCTCGTACGGGATGTCCGCGCGCGAGTAGTCCGTCGGGATGTCCACGATCACCGGGCCCGGCCGGCCGGTGCGGGCGATGTGGAAGGCCTCGTGCAGCGCGCGGGGGATCTCCAGCGGGTGCTGGACCATGAACGAGTGCTTCACGGCCGGCATCGTCATGCCGAAGATGTCGGCCTCCTGGAAGCCGTCCGTCCCGAGCAGCTCCGTGCGCACCTGGCCCGTGATGAACACGACGGGCACGGAGTCCATCATCGCGTCCATGATCGGCGTGACGAGGTTCGTGGCGCCCGGACCGGACGTGGCCAGCGCGACGCCCACCTTGCCGGTGGCCTTCGCGTATCCCTCGGCGGCGTGGCCGCCGCCGGCCTCGTGGCGGACGAGGATGTGGCGGATCCCGCCGTCGTAGAGCGCGTCGTAGGTGGGGATGTTGGCGCCACCAGGGAGGCCGAATACGACGTCGACGCCCTCCGCCTTCAGGCACTCCATCACGGCTTCGACCGCTCGCATGCGCTTTCGACCTCCTTCCGAGGTGAGAGATGACCAGGAAAGGGCGCGACGGCGCCCGGACGCCGAAGGGTAGCTCTTCAGCGCTGCGCGGCGACGCTCTCGGGCTCGATCGCGACGTCGGGAAAGTCGAGGTCCTGCCCGCAGCGGGTGCAGATCGCGTCGTAGAGCTTGGTCACCCGCCCGCAGTGGGGGCACTGACGGCGCAGCTCGTTCGACTCGACGCGGTAGAGCAGCGCGATGACCAGGCCCAGGACCGGGAACAGGGCGCCGAGGAGGAACCAGAGGACGAAGGAGCTGCCCTTGATGCGCCCGACGATGCCCGTCCCCAGGCCGCAGAAGAAGCAGAAGACGAGGTAGGCGGCGCCCGCCACCGGGCCTCAGAGCGTCCGCAAGGCCCAGAACACCGCGACGATCGCCAGGACGACGACGATCACGGTGCTCACGCCGGCGATGATGCCGATGACGACCTTGAGGAGGATCCAGGCGGCGACGGCGAGGATCACCAGCGCCAGGAGGCGCTTGGGGAGGGAGGCGGAGGTGTCGCGGCGCTCGGTGTGTTCCATACCCCCAAGGGTACTCCGGACCTGGCTTCAGTCGTAGAGCTTCTTCAGGTAGGCGTAGCGCGGCGCCTCCGGCGCCCGCGAGCCGGCACGCAGGCGAGCGAGGCGGTAGCGCCGGACCTTCGGGGCGCTGGGGTGGCGGGGCAGGCCGGAGGCCGGAACGAGCGTGACGCGGTGGGCGGCGGTCGGCGGGGTGGTCATGCGCGCAGTGTCCTCCGTGCACCGCTCATCCGCCATGGCCATGTTGTCCCCCGTCCGCGTGCAGACGCTAGCCCGCCGGTCGACCCCTCGCCACGGCGCGAGCCCGGTTCAGGGCGGGACGCTGCGCGGCGTCCAGGCGCCGGCGCACCCGCCAGCTCGCGCCGCTGAAGGCGAGGTTGGAGACGGTCGCGAAGCCCGCCTCGTCCGCACGCAGCGCCAGGAGGAGGTGCGCGACGCGGTCGGAGGGCGGCAGGCCGGGATCGTCGACCCGGACGCACCAGCAGTGCACCCGCCGGCCGCCCGCGGTCACCAGCAGGGCGCCGGCCGGGCCGACCAGCCACGTCCCGAGCGCCCCGCGCTCGAGCACGAGCCCCGTCTCGCGATGCAGCTCGCGCGCCTCGTGGCCCACCAGGTCGCCGAGCAGGCCGAGCGCGACCTGCTCGGAGGTCTCGGGCAGCAGCGACGGTCCGCGGGGCCGCTTCGGGCGCACGACGTTCGCGCCGCGCTGGGCGTAGAGCTCGGGAATCGCCCAGGCGTGCGCGAACGCGGCCAGGGTGACCGGGAGCGCGAGCGGCTCGAGCGCGACGAGCAGCAGCCCGACGGCCACGAACGGGATGACGTGGGCGAGCGTCGAGAGCGTCCACAGCTCCCCGCGCCGGCGCAGGCGCGCCGCGTCGGCGCGCGGGCGCCAGTGCACGGCCGCGAGCTCGGGGAGCTCCGCGGCCGCCGGCTCCGGGCCGATCGCCACCGGCTGGCTACCCGCCGGAGATCGGCAGGCGGAGGATCACGAGCTCGGCGTCGACGGGCAGGTCCTTGACCTGCTCGGCATGCCCCTCCCCCGTGCTCACCATCGCGAAGTAGCCCCGGTCGAGCTCGCGCCGGAACGCCTCGACGGCCTGCTCGACGGCGGCGGGATCGTCGGGCGTCCACTGCGCCAGCGTGGAGTGGCCCGTGTGGTCCATGCGGATGAGTCGCGCCATGGACCGATGGTACGCCTCGACCTCGGTGGCGTCGCGCCACTGTCCGCTCGCAGGCCCGGGGCCTGCGAGCGGGTCAGAGCCCGAGCTGCTCGCGCACGATCCGGGTGACGTCCTTGCCGTCCGCGCGGCCCTTCGTCTCGCGCATGACGTGCCCGATGATCACGCCCATCGGCTTCATGTCGCCGCCGCGCAGGCGCCCGGCGATGTCCGGGTTGGCGGCCAGGGCGGCCTGCACGACGGGCGTGAGCGCGTCGTCCCCGCCGCCCATCGCGCCCAGGCCCTCCGCCTCCACGATCGCGCCCGGTTCGCCGCCGTCGGCGACCAGGCGGTCGAGGACCTGCTTGGCCGCCTTCTGGCTGACCTTGCGCTCGGTGACCAGCCCGACCAGCTCGGCCAGCGCCGCGGGCCGGACCTTGGACTCGGCCGGGTCGGCGTCCGTCCCCAGCCGGGAGACGAGCTCGTTGGTGACCCAGTTGGCCAGCGGCTGCGCCTCGGCCCCGTCGGCGGCCAGCGCCGCCTCGAAGTAGGAGCCCAGCTCGGCGCGGAAGGCGAGCAGGCGCGCGGTGTCCGTCGCGAGGCCGAGGTCGCGCTCGTAGCGCTCGGCCCGCGCGGCGGGCAGCTCCGGCAGCGCGGCGGCCGCGCGGTCGAGCATCTCCTGGGTGATGCGGACCGGCGTCAGGTCCGGCTCCGGGAAGTAGCGGTAGTCGTGCGCCTCCTCCTTGGAGCGCAGCGACGTGATCGCCTCCGTGCGCGGGTCGAAGTGGAGCGTCTCCTGGACCACGGTGCCGCCCGCACGCAGGATGGCCTCCTGGCGGGCGACCTCGGCGCGGATCCCCTTCTCGATGAAGCGGAAGGAGTTCATGTTCTTGAGCTCGGTCTTGACCCCGAGCCCGGTCGAGCCTGTCGGCCGGATGGAGATGTTCGCGTCGCAGCGCAGCGAGCCCTCCTCCATGTTCACGTCGCTGACCCCGAGCTGGCGCAGCGTCGTGCGCAACAGGCGCAGGAACTCACCGGCCTGCTCGGCGGAGGACAGGTCCGGCTCGGTGACGATCTCGGCCAGCGGCGTGCCGCCGCGGTTGAAGTCCACGACGGAGGCCGCGCTGCCGTGGATGCGGCCCGAGGACCCGGCGTGCACGAGCTTGGCGGCGTCCTCCTCCAGGTGCACGCGGTGGATGCGGACGTCGCCCAGGTGGCCGCCGCGGCACAGGGGTTCGTCGTACTGGGAGATCTGGTAGCCCTTGGACAGATCGGGATAGAAGTAGTTCTTGCGGTGGAAGATCGACCGCGGGGCCAGCTCGCACCCGAGCGCGAGGCCGACCATCAGGCCGTAGTGGATGGCCTCGGCGTTGGCGACCGGCAGGGTTCCGGGGAGCCCGAGGCAGACGGGGCACGTCCGCGTGTTGGGCTCCTCGCCGAAGCTCAGCGCGCAGCCGCAGAACATCTTCGTCCGCGTGGACAGCTGGACGTGGATCTCCAGCCCGATGACGGGCTCATAGGTGGTCGTCTCGGTCATGCGCGCACCCCTGAGCCGTCGAAGCCGAGCGCGCCTTCGAGCGCGTGGGCGGCATCCAGGATCGCGTTCTCGCTGAACGCCGGGCCGGCGAGCTGCAGGCCGACCGGCAGCCCCTCGCTCAGCCCGCAGGGGATCGAGATGGCGGGGATGCCGGCGAGCGACATGGGGACGGTGAAGTAGTCGTTGAGGTACATGGCCAGCGGGTCGTCGGTCTTGGCGCCCAGGCCGAAGGCGACGCCCGGGCTCGTCGGGGTGGCGATCAGGTCCACGCGCTCGAAGGCGGCGGTGAAGTCCCGCGCGATCGTCGTGCGCACGCGCTGGGCACGGCCGTAGTAGGCGTCGTAGTAGCCCGAGGACAGCGCGTAGGTCCCGATCAGGATGCGGCGCTTGACCTCCGGCCCGAAGCCGTCGTGGCGCGTGCGGGTGTACATCGTGACGAGGTCGTCGGCCTCGGCGCGGTATCCGTAGCGGACGCCGTCGTAGCGGGCGAGGTTCGACGAGGCCTCCGCGGGCGCGAGCACGTAGTAGGCGCTCAGCCCGTGGTCGGCGTGCGGCAGCGCGACGCGCTCGACGCGCGCCCCCAGCTCGCGCGCCCGGTCGAGCGCGGCCTCGAAGGCGGCCATCACGCCCGGCTCCACGCCCTCCCCGGTCAGCTCCTCGGGCACGCCGATGACCTTGCCGTCGAGCCGCTCGGCGCTCGGGACGCCGATCGCCTCCGGGTGCTCGACCGAGGTGGCGTCGCGCGGGTCGCGGCCGGTCATGTGCGCGTACAGCAGAGCGCAGTCTGCGACGTCGCGGGCGAACGGGCCCGCCTGGTCCAGCGACGAGGCGAAGGCGATCATCCCGAAGCGCGAGACCGAGCCGTAGGTGGGCTTCAGGCCCACGATCCCGCAGAGCGCCGCGGGCTGGCGGATCGAGCCGCCGGTGTCGGTCCCGAGCGCCCA
>JAXDGY010000121.1:0-3804 GCA_034664785.1 Solirubrobacteraceae bacterium
CTGCTGGGGGCCGCGAAGCTGCGCCTCGGCCGGCGCCTGGACTCGGGCGCCACTGCAGGCGAAGGGGTGCAGAACCTGCTGTGCGCCGGCCAGGCGGCGGCCGCGCTGGTCGCGCTGGCGACCGCGGGCGCGTTGCCGTGGCTGGATCCGGTGGCGGCGCTGGTCATCGCCGCCATCGCGGCCAACGAGGGCGTCGGCCTCTGGCGCGGCGAGGACTCCTGCTGTGCGTCGCCGCCCGGGTTCGAGACCCGTGCGGACGGCTGCGCGGACGCGTGCTGCGCCCCGCGGGAGCCGTGAGGCGACGGTCCCGCGATCCGGACGAAATCTTGATGGCCCGCCGGCCAATCTGGACGTTGTCCTTGCGGGCGGCGTCCCATCATGTGAAGCATGGATTCGACGCATCGACGCAGACCGAAGCCGGCTCCGACGGCGGCGACGCCGACCCCTTCGCAGGGGAGGGGGTCCACCGCTGAGGCGGGCCGCGCCGGGCACCACTTCAGGCTGCCGACCGTGACGCCGCGCCCGGCGCCGGCGCCCACGCAGTCCTCCGACTGGTGATGTCCTCCGCCTGGCGCGGCGTCCGAGCGTAGTCACCGGCGTGATCGTCGACCGTGCCATCTACCGTGACGGTCGGCGGGTCGCCGAGCCGCAGGACCTGGCGGAGATGGCTCTGACGTGTCGCGGGGGAGGGGGGATCGCGTGGATCGGCCTCTATCGCCCGTCCCGCGAGGAGTTCGCCGCGGTCACGGGTGAGTTCGGGCTGCACGAGCTGGCCGTCGAGGACGCCGTCACGGCCCACCAGCGGCCCAAGCTGGAGCGCTACGGCGAGACGTTGTTCTGCGTGCTGCGCCCGGCGCGCTACATCGACGAGACCGAGACGGTCGAGTTCGGTGAGGTCCACGTCTTCGCCGGGCCTGGGTTCGTGATCACCGTCCGCCACTCGGAGGCGCCGGACCTGGGCGCCGTCCGCCGCGGCCTGGAGGCGCGTCCGGACCTGCTGCGCCGCGGAACGGTCGCCGTCGTGCACGCGGTCATGGATCGCGTGGTCGACGACTACGCCCCGGTGGTCGCCGGGGTGGAGAACGACATCGACGAGATCGAGGACGACGTCTTCGACGGGACGGCCGACGCCTCGCGGCGCGTCTACGACCTCTTCCGCGAGGTCATCCTGTTCCAGCGCGCGATCAAGCCGCTGATCCCGATGCTCGAGCAACTCAGCGAGGTCTCCAACCGCCAGAACGAGGAGGTCAAGAAGATCTCCGCGTGGGCGGCGATCCTCTTCGCGCCGTCCGTCGTCGGGACGATCTACGGCATGAACTTCGACCACATGCCGGAGCTCCACTGGCGGCTCGGCTATCCCTACGCGCTCGGCCTGATGGTGCTGGTCGCCGTGGCGCTGTACGTGCTGTTCAAGCGCCGCCGCTGGATCTGAGCTTCCTGCGGCCTCTAGCGGCGCCCGAGCCGCAGGGGCGGGTCGTAGACGGAGGCGAGGCGGGCGAGGGTGAGCGCGCCGAGCATCAGCCCGACGTCGCGAAGCGCGATGTCGTAGAAGCCCGAGGCGGTGAGGAGGTTGATGATGATGCCCGCCAGCCAGCCCGCCACGACGTAGGCGCCGTACCGCGGCTTGAGCGCGACGATGAGGCCGGCGACGATCTCGGTCACGCCCACGACGTACATGAGCTGCTGCCCGGTGCCCGGTACGAGGTCGTCGATCCAGGGCGCGAGGTAGTCGGGCCAGTGGACCATGAGGTCGAGGAACTTGTCGACCCCGAAGGCGATCGGGGCGACCGTGAACGCCAGTCGCAGGAGCGCGAAGGCCTGATACCGGGGGTCGCGCCAGTCCGCGCGTGCCGGTGCGACGTCCGCGTCGTCTGCCGCCGCGGGACGGTCGAGGGCGTCGCTGCGGTCCGGGTGTGCCGTGGCAGCCATGAGGTTCTCCTTCGTCGTGGGATGCCGCCGTGTCGGACGGCTCGCCGGGGTTCGCGTCCACGCGGCCGATGTCCTTACGCGCCATGGCTGCTTGGTGGTCGCGGCCTACGATCCCTCACGGATCGCGACGCTCCTCGCGTAAGGCCGGGGACGTCGCCGACGCCAACACATCCATGAGCTCTCGCCGAAGCACCGCCGATTCGAGCGCCGGCACCGGCGCGATCGCCGCATGGCGGCGGGAGCGGTTGCTCGCCGCCGGGTTTCCTCCCGCTCTCGCGGCTGAGCTCCTGCGGGGCCGCGACGTCGATCTGCATGCGCTGCTCGGGCTCGTCGACCGTGGCTGCCCACCAGAGCTCGCCGCGCGGATCATGGCCCCGCTCGACGATGGGCCGGGGTGGCCGCGTTGAGCGACGGCGTGGGCGTCGCGACGTCCCGCTCTGGTGCCCGAGGAGGCCCCGACGCCGAGTCGTCGCGGTGGATCCAAGCGCTCTCGGGCACCGGACCCGACCGCGACGAGGCGGTCGAGCGCCTGCACGCTCTGCTCGTGCGCGCTGCGCGCTTCGAGGTCGCCCGCCGTCGTCGCGCCCTCGACGGCGGCGGTCCGACGGCCGAGCTCGACGACCTGGCCACGCAGGCGGCGGCGGACGCCCTCATGGCGATCATGCGCAAGCTGCCCACCTACCGCGGCGACAGCCGCTTCACCACCTGGGCCTACAAGTTCGCGCTGCTCGAGGCGGCCGTTGCGGTTCGCCGACGTGCCTGGCACGGCCGCGAGGTGCCCCTGGAGGCCGACGGGTGGGCTCAGCTGGCCGACCGGGGAGCGGCACCGGACGTCGACGCCGAGGCGGCGGAGCTGATCGGCGCCGTGGGCCGCGCCATCGCCGAGGCGCTGACCCCGCACCAGCGCGCCGTGCTCATCGCGATCACCCTCAACGACGTGCCGATTGACGTCCTCGCCGAGCGGCTGTCCACCACGCGCGGCGCGCTGTACAAGACCCTGCACGACGCCCGCAAGAAGCTGCGAGCTCGGCTCGCGACCCAGGGCCACACGCTCGGCTCCGGCCGGGAAGGAGGGACGCTGTGAGCGACTCGCATGCGCATCGACCCGACGATCTGCTGCGCGCGCTGCTCGGCCCCGGTGCGCCGGAGCTGACCTGCGAGGAGTGCTTCGAGCAGCTCGATCGCTACGTGGAGCTCGAGCTCGCGGGCCTGGACGCCGGCATCGCCGTCCCCGGGATGCAGGCCCATCTCGAAGGCTGCCCTGCCTGCGCCGAGGACCACGACAGCCTGCACGATCTCGTCGCGTCGGAATCATCCGGGCCTCGATGAGCGGCTGCCCTCATTGCGCGACGAAGTGCGCCTTCTGGATCCGCGCGTGCACGCCCTTGGTGCGATCGACCACCTGGGACACGACGTAGTCGGTGGCGGCGCTCAGGTACGCGTAGGCGACCGCCGGAGGCATCCCGAGCTCCCCGGACAGGAAGGTGATCGACTCGCGGACCGCCTGCTTCATCGCCTCGTCGAGGTCTGCGTTCAGCCCGACCGCGAGCCAGAAGTCGGCGGTCTCGCCGAACGGCACCTCCAGCAATCCCCGACCGCCGGGGATCGCCGCGCTGCCGTGCTGGAGGAGGGTCAGTCGGAACGTCCCGCGCAGCGGCGCCTCGAGCGCTGTCAGGGCCACCTCGCCGTCGCCCTGGAGGTAGTGCGGGTCGCCGACGAAGAACTTCGCGCCGGGCACGAAGACGGGCAGGTAGAGCGTCGAGCCGACGTTCAGGTCGCGGATGTCGATGTTGCCGCCGGCGACGGTCGGCGGGATCGAGTTCACGCGGTCGGAGGTGTCGAGCGCGACGCCCATCATCCCCATGAACGGGTCGA
>JAXDGY010000122.1:0-6266 GCA_034664785.1 Solirubrobacteraceae bacterium
CCAGCGACGAGGCGAAGGCGATCATCCCGAAGCGCGAGACCGAGCCGTAGGTGGGCTTCAGGCCCACGATCCCGCAGAGCGCCGCGGGCTGGCGGATCGAGCCGCCGGTGTCGGTCCCGAGCGCCCATGGCGCCAGGCCGGCGGCCACCGCGGCGGCGCTGCCGCCGCTCGAGCCGCCCGGCACGCGGGTGTGGTCCCACGGGTTCAGGACGGGGCCGTAGGCCGAGTTCTCGTTCGACGAGCCCATCGCGAACTCGTCCTGGTTGGTCTTCCCGAGCAGCGGCGCGCCGGCGGCGGCGAGGCGCTCGACCACCGTGGCGGTGTAGGGCGGGCGGTAGCCCCTGAGGATCCGCGATCCCGCCTGCGACGGGACGCCCGCGGTGCAGAAGAGGTCCTTCACGCCGAGCGGCACGCCGGCGAGCGCCCTCGACGCCACGCCGTCGGGCGCCGGGGCCTCCTCGGCGACCCAGGTGAAGGCGTTGAGGTCCTCCCCCGCGGCGCGGTGGCGGTAGGCCTCGAAGAGCTCGGTGGGATCCAGGTCGCCGGCGGCGACGGCCGCTGCGGCCGCGCGGGCGCTGAGGTCGACGAGCTCGCTCATGCCTGCGGACTCGGGACGCGGAAGCCGCCGTCGGCGACGTCGGGGGCGTTGGCCAGCGCGACCTCGCGCGGCAGCGAGGGCTGCGGCTCGTCTGGACGCAGCGACGACTCGACCTCGACGACGTGGGTCGTCGGCGGGACGTCGTCGAGCGGGAGGCTCGTGATGGTCTCGATGTGCCCGAGGATGCTCGACAGCTCCCCGGCCATGCGCTCCACCTCGTCCTCGGTGAGCTCCAGGCGGGCCAGTCGGGCGACGTGGAGGACCTGCTCGCGATCGATCATGCGACCGCCGAGGATAGGACAGGCGCGCGTCAGCCCGTCGGCGAGTGCGACCCGTCGACCCGCAGCGGCGGGAGGTCCGGGGCGGCGCTGTAGGGCGCCGCCGTGCGCTCGTCGGCCATCGTGATCCAGCCGCCCACGGCGATGAGCGCGCAGCTGAGCAGGCCGAGCCAGGCCGGCGCCAGGACGTCGACGAAGCGGTCGGGGAGCCCGGCGCCGAGGTCGGGCTGGGCGAGGGTCAGGCGGACGAGCAGGATCAGCGTGGCGATCACGCCGATCGCCGTGGTGATGACGGCCGACCCGACGGTGAGCCCGACCGGCTCCTGGGTGACGGTGAGGACGACCAGGGTCAGCGCGGCGATCACGGCGCACAGCAGCACGACCACCACGATCCAGCCGAGACCCCGCCAGCCGGTCTGGGCATTGGCCTGGACGAACTGGTCCACGAGCTGGTTGGCCGCCCCCTGCAGGGACTGCGGGATCTCCGCCCCGGGCTGGCGCAGGAGCGTGCCCGCGGGGCGCACCCAGTCCAGGAACAGCAGGACGAGCAGCGCGACGGCGCCGAGGCCGGCGAGCAGCTCACCAGGGCGGAGACGGTCGAGGTGCATCGGGGCCCGAGCCTACCCGGCGTGGGCCATGCGCGCGGCCTGCAGCGTGTTGGCCAGCAGGCAGGCGATCGTCATCGGCCCGACCCCGCCGGGGACCGGCGTGATCGCTCCCGCGACCTCGCGCGCGGCGTCGAAGTCCACGTCGCCGGTGAGCCCGCTCTCCAGGCGGTTCATCCCGACGTCGATGACCACCGCGCCGGGCTTGATCCAGTCGCCCTTCACGAGGTGCGGCACCCCGACCGCGGCGATCAGCACGTCCGCGCGCCGGGCGACCTCGGCCAGGTCGTGCGTGCGCGAGTGGCAGATCGTCACCGTCGCGTTGGCCGCGAGCAGGAGTTGCGCCATCGGCTTGCCGAAGAGGTTGGAGCGCCCGATGACGACCGCCTCGCGCCCGGCGGGCTCGAACCCGGCCTCGGCCAGCAGCCGCATGACCCCGATCGGCGTGCACGGCCGCAGGCCGTCCATCCCGAGCGACAGCCGCCCGGTGCTGGCGATCGTCAGCCCGTCGACGTCCTTGATGGCGTCGATGCGGTTCGTCAGCTCGACGCCGTCGAGCGGCGCCGGCACGGGCAGCTGGCAGAGGATGCCGCTGACCTCCGGATCCGCGTTGAGCCGGTCGATGAGGTCGATGACCTCCTGACGCCCGACGTCCGCGGGCAGGCGGTGGTCGAAGCCCTGGATGCCGACCTCCGCGGAGGCCCGCTGCTTGCCCGCGACGTAGACCTGGCTGCCGGCGTCCTCGCCGATCAGGACCGTCGCCAGGCCCGGCCGGCGCCCCGTCTCACGTGTGAAGGCGGCGACGCCCTCGGCGACCTCCGCGCGCAGCCGGGCGGCGACCGCCTTGCCGTCGATGATCTCGGCCGCCACGTCAGCCGCGCCTGGTGATCGGCGCGTACTCGGCCATCAGCTTGCGCTCGGTGGCGTCGGAGGCGAAGCGGACCACGACGATGCCGCCGGGCTCGACGCCGACGACGACGCCGTCGCCGAAGGCCGCGTGCACGACGTCCTCGCCGGTCCGGAAGCTCGTCGCGCCGCCTTCGCCGGCGCCGCCGCCCCCGCTGCCCCACGAGGTCGGACGCCCGCGGGCGGTGCCCGCCGCCGCGGAGGCCGCGGCCCACGAGGACGCCGACGCCGCCGAGCCCTCGCGGTCGACGAGGTCGGTCGGGACCTCGGCCAGGAAGCGGCTCGGCAGCCCGTAGTTCGGCGCGCCGCCGTAGACCGCGCGGCGCCGGGCGTAGGTCAGGTAGAGGTCGCGCATCGCGCGGGTCACGCCGACGTACATGAGCCGGCGCTCCTCCTCCAGCGAGCCCTCGTCGATCGAGCGCGAGTGCGGGAAGACGCCCTCCTCGCACCCGATGATGAAGACGATCGGGTACTCCAGGCCCTTGGCGTTGTGGAGCGTCATGAGGGTCACGAGGCCCTCGTCGTCGCGCCGCGAGTCCGCGTCGGCCACGAGGGCCGTCTGCTGCAGGAAGACGTCGAGGGTGTCCTGGCCGGGCTCGGCTGCCGCGTCGAACTCGCGGGCGGCCTCCACGAGCGCCTCGAGGTTCTCCTGGCGGCCCTGGGCCTCGATGGTGCGCTCGGCCTCGAGCGCGTCGAGGTAGCCCGACTCGTGCAGGACGGCCTCGAGCAGGTCGCCGACCGGCACGCCGGTCTCCGCCCTGCTCCTGAGGCCCTGCATGGTGTCCATGAAGCGACCCAGCGCCTTCACGGCAGCGGTCCCCAGCCCCGGGACGCTCGCCGGGTCGGCGGCGGCCTCCCAGACGCTGATGCCCATCGTCGCCGCGTGGTTGATGACCCGCGACAGCGAGGTCTGCCCGATGCCCCGCCGCGGCGAGTTCGCCACGCGGGTGAAGGAGACGACGTCCTGCGGGTTGCCGATCACGGTCAGGTAGGCGATCGCGTCCTTGACCTCGGCGCGCTCGTAGAACTTCGTGCCGCCGATGACCTGGTAGCCGACCTCGCGCCGGGTCAGCGTGTCCTCCAGCACCCGCGACTGCGCGTTGGTCCGGTAGAAGCACGCGATCTCCGAGCGCGAGACCCCCTCGTCGACGAGCCGCTCGATCTCGCCGACGACGAACCGCGCCTCGCTGTGCTCGTCGTCGAGCTCGCGGATCTTCACCAGGTCGCCCGCGCCGAGGTCGGTCCACAGGTGCTTGGTCATCTGCCCGCGGTTGTGGGAGATGACGCCGTTGGCCGCGTCGAGGATCGTCTGCGTCGAGCGGTAGTTCTGCTCGAGCTTGACGACCTTGGCGTCGGGGAAGTCGTCCTGGAAGTTCAGCAGGTTGGTGATGTCCGCTCCGCGGAAGGAGTAGACGGAGTTGTGCGTCAGCACGCCCTCGGCGACGAAGTTGTGGGTGTGCTCGACGTTGAGGTCGTAGACCGGACGATCGAGGTCCACCCGCTCGACGCGCTCGACCACGTCGAAGGAGCCGTTGGCGAGGAACATGACCATCCCCGGCCGCACGCCGGATGCGGGCTGGAACGGCAGCGAGCTGCCCGAGCCTGGCTGCTTGGCGCCCAGGCGAGCGACGTAGCGCACGGACACGTCGAGGTGCTCGCGCAGCCGGTCGGCAAGGCGCACGGCGTCCTCGAAGTCCTTGAAGCAGGTCTCGATGCGCCAGCCGCCGTTGCGCGACGGGCGGGCGGGGAAGCCCGCGTCGCGGAGCCGCTCGGCAACCGCCGGGTCACGGCCCGCGACCGCCAGGCGGTGCATCGGCGCTCGCCCGCGACGGTCGCCGCAGAGCGTGATGGTGACGTTGCGGCGGCGACCCTCGTGACTCCCGGGCCGCCGGTGAGGGGCCTCGACGTCGAGGCCGGCGTCATGGACGAGCCGCAGCCCGCCCTCGTCGGAGTCCACGCGGTCGAAGACCTGGTCGATCAGGGCCTGGTTGCCGACGAGCCCGCCGCTGCGCGCGCCCTTGCGGGCGACGAACGGGATCGTCGGGAGGCCGTAGCGGACGGAGAGCTCGTGCTCGGCGGCGCGCGCCTCTGCATCGCTGTCGTGCGTCGAGATGACCCACGCGGCGTCGGCGTGCTCGTGGTTGCAGCGCTGCTGCAGGCCGATGACCGGCTTGCGCTGCCCCTCGGTGTACGTCCGCGTGACCCCCACCCGGCAGCCGTGGCCCGCTCGGCGCATGAGGTAGGTCATGTGCAGCTGGGGCGTGTGACCGACGCGGAAGCCGGCGAAGTGCGTGTGCTCGGGGGTGGAGACGATCCGGTGGCCGCTGCGGAGCGTGATGGCGATGCCGTCCGTGCGCTCGGACCGGAAGGCGTCGGTGACGCGGGCCGGGCGCAGGTCCCCGCTGCCGTAGCTCGACAGCACCTCGTCACCGACGCGGACGTCCTCGATGCTCCGCAGCGATCCGTCGCCCATGGTGATGCGCGTGCCCTCGACCAGGCACTGCGCGTCATCGCCGACGACCGCCAGGTTCCGGTGCCCGTCCTCCCCGCCGGCCACGAGCTGGAGCAGGCGGTACTGGGCGTGGTTGGTGTCCTGGTACTCGTCGACGAGGACGTGGCGGAAGGAGGCGCCGTAGCGGGCGCGGACCTCGGGGAAGAGCTCGAGGACGTTGACCGTGCGCACGAGCAGGTCGTCGAAGTCCATCGCGTTCATGCGGTGCATCTCGCGCTCGTAGAGCTCGTAGACGTCCGCGACGGTCTGCTCGAAGAAGCCGCCGACGAGCTGGCGGTAGGCCTCCGCGTCGCGCAGCTTGTTCTTGGCGTCGGAGATCTGGTGCTGGACGGCGTTGGGCGTGAAGCGCTTGGTGTCCACGCCGAGCTCGTCCAGGCAGCGCTTCACCATGCGGCGGCTGTCCGCCTGGTCGTAGATCGTGAACTGCCGCGTGTAGCCCAGGCGGGGGGCGTCGGCGCGCAGGATCCGCGCGCACGCGGCGTGGAAGGTCATGACCCACATCGCCCGCGTGGAGTGGCCGAGCAGGAGCTCGACCCGCTCGCGCATCTCCTGCGCGGCCTTGTTCGTGAACGTGATGGCGAGGATCTCGCCCGGCCGGACCTGACCCGTCTGGATGAGGAACGCGATGCGGTGGGTGAGCACCCGCGTCTTGCCCGAGCCGGCGCCCGCGAGGATCAGCAACGGGCCCTCGCCATGGACGACCGCCTCGCGCTGGGGCTCGTTGAGGCCCTCGAGGAGGGCGTCGATCTGATGCGCGGGCGGGGCGTCGGGCATGCCCTGATGAGGATAGGACTGCAAGCGGCGGCCCGATCGCGCAGGTTCGCTGCAGCCTGACCCGCCGAACCTCCGCAGTCCTGGCGCTCCGGAACGAGGTGCGGCCCACCCCCTTGAAAGGTGGAGCCATCTCGGGGCTGGGAGGCGCCGCTGACCACTGCGACGGAGGGACCGATGCGACGACGCTGGATCATGGGGTGCGCGATCACGGGGGCGTTGCTGGCGCCCGGTGGCACCCCCGCGCACGCCCAGGGCGCGTGCGCAGGCACATCTGTCGTCCCCCACACCGCGAAGAGCGTGTCCGCCGCGAGTCGGGCGATCCGCTGCCTGGTCAACCAGCAGCGCGCCGCGCACCATCTGCCGGCCCTCCGGGCCGAGCGGCGGTTGCGCCGGGCGGCCCAGGCGCACACGCAGAGCATGCTGCGGATGCAGAAGTTCTCGCACTACCTCCCCGGCCAGGAGCCGACGCTGGCGGGCCGCGCCGCCGCCGCGGGCTACCTCCGCGACGCCCGCCGCTGGTGGCTGGGCGAGACGCTCGCCTTCGGGACCGACGAGCTGGGCACCCCGGCTGCGCTCGTCCGCGAGCTCATGGC
>JAXDGY010000123.1:0-3587 GCA_034664785.1 Solirubrobacteraceae bacterium
CGCCGAAGACCACGCGCCGGCCCGAGTCGCGGTCGACGGCCACGACGCGCAGGCGGCCGTCCCACGCCGGCGCCAGGCGGTCGACGAACGCGCCGAGCTGCCCGAGGCTCCGGTGGCCCTCGGGGCCACGGGCGAGCACGAGCGCGCGTGCGGCCGCGCCCGCCCGCGCCGTCCCGCCGAGGAGAGAGGGCGCCAGGAGCGCTGCGGCCGGGGCCGAGGTCCGCAGGACGGCGCGGGTGACGCGGGACAACGCGGACCCATCAGTGTCGGCGGCCGCCGGCATCGCGGGGCCGGGACGACCGCGGGCGGAGGCGTCGGGGGCGCGCCCGGCGGCGAGCGTCGCGGCGACGATCGAGCCCGCCGACGTGCCGACCCACATCTCGCACTGCCGGAAGTCCAGCTTGCCCGTGGCACCCGCTTCCGCGCCGGCCAGCAGGCCGCGCATCCACGCCTCGCCCAGGGTGCCGCCGCCACCGAGCACGAGGGCGCCGGGGAGCGTGAGGGGTCCGCGGGGCACGGCGACCGAGGGTAGTGTCCCGCGCCGTCCTGCTCAGTGCTCGAGCGCGTCGAACCCGTACGCGGTCGTCGCACCGAAGACGAGGTGCGGCACGACGTCCGACGCCCAGTCGGCCGCCGACCAGCTGCGCGGATCGGTGGCGCCGAGCGCCGTGCTCACGCCGTCCGTGGCCGCCATGACGCCCAGGCCGAGAGCCACCGCGGCGGCGGCCCGCGGGACGCCGCGCGCCCGCCCACGCACCGCGCCGTAGACGGCACCCGCCAGCGCCCCGGTCGCGAAGCCCATGAGCGCGCCGAGCGCCTCGGTGCGCGCCTGCGCGCCGTCCTCGTCGGTCCCCACGTCCAGCGGCACGTGCACGCGCTCGGCCAGCGCGCGGACGTCGGCGGCGACGACCGAGCTGGCGGGCCGGGCGCGGACGGCCATGTCGAGGTAGGTCGTGACGTTCAGCGCCGTGGTGCCGAGCGCACCGGCGACCACCCCGCGGAGCACCGGTGAGGACATGGGCGCATGCCTGCCCGGAGCGGCGCCTGCTCAGACTTTGTCGGCGCGCGCTCCGCCTACAGGAACAGGTCGACCTGCAGGCCGGCGTCGCTGTCGCCGTAGCGGTAGGCCGACAGGTCGGTGACGCCCTCCTCGGCCAGGACGTCGTCGTCGATGAAGCTGCGGCCCGTGCACGCTGCCGCGGGGCGGGTGAGGATCGCGTGGGCGGCGTCGGCGACGATCTCCGGGCGGCGCGACCGCGCCATCGACGCCTCGCCGCCGAGGAGGTTCTGGACGGTGGCGGTCGCGATCAGCGTGCGGGGCCACAGCGTGTTGGCGGCGACGCCGTGCGGGCGGCCCTCCTCGGCCAGGCCGAGCGTCAGCAGGGTCATCCCGTACTTGCTGAGCGTGTATGCCGCGTGCGCGCCGAGCCACTTCCGGTCGAGGTCGATCGGCGGCGACAGCGTGAGGATGTGGCCGTCGCCGGACCGCTCGAGGTGGGGGAGGCACGCCTTGGAGACCACGAAGGTCCCGCGCGTGTTGATGTCGAGCATGAGGTCGTAGCGCTTGACGTCCAGGTCGCGGACCGGCGCGATGGCGATCGCGCTCGCGTTGTTGACGCACACGTCGATGGCGCCGAAGCGCTCCACGGCCTGCTGCACGGCGGCGGCCACGGCCGCCTCGTCGCGGATGTCGCCCACGATCGGCAGCGCCTGGCCGCCGGCGTCCTCGATCGCGGCGGCCGCCGTGTACACGGTTCCCTCGAGCTTCGGGTGGGGCTCGGCGGTCTTGGCCATCAGCGCGACGTTGGCCCCGTCCCGCGCGGCACGCAGCGCGATCGCCAGGCCAATGCCGCGGCTGCCTCCCGACATGAAGATCGTCCGTCCGGCGAGGGTGGGGACGCTCATGGCGGCGGACCCTGCCGAGGCGCCGGCGCCCTCAACCGGCCTGCCGGCCGGCCGACGACAGGGGCGATCGCGATGCGCACGGCCGACCCCCAACCCGACCGGGCCTACGAGCCGCTGCCGGGCCAGGCCCTCGACGTCGTGCTCGACGGTGGCTGGCGCCTGGCAGTCCGCAGCACGGGCACCGGGACGGCTGCCGACGAGCTGCAGCTCGTGCCGGCCGTGGGCGCCGCGGTCCTGCCCGGCGGCGCCGAGCGCTGCGCGGCCGCCCTGGAGTGGCGCAGCCCGCGGGGCCTCGTGCGCCGGGAGGGCGAGCTGTCGGTGCGTGACGGGCGCCTCGTCCTCCGCGGCCCCGCCGAGGCGGTGGTCATGCAGCGCCGGGACTTCGCGCGCGTCCGCTGCGCGGTGCGCGTGGCCGTCGTCGGACCGGAGGCCCCGGCGGAGATCGGGACGCGGACCGTGGACCTCAGCGGCGGCGGGATGCTCGTCGAGGATGCAGCGCTGCTGCAGGTCGGCGACCGTGTGCGCTGGGCAGTCACGATCCCGGGCGACGGCGAGCTCGAGGGCACGGGGGAGGTCGTCCGGGCCACCCCGTTCGGGCACCGCGCGGTGCGCTTCGACGCGCTCTGCGACCGCGATGACCGGCGGCTGGCGCGCTTCGTCTTCGCGCAGGAGCGCGAGGGCCGCGGCAGCGGCGCGCGGGCCTGACGCGCCGAGGCGGCGCCGGGGCGGCGGCGAGCCGCGGGCGTCTGCGAGAGTTCGGCCATGCCGCGCACCGGTCGTGAGATCCACCTCGCCGCCCGCCCGGCCGGCGAGCCCAAGCCCACCGACTTCCGCGTCGTCGAGGTCGAGGTCCCCGATCCCGGCCCGGGCGAGGTCCTCGTCCGCAACACGTGGATGTCCGTCGATCCCTACATGCGCGGGCGCATGAACGACGCGAAGTCCTACGTCCCGCCGTTCCGCATCGACGCGCCGCTCGAGGGCGGCGTGGTGGGGGAGGTCGTCGCGTCGCGGGCCGAGGGGATCGAGCAGGGCGACGTCGTCCTGCATCAGCTCGGCTGGCGCGAGCTCGCCGTCCTCCCGGGCGACGCGGTCCGCAAGCTCGACACGAGCCTCGCGCCCCCGCAGGCGTTCCTGAGCGTCCTGGGGATGACGGGCCTGACCGCGTACGTCGGGCTGCTCGACATCGCCGGACTGCGCGACGAGGACGGCACGGTGTTCGTGTCGGGGGCCGCGGGCGCGGTCGGCAGCCTCGCGGGGCAGATCGCCAAGCTCCGCGGCCACCGCGTCGTCGGCAGCGCGGGCTCGCCCGAGAAGGTCGCCCATCTCGTCGACGACCTCGGGTTCGACGCCGCCTTCGACTACCACGACGGGCCGGTCGCCGACCTGCTGGCGGGCGTCGCCCCCGAGGGGATCGACGTCTACTTCGACAACGTCGGCGGCGAGCACCTCGAGGCCGCGATCGGCGCGCTGCGGATGCACGGGCGAGCGGCGCTGTGCGGCTCGATCTCCGCGTACAACGCGACCGAGCCCCCGCCCGGACCGCGCAACATGTCCCAGATCACCGGCAAGCGTCTGACGCTGCGCGGCTTCATCGTCAGCGACCACGGAGCGCGCATGCGCGACTTCATCGGCGAGGTCGGCGGCTGGCTGGCCGAGGGTCGCCTGCACCACCGCGAGACCGT
>JAXDGY010000124.1:0-21630 GCA_034664785.1 Solirubrobacteraceae bacterium
CGACCGCCGCAACCTCGTCGTCCGCGGCTTCGAGCGGCTGCACCCCGCCGACGGCTTCACCTTCCGCATCACCTCCGAGATCCCGCTGGCCGGCGGCCTGGGCGCGAGCGCCGCGGCCTACCTCGCCGGGCTGATGGCGGCCGACCACCTCTTCGAGCTGGACGCCGACCTCCTCGCGCTCGGGACGGAGCTCGAAGGGCACCCGGACAACCTCGCCGCCTCGCTGCACGGCGGCTTCGTGATCTGCGCGGACGGCACGGCGACGCGCTGGGACACGCCGACCGGCCTCGAGGCCGTCCTCGTGGTGCCGCGCGCGGCGGTGCGCACCGCGCAGGCGCGGGCGGCGCTGCCGGCCGAGGTGCCGATGGCCGACGCCGTCTTCAACACCGCGCACGCCGCGCTGCTCGCGCTCGGGCTCGCGGGCGGCGACTGGGACCTCGTCGGCCGCGGCCTCGCCGACCGGCTGCACCAGGAGCGCCGCGGCCACCTGTTCCCGCGGTCGATGGAGCTCGTGCGCGGCGCGCGGGGGATGGGGGCGCTCGGCGCGACGATCTCGGGAGCGGGCCCGACCGTCCTGGTCTGGTGCCACTACGAGCAGACGGCGGGCGTCATGGACGCGCTGCGCCGGCAGGCCGAGGGCTGGGCCGAGGTCCTGCGCGCCCCGTTCGAGTCGCAGGGCGCCCGCGTGCGCGAGATCGGCTAGGAGGCCGCCGCCGGCTAGGAGGCCGCGACCGCGCCGTCGACCGCGGGCAGGTGCGGCTTGAGCTTGCGGCGCGAGGCGGTCAGCCCGAGGCGCTTGAGCAGCTCGTCGGTGAGCAGCAGGTAGTCCGCGGCCAGGTCGGGGCGGTACTCGAGGATCGAGACCGCCCGCTCGGCCGAGCCCGCGTAGGCGATCGAGGAGCGGATCGTCGTCGTGAAGACCTTCTCGCCCAGGTGCTCGTGGAGCGCCGCGTAGGCCTCGCGCGAGTGCACGGTGCGCATGTCGGCGATGTTGAAGAACACGCCGAGCCAGTTCAGCTCCGGGTTCAGGCCGTCCCTCGCGAGCTCGATGACCTCCAGCGCCTGCTCGACGCCCTGCATCGCGAAGTACTGGGCCTCGGCGCTGAGCAGCGCGTGGTCGGCGGCCACGAGGGCGTTGACGGTCAGCAGGCCGAGGGCCGGCGGGCAGTCGATGAGCACGACGTCGTAGGGCCCCTCGACCTCGCGCAGCGCCTTGCGCAGCGTCAGCTCCCTGCCCATCTTGCCCGCGAGCTGGAGCTCGGCCTCGGCCAGGGACAGGTTCGCGGGCATGACGTCGCCGTGGATCGCCTCGGTCGCGCCGGCCCGGCCCGAGAGGACGTCCCCGACCGTGGGCTCCGCCTCGGGATCCACGTCGAAGTAGTCCGACAGGTTGCCCTGGGGGTCGAAGTCGACGGCCAGCACCTTGAGGCCGGCCATGCGGAGGACGTCGGTCAGCGTCCGGACGGCCGTCGTCTTCCCCGTGCCGCCCTTCTGCGAGAGCACTGCGATCTTGGTCGCCACGGCGCAAGGATCTCATGGCGGGCAACGGAGGGCCTATCTCCCACCTTGCAGGACCCTCACCGGACCGGACGAAGACGGCTCTGCCGGATTCGTCCTTGAAGACAGCTGAGCCCCCTGGGCGAAGCTGTCTCAATCCGTGGCGGCGCGCATCCCGCTCGGCGCCGGGGCCTCGGGGCCCGGCCGGCGGGTGTCGACGAACACCAGGCGGTGCCGGCCGACGACGAGCTCGTCGCCGTCGACGAGCTCGCGCGAGTCCACGCGCTCGCCGTTGACGAAGACCCCGTTGAGGCTGCGGTCGTCGAGCACGCGCACCGTGTCGCCCTCGCGGGCGATCCGGGCGTGGCGGCGGGAGACCGTCGCGTCGTCGAAGCGCAGCTCGGCGGCCAGGCTGCGGCCGACGCGGATCCAGTCGCGGTCGAGCGCGACGATCAGGAGCGCGTCGCCGTCGCGGTAGGCGAGGTGCGGCCCCGGCTCGGTGCCCTCGAGCTCGGCGCGGGCGGCTTCGGCGACGGCCTCGCGGCCGTCGGCGGGCCCGTCGGGATGGCGCGGGAAGCGGCCGGCGGCGAAGAGGGAGGACCTGACGAACGCGCGCCCGCCGCAGCTCGGACACGACACGAGATGCTCGGTCGCCGCCAACGTGACGACGTGACCGCAATCCTCGCACCTGAAGGACCCGGTGCCTGCAAGGGTGCCTGACGTGAGTGACTCCATGACCGCTCCTCTCGCGCTTCCGGGGCCGCAGAATGGCAGCCGGCACTAAGCCCTTCGTAAAGTCGTCCAGCTCCTGCACCGGCGACCTTCGGACCGCCCTGAGGGGGCGGATGGTAGCCGGGGCCGGGCGGGCGGGCAACGGCAGGCGGAGGAGGTCCTTCCGCGACGGCGAAGCACCCTCGCATGCTGCGATCCCTTGCGGGCCTGACCGAAGACGACCTCGAGCGCCATCTCCTGCGGCGCAGCGTCGGCAACCTGGCCGCGGGGCGGCACGCGTGCGCCGATTGCGGGCGGACCCCGCTCGTCGGCGAGCACGTCCACCGCTACCAGCGCGGCGAAGTGGTCTGCGAGCTCTGCCGCGCTGCCCGGCCTGCGGCACCGGTCTCCTCGGACCTCGTCCGCCACTCCGAGCACGGGCAGACGGTGCGCCTGCGCGCGCGCCTCGCGGCATAAGCCACGAATTCGCGCGGAGCCGGCAGCGCCGTCTTCGTCCGGGTCTGATGGCGGGACGCCCGCCCGATCAGGCGGCCAATAGACTCGCCACGCATGGATCCGGTCCGCTCCAGCGTCGTGATCTCGCGCCCGCAGCGCGAGGTCTTCGAGTACCTCGCCGACGTCGCGAACCACCCCGAGTTCATGGATCACTTCACCGCGGAGTGGCGGCTCACCCGCGAGGACACCTACGGCCTCGGCGCCGGCGCGCGGTTCCGCTTCGAGCAGCGCTTCAACCGGGTCCCGTGGATCGACGCCACGATCGCCGAGGTCGAGGCCCCGCGCCGGATCGTCCTCGTCGGCCGCACGGGGAAGTTCAACCGCATCCGGGCCGTCACCGAGTACACGCTCGAGCCGGCCTCCGGCGGCGGGACCAAGGTCTCGGTGTCCTACGAGACCGAGCCGAAGTACCCCTCCGACCGGCTGCTCGAGTCGCGCCGCTTCCACAAGCGGGGGTGGGCCCGCGCCCTACGCCGGCTGCGCACGATCCTCGAGGAGGATCGCGACCGCGGCGCGCGCGCCACGATCGCCGGCGGGGCCCGCAAGCCGGCGACCGGTTCGCCCATCCGATGAGTAATCTGCGGCCGATGAAGCACCGTCTGACCCTCGTCGTCGCCCTGGTCGTCGCCGCCGTCGGCCTCTCCGCCTGCGGTGGCGGGCACCTCCCGGCCAACGAGGCCGAGTCCGAGGGCCAGTACTTCGAGGTCGGCGACCTGAAGTACCAGGTGCAGATCTCCCGCCAGATCAACCCGACCGACCTGGAGGACAAGGAGTACCTGTCGGGCATAGCCGCGAGCGACCTCAAGCTGAACCCGGACCAGACGTTCTTCGGGGTCTTCATGCGCGTCGAGAACAAGACGGGCAACTCGCTCACCTCGGCGGGCGAGTTCGTCATCACGGACACCCAGGGCAACAAGTTCAGCCCCGTGCCGCTCGCCAACCCGTTCGCCTACCGGGTCGAGGCCATCACGCCCGACGGCGGGACGCAGCCCGACCAGATCGAGCCCGCCCACTACGCGCCGACCCAGGGCAAGCTGCTGCTCTTCAAGCTGCCGAACACGTCGCTGGACAACCGCCCGCTGGTCATGGAGGTCAAGGCGGCCAACGGCAAGTACCGCACCGGCGACGTCACGCTCGACGTCTAGCGCCTCAGCGCTGGAGCATCGCCCGCAGCACCTCGCGCGCGACCGGCGCCGCGGTGGTGCCGCCCGCGCCCGAGCGGACGAGCAGGACGCCGACCGCCGCCCGTGGCCGCCCGTCGCCCGCCGGCGCGTAGGCGGCGAACCACGCGTCCGTGTCGGTCGGGTCGTCCGTCGACTGGTCGGGCGCGCATGCGGCGGGGCCGCCGGCGGCGTCGGGCTCCGTCGGCTGGGCGCACTTCCTCGTGGTCTGCAGCTCGGCCGTGCCGCTCTTGCCCGCGACGCGGACCCCGGGCAGCGCAGCGGCGGTCCCCGTCCCGTGGCGGACCACCCCGAGCATGAGCTTCTCGACCGTGCGGGCGACCGCCGGCGAGGTCGCGCGCCCCGGCGACCCGGTTCCCGTGTCGCCGGCCGCCGGGTCGTCCAGCGTCAGGCGCAGCCGGGGGCGGCGCCCGCGCAGCCCGATCGTCGCCGCGATGGACGCCATCTGGAGGGCCGTGGCCTGCACGCGACCCTGGCCGATCGCCGTCGAGCCCACCGCCAGGTCGTCGCCGATGTCGCCGGCGGCAGGGATCGTGGAGGTCGCCGCCCCGGGGATGCCGGGGGGCGCGTTGAAGCCGAAGTGCTCCGCGGTCGCCACGAGCCGCTGCGCCCCCAGCCGCGCGCCGAGCGGGGCGAAGACGGAGTTGCAGGACTCCGCGAAGGCGTTGGCCAGCGAGCCGCCGCACGACTCGCCGTTGGCGTTCTCGAGCTGGACGCCCTCGAGCGTCGCGGCCGTCTCGACGGCGTAGGCGTCCGTCGGCTTGGCGACCCCCGCCTCGAGGGCGCCCGTGAGCGTGAGGATCTTGAACGTCGAGCCCGGGGGCTGCAGGCCGGAGAAGGCGATCCCGGCGAAGCCGAGCAGCTCGCCGGTGCGCGGGTCCAGCGCGACGATCCCGCCGAGCCGCCCGGCGAGCCCCGCGATGGCGGCGCGCTCGACGCTCGGGGCGATCGACGTCCGCACCGGCGGCGCCTGGCGCGGCGCGGAGCTCGCGAGCAGCTCGGTGCCGCCCAGCAGACGGCCGCCGGGCCGGCCGAGCAGCGCCACGTCGAGCGCGCGCTCGAGGCCCGACACGCCGACGGGCTGCCCCGGGGGCACCCCCAGCGCCATGAGCTCGGCCTGCCGCTCGGCGGGGGCGGGACCGAGCTGGCCGACGGTGTCGGCGGCCACGTCGGCCAGCGCCGGCGACGGCGTGCGCGCGGCGCCCTGGGCGAGGATCTTGCCGTCGCGCGCCAGCAGGGTGGCGCGCGGGGGCATCGTCACCTCGCGGGTCAGCTCGGCTCCGGGCGGGACGCCCGGGAAGGTCAGCGAGCGCCGCCAGTCCACCCGCGCCTCGGAGCCGCTCCCGGTCACCGGCAGGACGAGCGGGGCCCGGACCGTCCCGAAGATGCGCGTCCGGACGACCATGGGGACCGCGACCGTCCCGTCGTGCGGCTTCCCGGCCCGGCCCGACGCCAGGCTCCGGGCGGTCGCGGTGGCCAGGGCGAGGCGGTGCAGCTCGGCGAACCGCGCGCGGCCGACGCGCCGGCGGGCGGCCGGGGAGAGCTCGCGGTACATCGCGGCGTAGTCGCCGCGCTCCCAGGCCCGCACGTAGCGCTCCGCCACGCCGCGCTCGTCCGGCCCGCGCACGGCGCCCGCGAGTGCGCCGACGCCGAACGCGGCCGTGGCCAGCACTGCCGCGCCGACGAGCCGCCGGCGCAGGAACGCGGATCGAGCAGGGGCGGACAGTCCGCGGAGCGTACCCGCCTGTCACGGCGCCTACGCTTTGGGCCCCCGTGACCGTCGTCGACGTCTTCATCCTGCTGTTCACCGTGCTGATGGCCGCGACGGGGTGGCGGCGCGGGTTCCTGGTCGGGGCGCTCGGGCTGGCCGGCTTCGTGGGCGGCGCGCTGCTCGGGACGCGGCTGGCCGGGGCCGTCGTCGACGCGGGGTCGCGCTCGCCCTACGCACCGCTGTTCGGCCTGATGGGCGCGCTGCTCGTGGGCACCCTCATCGCCTCGGGCTTCGAGGGGGTCGGGGTCCGGCTGCGCAGCGTCCTGGCCCGCGTCCCGGGGGCGGGCGCGCTCGACGGGGCGCTGGGATCGGCGCTCAGCGCCACGCTGGCCCTGGCGATCTGCTGGGTCCTGGGCGCCGTGGTCCTGCAGACGCCGGGGGCGACGCAGCTGCGCGTCGACGTCCAGCGGTCGGGCATCCTGCGGCGCCTGAACGAGGCCCTGCCGCCCTCCGGCCCGTTGCTGAACGCCCTGGCGCGCTTCGACCCGGTGCCGAGCATCAACGGCCCGCGGGCCGACGTGGGGCCGCCGGCGTCCGGGATGGCGGCCGACCCCGACGTCCGGCGGGCCGCCGCGAGCGTCGTGCGCGTCACGGGCACGGCGTGCGGGCTGGGGGTCGAGGGCTCGGGCTGGGTGGCGGCGCCCGGCATCGTGGTGACGAACGCCCACGTGGTGGCGGGCCAGCAGGACACGGGCGTCCAGGTGCGCGGGGACGGCGCGCGCCTGCCCGTCGACGTCGTCGCGTTCGATCCGCGCAACGACATCGCCGTCCTGCGGGTGGGCGGGCTGGCGGGCATCCCGTCGCTGCCGATCGCCCCGGACCCCCAGCGCGGGCAGGCCGCCGCGGTGCTCGGCTTTCCCCGCAACGGGCCCTACGACGTCCGCGGCGCCCGCCTGGGGACGACCCGGGAGGTCCTCAGCGAGGACGCCTACGGCGACGGCCCGGTCACCCGGGCCATCACGACGTTCCGCGCGACCGTGCGGCCCGGGAACTCCGGCGGGCCGGTCGTGGACGCCGACGGCCGCGTGCTCGCCACGGTGTTCGCCACCGCGCGCTCGGGCTCGCCGCACACGGGGTACGGCGTCCCCGACGACATCGTCGCCCCCCTGCTCGAGGAGGCGACGGCCCAGACCGGGACCGTGTCGACCGGCCCTTGCGCCGCCTGACGCCCGGTCCACCCATCGGTGCATCCGGCCCGACGCGCCGCGCGGTCGCCGGGGGCGCCGGGCGCTACCCTGCGCCCGCATGCCCAAGACCCTCGTCATCGCGGAGAAGCCCTCCGTCGGCCGCGACCTCGCGCGCGTCCTCCCGGGCCCCTTCGAGAAGAAGACGGGCTCCGCCGACAAGACGGAGCGCTTCCTGGAGGGGCCGGAGCACGTCATCTCGTGGGCCGTGGGCCACCTCGTGCAGCTCGCCGACCCGGACGAGTACGACGAGAAGTTCAAGAAGTGGCGGATGGCCGACCTGCCGATCGTGCCGTCGCGCTTCAAGCTCGTGGTCCGTGACGAGCGCTCCCAGAAGCAGATGTCCGTCGTCCGGGAGCTGCTGCGGCGCGACGACGTCGACGTGGTCGTCAACGCCTGCGACGCCGGGCGCGAGGGCGAGCTGATCTTCGCCTACCTCTACGAGCAGGCGAAGGCCAAGCTCCCGGTCAAGCGCCTGTGGCTGTCGTCGATGACCAATGACGCCATGCGCGACGCGCTGGCCAACCTGCGCGACGGGGACGAGCTGCACCAGCTCGAGGAGGCCGCGCGCTCGCGCTCGGAGGCCGACTGGATCGTCGGGATGAACGCCACGCGGGCGGCGACGATCCGCCTGCGCTCGTCGTTCGACGGCGCCGTGTCGCTCGGGCGCGTGCAGACCCCGACGCTGGCCATCCTCACCCGGCGCGAGGAGGAGATCCGCGCCTTCGTCCCCGAGAAGTACTGGCTCGTCGACGCGACCTTCGAGGCCGACGACGCCCGCCGCTACGAGGGCCGCTTCCACGCCGGCGCCAAGCCGCGGATCGCCTCCGCCGAGGAGGCGGCCGCGATCGTCGAAGCCGTCCGCGGGCAGCGCGGGACGATCACCAAGCTCGACAAGACCAAGCGGACCGAGAAGGCGCCGCTGCTCTACGACCTCACGTCGCTGCAGCGCGAGGCCAACAACCGCTACGGCTTCTCGGCGCGCCGCACGCTCGCCGCCGCCCAGCGCCTCTACGAGGAGCACAAGGCGCTCACCTACCCGCGCACGAGCTCGCGCTTCCTGACCAGCGACATGGTCCCCGAGCTCAAGCCGACCGCCGCGATCGTCGGGCGCCGCGACGAGTACGCCAAGGGCGCGGCCTACGTCACGGGCCTGGACCTGCTGCCGCTCGCCCGCGTCGTCGACGACGCGAAGGTCGGCGACCACCACGCGATCATCCCGACCAACGCCGAGCACAGGCTCGAGAAGATGTCCGACGACGACCGCCGGATCTACGACATGGTCGCGCGGCGCTTCCTGGCCGTCTTCCACCCGGACGCCGAGTTCGAGAACACCCGCGTCGAGACCACGGTCGCCGAGCTGATCTTCCGCACGCACGGCAAGGTCCTCGTCGTCCCCGGCTGGCGCGGGGTCTACGGCGAGCTGACCGAGGACGAGCGCTCCGCCTCCGAGGAGGACGAGGGCCGCGACCAGCAGCTCCCGAAGCTCGCCAAGGGCGAGGACGTCGACACGAAGAAGGTCGAGTCGGCCGAGAAGGAGACCAAGCCGCCCCGGCGCTACTCCGACGCCTCGCTGCTCGGCGCGATGGAGACCGCGGGCAAGCTCGTCGACGACGACGAGCTGCGGGAGGCGATGAAGGAGTCGGGCATCGGGACGCCGGCCACGCGCGCCGCGATCATCGAGCGCCTGATCGACGTGGGCTACGTCGAGCGCGACGCCCGCGCCCTGGTGCCCACCGAGAAGGGGATGAACGTCATCCGCCTGCTCGGCGCGCACCCGCTGACCTCGCCCGGCCTGACCGGCGACTGGGAGAAGCGCCTGGCCGAGATCGAGGCCGGCGAGGAGACGCGCAAGCGCTTCATGGCCGACATCGCCAAGTTCGCGGGCGAGACCGTCGGGGTCCTCGACACGACGCTCAAGGACGTGCGGATCCCGCGCGCCAACCTCGGTCCGTGCCCGGTCTGCGGCCACGACATCCAGGAGAACCGCAAGGGCTACTCGTGCTGGTCGCGCGAGGACCCCGGCTGCGGGTTCGTGATCTGGAAGGGCAAGGCGGGCAAGCAGCTGCCGCCGGCCGTGGCGCGCGAGCTCATCCAGCACGGGCGCACGGCCAAGCAGGTCACGGGCTTCAAGGGCCGCAGCGGCCGCTCGTTCCGGGCGCGGCTGGCGCTCCTGCAGACCGACGAGGGCAAGTGGCGGGTGGAGTTCGACGAGCCGTGGGCGAAGGAGGGCGCCAAGCCGCCCGAGCAGGAGGAGGCGGCGCCCGATGCCGCCCGGCAGCAGCCCGCGGCCTCCGCGGACGCCACGGCGGCCGCGTAGGCGGCGCCGCGGCGCCGGCCGTCCTGCCGCGTTGCGACCATGGGGCGTGTGCCCCTGACGCTGGTCACCGGTCCCGCGAACGCCGAGAAGGCGCGCGTGGTGCTGGACGCCTACGCCGCCGCGCTCGACCGCGAGCCGGTGCTCGTGGTCCCCACGTTCCCCGACGTGGACCGCTACCGGCGCGAGCTCGCGGCCCGGGGCGTGGTCTTCGGCGCGCGCGTGGAGCGCTTCAGCGGCCTGGTCCGCGAGATGGCGCGCCGCGGCGGCGTCACGCAACGCGCGGCCGGGCCGCTGGCCCGCGAGCGCGTCGCCGCCGCGGCGGTCGCGCGGGCCGAGCTGCGGGAGCTCGGGGCGTCGGCGCCGACGCCGGGCTTCGTGCCCGCGCTGCTGCGCCTCTGGGACGAGCTGGGGGAGGCGCGGATCGACCCGGCGCGCTGGTATGCCGCCCTGCGCGCCTGGGGGCGCGAGGAGCCGCGTCGCGCCGACTACGCCGAGGACCTCGCGGCGCTCTACGCGGGCTACCGGCGGGGGCTGGAGCGGCTCGGCCTCGTGGACGCGCCGCAGCGCACCGCGCTGGCGCTCGACGCGCTGCGGCTGGACCCCGGGCGCTGGCGCGGGGCGCCCGTGCTCTTCTACGGCTTCGACGACCTCACGCGCCAGCAGCTCGACGCGGTCGAGACGCTCGCCGTGCACGTGGGGACCGATGTCACGGTGTCCCTGCCCTACGAGGCCGGCCGGGCCGCGTTCGCGGGCCGCGACGGGACCTACCAGGATCTCCTGGCCCTCGCGGACGGGCCCCCGCTGGTCCTCGGCGCCCGCTCCGAGCACTACGCCGAGGGCTCGCGCCCCGACCTGCATCACCTCGAGCGCGCGCTCTACGAGCCGGGCGGCGAGCGGCCGGAGCTCGACCCCGCCGGCCCGATCCTGCTGCTGCGCGGCGGCGGGGAGCGCGCGGAGCTCGAGCTGGTCGCCGCCCACGTCGCGCGGCTGCTGCGCGACGGGACCCCGGCGGGGGAGATCGCCGTCGTCCTGCGCCGGCCCGACGCCCACGCGGCGCTCATCGAGCGCGTCTTCGGTGCCGCGGGGATCCCGCATGCGCTTGACCGGCACCGAGTCCTCGCCGGCCATACCGCGCTGGGGCGCGGCGTCCTGGCACTGCTGGCCTGCGCGCTGCTCGACGGCACCGCGGACGACCTGCTGGCCTGGCTGCGGACGCCGGGACTGCTGCGCGTCGGAGCCAAGGCGGACCGCCTGGAGGCCGAGGCCCGCCGCAAGGGTGCGCGGACGGCGAAGGAGGCGCGGGCGCTGTGGGAGGCGCGCGAGTGGCCGCTGGAGGCCATCGACCGCCTGCGGGCGGCCCATCGGGCCGGCCCCGCCGCGCTGTGCGCCCGCCTGGCCGCGGAGGCCCAGACCCTGTTCGCCGCGCCCCATCAGGGTGAGGCGCCCGTGCTGACCGGGCCCGACGCGGTCGACGCCCGCGTGGCGGCGAAGCTGCGTGACGCGCTGGCCGAGCTCGCCGGGCTGGCCGAGCGCGACGCGGCGCTCGTCCCCGCGCCGGCCGAGCTCGCGCGGGTCCTCGGCGCGCTGGAGATCCCGCTGGGCGGGACCGGCGCCGAGGCGGGGGGCGAGGTCGTCACCGTCGCGGACCCGCTCGCCGTGCGCGCCCGCCGCGTGCGGGCGCTCTTCGCCTGCGGGCTGCAGGAGGGCGCGTGGCCGGCTCCCGCCCGGCCCGAGCCGCTGCTGGGCGACGCCGAGCGCCGCGCGATCAACGCCGCCGCCGGCCTCCGGCTGCCCCTGCACGAGGACGCCCTGGGCGCCGAGCGCTACCTGTTCTACGCGGCGGTCTCGCGGCCCACGGACCTGCTCGCCCTCTCCTGGCACGCCGCCGACGACGACGGCAACCCAGCGATCCGCTCGCCGCTGGTCGAGGACGTCCTGGACCTCTTCGCCCCGTCGCTGCGCGAGCACGCCGAGGTCCGCGCGCTGGGCGAGGCGGGCTGGGCCGACGCCGCGCTCGCGCCGACCGGGCGCGAGCGCGAGCGGGCGCTGGCGGCGGCGAGCCCGACCGGGGCCGAGGACGCCATCGCCCCGCTGGGCGACCCGGCGGTGCTCGAGAACCTGCGGGCACGGGCGACGTGGTCGGCCTCGGCGCTCGAGGCCTGGGTGGCGTGCCCGGTCAAGTGGTTCGTGGAGCGCTTCCTGCGCCCCGAGCCGCTGGTCCCCGATCCCGAGCCGCTGGTCCGCGGTGAGCTGGCCCACAAGATCCTGGAGGAGGCGCTGCGCGCGCTGTCCTCTGACGGTGGCGGGCCGCTGCGCCCCGAGCAGCTGCCCGCGGCCAAGCAGCACGCCTACGCCGCCATCGAGCGCTTCGCGGAGGGCTCGCGCATCTCGCCGAACCCGGAGCGCCTGCGGGCCGCGCTGCGGCGCCTGGAGGCCGACGTCATCCGCTACCTGGAGTGGGCGGCCCACAGCGGCTCGGCCTACGCGCCCGTGCACTTCGAGGTGCGGTTCGGCGGCGGCGGCGACGGCGAGCGGCCGGCGGTCGCGCTCGCCGACGGCGTCGGGCTGCAGGGGCGCATCGACCGCATCGACCTCGCCCCGGACGGCGACGGCGCGCTGATCTACGACTACAAGGGGGCAACGGCGACCCCGCAGGCCAAGTGGCACGCCGAGGGGCGCCTGCAGCTCGCGCTCTACATGCTCGCCCTGCCCGAGCTGCTCGGCGTCGAGGCGGACGGCGGGCTCTACCAGCCGCTCGGCGGCGACGACCCGCGTCCGCGCGGGCTGCTGCGGGAGGACGCGGACCCCACGCTCATCAGCGTGGGCAAGGACCGCGTGGACGCCGAGGCCTACGACGCCGTCCTCGGGCAGGCACGCGCCACCGCGCTCGCGGCCGTGGAGGAGATCCGGGCGGGGCGCCTCCACGCCCGGCCGGCCACCTGCGGGTGGCGCGGCGGCGGCTGCTCGTACCCCTCGATCTGCCGCTGCGCATGAGGGCGTTCACCCCCGAGCAGCGCGTCGCCATCGAGCGGCGCGAGGGCGCCATGCTGCTGTCGGCCAACGCGGGCTCCGGCAAGACCGCGGTGCTCACCGAGCGGTTCGTGCGAGCTGTGCGCGAGGACGGGCTGGCGCCGGGCGCGCTGCTCGCGATCACGTTCACCGAGAAGGCCGCGGGCGAGCTGCGCTCCCGGGTACGCGAGCGCTTCGCCGAGCTCGGGGACCGCGCGTCGGCCCGGGACACCGAGGGCGCGTGGATCAGCACGATCCACGGCTTCTGCGCGCGCGTGCTGCGGGCCCACGCGGTCGCGGCGGGGCTCGACCCGGCCTTCACGGTCCTCGACCAGTCCGCGGCCCGCGCCCTGCGCGGGTCCGCCTTCGAGGAGGCCCTGGCGGCGCTGATGGCCGGCGAGGACGGCCGGGCGCGCCTCGACGCCCTGGACCTCGCCGCGACGTGGGGCGTGGACCGCCTGCAGTCGGCCGTCGCGTCGGTGCACGACGAGCTGCGCTCCCGCGGGGAGACCGTTCCGGGGCTGCCGCCGTGCCGCCCACGACGCACGGTCGGCGAGGCGCTGGACGCCCTCGGCGCGGCGCGGGACGCCCTCGCCGCGGAGGCCGAGGGCTGGCGCACCGGCCCCAAGAGCCTCGACGCCGCCCGCGAGGCCCTGGGGTCCTGCGCGGAGCAGCTGGGGACCGGCGACGCCGAGGCCCTGGCCGCGCTGCGCCTCAGGCGCTCGGTCGACGAGCTGAAGACGCCCGCCGCCGACGCCTTCGCCCGCGGCTGCACCGAGGTGGGGGAGGCCCTCGCCGACGCCGAGGCGTGCGGCGTCCACGCCCTGCTCGACGAGCTGCTGGCGCGCTACGCCGCGGCCTACGCGGCCGCCAAGCGCGGGCGGTCGGGCGTCGACTACGACGACCTCGAGCTCCACGTCCGCGACCTGTTCGAGCGCGCCCCCGCCATCGCCGACCACTACGCCGAGCGCTTCGCCCGCATCATGGTCGACGAGTTCCAGGACACCAACCCCCTGCAGCTGGCGCTGCTGCGCCCCCTGGACCGGGGCAACATCTTCCTCGTCGGCGACGAGCTGCAGTCCATCTACGGCTTCCGGCACGCCGACGTCCGGGTCTTCCGGCGCCTGCGGGCCGAGCACGAGGCCGAGGGCGCAGCGCCCAGCCTGGCGACGAACTGGCGCTCGCGCCCGGAGCTGCTGGGGACGATCAACGCGGCCTTCGGCACGGGGCACCGGCACTACGTCCCCCTGGAGGCCGGGCGCGAGGAGCCGCCGGACGCCGCCCCGCGCGTCGAGCTGCTGCTCACCGACGCCGCCTACGACGACCTCGAGCAGGAGCCCGGCGGCCTGGCCGGCGAGGTGCTGGACGGCATGCCGCCCGGGACCGGCGTCGCGCGGGCGGCCGAGGCCCGCGCGGTGGCGCGACGGGTACGCGCCCTGGTCGACGCGGGGGAGTGCAGGCCCAGCGAGGTCGCGCTGCTGCTGCGCGCCGCCACCGACCTGAACGTCTTCGAGCGCGCCCTCGAGCTCGAGGGCCTGCCCACGCTGGCCAGCGGCGGGCGCGGCTACTGGCTGCGCCAGCCCGTGCAGGACCTGACGTCCTACCTCGGCGCGCTGGCCAACCCGTACGACGAGGCCGCGCTGCTCGGGCTGCTGGCCTCGCCGCTCGTCGGGCTGTCCGCCGACGGCCTGGCGCACCTGGCGCTCGAGACCCATGGCGACGTGCGCGTCTGGGACGTCGTCGCCTCGGGCCGCGCCGCCGCGCACCTCGGCGCCACCGACCGGGCGCTGCTGGGCGCCTTCGTCGAGCGCTTCAGCGTCGAGCGGGAGCGCGCACCGCGCCACGGGCTGGACGTCCTCATCGCCCGTGCGGTGGAGCACTCCGGCTACGACCTGCACGTCCTGCGCCTGCCGGGCGGCCGGCGGCGCCTGGCCAACGTCCAGAAGCTCGAGCGGCTGGCCGCCGAGTACGAGGCGCTGCGCGGGCGCGACGTGCGCGGCTTCATCGACCACGCCAACGCGGAGGTGGAGGCCGAGGCGCGCGAGCCGGAGGCGCCCATCGAGCTCGGCGACCTCGAGGCGGTCCAGCTCATGACGATCCATGCCGCCAAGGGCCTGCAGTTCGGCGTGGTCGTCGTCGCCGACCTCGGGCGCCAGGGCCGCGCGTCGCTGCCCGACCTGCTCGTCGACGACGCCGGCCGCGTGGGCCTGCGCCTCGTGCGGCTCGGCGCGGAGAACGTCAACGCGCTGGACTACGACGCGCTCAAGGAGGCCGCGCACCAGGCGCAGGCCGAGGAGGAGCGGCGGATCCTGCACGTCGCCATGACGCGCGCCGAGGAGCGCCTGATCCTCAGCGGGACGGCGAAGCTGGGGGAGGAGTGGCCCGCGCCGTCGGTGACCGCCGCGCCGCTGAGCTGGATGGGCGCCGCGCTCGGGCCCGAGCTGCCGTTCGCGCTGAGCGCCGACGCGCCCGTGCTGGACGTGGACCGCGCGACGCCCGCAGGAAGGCTGCGCTTCCGGGCGGCGCTGAACGCGCCCGGGACCGCCGGTCCGGCGCTCGGGCTCCAGTCGGCGCCCCAGCTCGAGCTCCCCGGGCTCCGCGACGCCGACCCCGATGCCGCGCCGCGGCGGGCGGCGCCCGTCGCCCCGCCGCTGGCGGTCGTCCCCGCGGCCCCCGCGCCCGGGGCCCGGGTGCGGGTCGCGACGGTCAGCTTCACGACGCTCGCCCGCTACGCCCAGTGCCCCTACCGCTTCTACCTCGAGCGGGTGCTGCGCCTCCCGCAGCAGGAGCCCCCGCCCGGCGCTGTCCCGGAGCCTGCGGCCGCCGCGCCCGCGGGCACGGGCCTGGACCCGCTCACGCGGGGCTCGGTCGCCCACCGCCTGCTCGAGGACGACCTCCCGCCGACCGAGGGGGCGATCGCCGCCGTGGCCGCCGAGTTCGGCGCCGAGGTCACGGAGGCCGACGTCGCCGACCTCCGTGCGCTCGTCGAGGCGTGGGAGGCCGGGCCGCTCGCCGGCCGCCTGCGCGCGGCGGCGCGGGTCCATCGCGAGCGCGGCTTCGCCTTCCCGCTCGACCCCGACGATCACGACGCGCCGCTGCTCAACGGGGTGATCGACGTCCTCGCCGAGGAGGGCGGCGGCGCCGCGCTGGTCGTGGACTACAAGACCAACCCCGTGGCCGGCGCCGACCTGGAGGCGCTGGTCGAGCGCTCCTACGGCACGCAGCGGCGGGTCTACGCGCTGGCGGCGCTGCAGGCCGGTGCCCGTGAGGTCGAGGTCGCCTACGCGTTCCTCGAGCGCGCTTCGGAGCCCGTGGTCGCCCGGTACGCGCCGGCGGACGCCCCGCGGCTGCGCGCCGAGCTGCGCGCCGCCGCGGCCGGCCTGCTCGCCGGCGCCTTCCCCGTGACCGAGGCTCCGCACCGCGAGCTGTGCGCGACATGCCCGGGGCGCGGCGGGCTGTGCTCGTGGCCGGCCGAGCGGGTGCTTCAGCCGCTCGAGCCCGCGCCGGAGGGATGAGGGGGCGGCGGCGTGATCATCGGCGGCCCGCCGCGCCCGGCGGTGCCGCTGCGCTCGATGACCATGTCGAGCTCGGCGCCGAACAGGAACGCGGTCGCGCTGAGGTAGAGCCAGAGCAGCAGGACGATCGCCGCGCCGAAGGCGCCGTACGCGGCCCCGTAGCTCGAGAAGTTCTTGATGTAGATCCCGAAGACCCCTGAGGCGATGAGCCAGATCAGCACGCCGGCGACCGCGCCGGGCGTGATCCAGCGGATGCGCCGCGGATCGACGTCCGGCGCGAAGGCGTAGATGAGCGCGTAGGCCAGCAGCGCGGCGACGAAGGCGACGGGCCAGCGGACGATCGACCACACCGAGGCCGCGGCGGAGCCGAGCCCGATCTTCCCGAACAGGTCGTGGGCGACCTGCCCGCCGAGGAACAGGGAGACGAGCACGACGATGAACAGGACGATCACGACCAGCGTCGCCGCGAGGTCGGTGGCCTTGCGGCGCACCAGGCCGCGGTCCTCGTCGACGGCGTGGACCTTGTTGAGCGCACGGCCCGCCGCCCCGAAGGCCCCGGACGCGCCGTTCAGCGCGAGGACCGTCGCGAGGACGAACGAGATGCCGGCCTTCGCCCCCGAGGACTCGGTGACCTTCCGGAGCACGTTGCGGACGGTGTCCGCCGTCGCCTGGTCGGCGCCGTGGTCGAGGACGTAGTTGGCGGCCCGGGTGGCGAGGTCCGCCGCCCCGAAGAGGCCGAGCAGGGACACGACCATGAGCAGCGCGGGGAACAGCGACAGCATCGCGTAGTAGGTGAGCGCCGCCGCGTTGTCGGTCATCTGATGCGCGCGGAACGTGCCGAACGCCTGCCACGCCAGCCGGGGAAGCGAAGGGCGCGGGGCGTCGTCGGCCATGTCGGACGTGGGGATGCCCTCTGGCCGTTCGGGCAAACTCCCCACGCGCATGGACGACGACCACCCCGTCAAGAGCCGCGAGCACCAGCGGGAGGACGAGTCCGAGGACGAGCGCCTCGACCGCGAGCTGCTCGAGCTGCTCAACGAGGTCCGCGTCGCCATGCCCGGCGTGCAGGTGCTCTTCGGCTTCCTGCTGGCGGTGCCCTTCCAGCAGCGCTTCGGGATGACGACGTCCTTCCAGCGGGACGTCTACCTCTTCACGCTGCTGTGCTCCTCCGCCGCCACCGCCTTCCTCGTGATGCCCGTCGCCTACCACCGGATCATGTTCCGCCGGCACGACAAGCCGCGGATCGTCAAAGAGGGGACGCGCTCGATCGTCGTGGGCCTCGTCGCCCTGGCGCTGGCCATGACGGGCGCGGTCCTGCTCGTGACCGACGTGATCTTCGGGGTCGGGCCGACCGTGCTGGCGACCGTCGCCGTCGGGTTGATGTTCGGCTGGCTGTGGTTCGGCTACGCGTCGCTGCGGCGCGTGCTGGGCAAGTCGTCCTGGTGATCGCCATCCTCGACATCGACGGGACGCTCGTCGACTCCAACTACCAGCACGCGCTCGCGTGGTACCGCGCCTTCCGGCAGCACGGCGTCGTGGTGCCGGTCTGGCGCATCCACCGCGCGATCGGCATGGGCGGCGACCAGCTCGTCGGCCACGTGGCGGGCGACGACGTCGAGCAGCGGCTCGGCGACGACATCCGCGCGGCCGAGGGCAAGCACTACTTCGCGATGATCGAGGAGGTCGAGCCGTTCGAGGGTGCGCGGGACCTCGCCGTCCGCCTCAAGGAGCTCGGCCACACCGTCGTCATGGCGTCCTCGGCCAAGCCGGAGGAGGTCGACCACTACCTCGACCTGCTCGATGCGCGCGACATCGCCGACGACTGGACCACGTCGGGCGACGTGGAGCACACCAAGCCGGCGCCAGACCTCGTCGAGACCGCGCTGGACAAGGCGGGCCGCGACGAGGACGCCGTGATGATCGGCGACTCGGTCTGGGACTGCGAGGCGGCCAAGCGCGCGGGGGTGACGACCTACGCCGTCCTCACCGGCGGCTTCAGCGCCGCCGAGCTGCGCGACGCCGGCGCCGAGGCCGTCCACGAGTCGATCGGGGAGCTCCTGGAGGGCCTCGGCGACACGCCGCTGGGCCGCCCGGCGCGCCGGGCGCCGGCGGGCTAGGCGCTGCTCAGGCCAGGCCCTCGGCCTCGTACTCGCGCAGGTAGCCCTCGAACAGCCGGCGGTGGCCCTCCTCGTCGCGGAGGATCGCGATCACCATGTCGTTGGTGACCGGGTCGCTGCCCTCGGTCTCCTCGATGATGCGGTTGTAGTGCTCGATCGCGCCCGTCTCGGCCTCGATCACGCCCTTGATGACGTGGACGATGTCGGTCTGGTGCTCGGGCGGCTGCAGGTAGGTCTGCTCCGGCTTGAAGTCGGTGGAGCCGGGGACCACGCCGTAGAGCTCCTTGATGCGCGTCGCGAACTGCTGCGCGTGGCCGAGCTCCTCCTGGATGTCCCCCTGGAGGGACTCGATGATCTCCTGCGCCCGGACCCCGTCCGGGTTGATCGAGTTGGCGATGTAGCTCATCACCGTCTCGATCTCCATCCAGTAGGCCCGCTTGAGCAGGTCGACGATCTGCTCGCGCTTGGTGGTGTTGTCATCGGCCAGGATGCCCTGGGCCGCGCTGCGGGTGGTCGCCATCGGCGCCGTCCCCTCCTTGTGGTTCGGGTCGGTGTCCTGCGCAGGAGGTACCCCGGGCCGTGAACCGGCGAACCGTGCGAGAGTCGGCCGATGCGCATCGAGGTGGTCGTCTTCCCCGGGTTCGACGAGCTGGACGCGATCGGTCCCTACGAGGCCCTGTCGGACGCCTTCGCGCCCGTGCTGGTGAGCCTCGGCGAGCCCGCGCCCGTGACCGGCTCCCACGGCGCCGTGCTGCAGCCGGCGCGCGCGCTGTCGCCCCCGGACGGGACGCTCGACTGGCTCGTCGTGCCCGGCGGGGGCTGGAACGACCGCGGGCCGCAGGGCGCCTGGGCCGAGGCCGAGCGCGGCGAGCTGCCGCGGGCGATCGGCGCCCTCCACGCCGCGGGCACGCGCGTGGCCGCGGTCTGCACGGGCGCGATGCTGCTCGCGGCGGCGGGCCTGCTCGGCGGCCGCCCGGCGGTGACCCACCACGTGGCGCTCGGCGACCTGCGCGCGGCGGGCGCCGAGGTCGTCGACGCCCGCGTGGTCGACGACGGCGACATCGTGACCGCCGGCGGGGTCACCAGCGGGCTCGACCTGGCGCTGTGGCTGGTGGAGCGCCTCGTGGGCCCGGAGGCCGCGGCGCGCTCCGCCGCGGAGCTCGAGTACGAGCGCTCGGGCCGCGTCTGGCGCCGCGACGGCTGAAATCCGGCTCTCGCCCGTTGCGCCGGCGCGCACAACGGGCACAATCCTGTCACATGCCCCGCGCGATCTGGACCGGAGCCATCTCCTTCGGACTCGTCACCATCCCGGTGAAGCTCTACACCGCTGTGCAGAGCAAGACCGTCCGCTTCAACCAGCTCGACGGGGACGACGGCTCCCGCGTGCAGATGAAGCGCGTGAACGCGCAGACGGGGGAGGAGGTGCCCTACGAGCGGATCGTCAAGGGCTACGAGCTCTCCCCGGATCGCTACGTCGTCATCGACCCCGACGAGCTCGAGGCGCTCGACCCGAAGAAGACGAAGACCATCGACATCGAGGGGTTCGTCGACATCGAGGACATCGACCCGATCTACTTCGACCACCCGTACTACCTCGTCCCGGGGCCGGGCGGGGCGAAGCCCTACCGGCTGCTCGTCGACGCGATGAAGGAGACGGGCAAGGCCGCCATCGCCAAGGTCGTCATCCGCTCCAAGGAGCAGCTCGTGGTGCTGCGGCCGATCGGCGACGTGCTCGGGATGACGACGATGAACTTCCACGACGAGGTGGTCGACGCGAAGGGCTTGGACGAGGTCCCCGCGGCCGACGACATCAAGACCACCGACCGGGAGCTCGCGATCGCGCGCCAGCTCGTCGACTCGCTCTCCGAGCCGTTCGAGCCCGAGCGCTACCACGACACCTACCGCGAGCAGGTCCTCGACCTCATCGAGCGCAAGGCCGCGGGCGAGGAGATCGCGGTCCAGCCCGCCCGCGAGGAGTCCGACGCCCCGGTCCCCGACCTCATGAGCGCGCTCAAGGCCAGCCTCGACGCGGTTCGCGAGCGCACGGGCGGGAACGGCGACGGCGACGGCGCGGCCACGAAGAAGCGCGCGCCGACCCGCAAGCGCTCCGGCGCCGGCTCGTCCTCCGGCGGCTCGTCCTCCGGCGGCTCCAACGGGACACGCAAGGCTCCCGCGAAGAAGCCGTCCGGCGGTCGCAAGGCGACCGCGAAGAAGAGCTAGAACGCGTCTCTCAGGCGACGCCGGCGCGCTCGGCGGCCACGCGGACCAGGACGGCCGACCAGGTCCGAAACGGCCGCCAGGTCTCCGCGAGGCGCTCGAGCGCCGCGGCGTCGGGCTCGCCCGGCAGCTCGTAGGCGTGGGCGACCGCGCGGCGCAGCCGCGGCTCGTCGGCCGGCAGCACGTCGGCGAAGCCCACGGCCCGCACGACGATCAACATGGCCCAGAAGGGCCCGACTCCGCGCAACCCCAGCAGCTCGGCGCGGGCCGCCTCGGGCCCGAGGGCGAGCAGCCGGTCGGCCTCCAGGCGCCCCTCGAGCGCTGCCTCGGCGATGCCCCGCAGCCGCCGGGCCTTCTCCGCGGGCAGGCCCGGGACGTCCTGCGCGCCGTCGAGCAGCGCCTGCGGGTGGGGGAAGGCGGCCATGGGCCGGCCCTCGAGGTCGAGCACCGTGCCGAGCTGCGCCGCCAGCCGGTCGCGCAGGGCGACGGCCTGAACCTGGCGGCTGCGCGCGCTCAGCACGCCCCACGCCGCCGCCTCGTAGGGGGATCCGAAGAGCACCGGGCGCAGACCGGGGAAGGCCGCCTGCAGGCGGCCGATCACGGGATCGTGCACACCGGTGCGCGCCCACTCCCGGCCGTCGTGGTCCAGCGACAGCACGCGGGCGACCTGGCGCCCGACCGCCTCGGGCGCCGCCGCGCCCGCGACCGTCCCGCGCACGGCCCCGTCGTGCGACGGGGTGTCGGCGTCCTGCCGCAGCACGGCGCCGGCGGGCTCGTGGCTGCCGTCGAGGGCGAAGGCGAGGCGCATCACGTCCTCCTCGGCCGCCTTGCGGGGACCGAAGCCGAAGCGGTTGGCCGCGTGCAGCGAGAACCCGCCGCGCGGCTGGATCGTGAACCCCGACCCCATCGCTGGGGAGGCTATTCACCCCGGTGGCGGGCATGAGCGCGGGTTCACCCTGCGATACGATGCCCGCTCGTCCTTCGCGCCCCGGCGCCTTCCCCGCCCGCCGTTCGCCCTATGACCGACCGACTCCTGCCGCCCCAGGCCGACGGCCTGTACGACCCGCGATTCGAGCACGACGCCTGTGGCGTCGCCATGGTCGCGCGGCTCGACAACGCACCGACCCACGACGTGGTCGCCCGCGCGCTCGAGGCGCTGGACAACCTCGAGCACCGCGGCGCCGAAGGGGCAGACATCCGCACCGGCGACGGCGCCGGCATCCTGACCCAGCTGCCCGACGCGTTCTTCCGCGGCGTCGTGGACTTCGAGCTCCCCGTGGCCGGCCGCTACGGGGTCGGGGTCTGCTTCCTGCCCCAGGACCCGACCCTGCGCCGGCGCGTGCAGGACCTGGTGGAGCTCAACGTCCGCGTCGAGGGCCAGCACGTGCTCGGCTGGCGCGACGTCCCGGTCGACCTCGACCACGTGGGGAGCACGGCCGCCCACTCGCGCCCGTACATCCAGCAGCTGTTCATCGAGGCGGGCCCCGGCCACAACCACGACCAGGACGCCTTCGAGCGCAAGCTCTACGTCATCCGCCGCATCGTCGAGCTCGCGGCGGGCCCGGACTTCTACTCCCCGAGCTTCTCGTCGC
>JAXDGY010000125.1:0-9198 GCA_034664785.1 Solirubrobacteraceae bacterium
TGCCACGCCACCGCGGGCACGAGGAACGGCCCGGTGTAGGCGTCACCGCAGGCGCGCAGCCGGGCGGCGCCGCCCGCCGCGTCGACGGCTCGGGCGAGCTGGTGGCCCAGCTCGCCCTGGTAGCGCATGCCGTCGAGGACGGCGCCCAGGCGGTCGGTGGACGGCAGCGCGAAGAGCCCCGCGACGACGGCTGCGGCCGCCACGGCGCCCACCCCCGCACGGGCAGGACGCACGAGCAGGCCGAGCGCCCGCCCGACGCCCGCGCCGGCGACGACGAGCGCGAGGCTGACCGGCATGATCAGGTAGCGCTGGTTGCCCGAGAAGCCGTCCTTGGTCATGTACGCGACGACGCCGACCCAGGCCACGGCCATCGCGGCCAGTACGCCCACGGCGAGCGCGTCGCGCCGCCCCCAGCGCCGGGCGACGAGCAGGACCAGCGCGCAGCCGATGCCGATCCAGAGGGGCAGGGTGAGCATGGCCGCCGCGTTGTCGAGGACCTCGCGGGCGGGGGACGCGGCGAACGCCGCGGAGTCCGGGCGCGGGGTGCGCGCGCGCGACGCGGCCCGGAGCAGGTCGCCCGAGCCCCAGAGCTCGGGCGGGAACCACAGCAGCGGGATCAGCGCGAGGCCCGCCGCGACGCGCCACAGCCGCGCCCGGTCCTCCCAGACGAGCCAGAGGGCGTAGAGCCCGAGGAAGGGCCACGCCTCCGGGCGCAGGAGCCCGGCGGCGACCGCGAGCGCGAAGGCCTGCCCGCGGCGGCCTTCGAGGTGGCGATCGACCGCGCCGAGCACGCAGGCCACGAGCATCCCCTCCGAGCTGCCCAGGGCGCAGCTGCGCAGGAACCACGGCGCGATCACGAGCGCGCCGACCGCCGCCGCGCCGCCGGCCAGGGTCCCGCCCAGGCGCCGCGCGACGCCGAAGGCGGCGACGAGTGCCAGCAGCGCCCCGGCGCGCGCGACGACGAGCCACAGCATCGGCGCGACGTCGGGCCCGGTCAGCGCGAACGGCGTCGTGAAGAGCACGGGCAGCGGCTTCCACGACGGCCCGTCGGTCGTCCGCAGGTCGAGGTGCAGGATCTCCCGTCCCCACACGATCCACGCCCACGGGTCGTAGGTGGGCGAGGACGGGAACAGCAGCGACGCGGCGGCGAGCGCAACGCACGCGAGGACGACCCACCGGAGCCGTAGGCGGCCGGTGGTGGGCGCTGCCTGCCGCGCGCGCTCGGGTCGGTCGAGAAGGAGCATCCTGCGGGCGCAGAGCGTAGGGGGTCGCCGCCCGCGCCGTCCCGCTCAGGTGCCGGCGTCGCCCGCGTCGGTGAGCGCGGCGGCGCCCGCGGCGCTCAGGCCGTACATGCGCTCACCCGTGTGGATGTCGACCGCGGCGGGATCGAGCAGGCCCCGCTGCACCGCGGCGTCCCAGACGGGACGGACCTCCTCCTCCGAGAGGCTGAGCTCCCACGCGACGAGGCCGCTGCTGGCCTGGCCGAGCTCCCGCACGATGCGGAGCAGGGCCTCCTGGCTCAGCACGCAAGCACTCTGTGAAGCCCTCTGACCAGCACGCGTCCGCAACGTACCGCATTTCTGTCTCAGCTCGTCGCAGCTGCGCGGACGCCGTCCCGGGTCAGATCTCCAGCCGGGCGTCCTCGAGGTCGAGGTCGCGCTCGATGCGGTGCATGACGTCGTCGTTGATGAGGCCCTGCTCGCGCATCGAGATGATCTCGGAGCGCTCGGCCTCGAGGACCTCGCGCCGCAGCCGCTGGTAGGCCTGCGAGCCCTCCTCGAGCCGCTCGTGGTCCTCGTCGTCGTCGAGCCTGGCGCCGAAGCGCCGCACCCGGAACTCGTACGCCCTGCGCATCCGCTCGGCGGTGCGCTCGCGGACCCAGTCCTCCCCGGCGAGGTCGTCGATGCGCTGCAGCGCCGCCTTGGCCGCCCGCAGCCGGGCCTCGTCCTCCCCCTCGTCGTCGTGCTCCTCCGCGATGCCGAGGCGGCGGATGACGCCGGGCAGCGCCAGGCCCTGCGCGACGAGCGTCACGAGGATCACCGCGTACACGAGGAAGATGATCAGCTCGCGGCCCGGGAACGGCTGCCCGGCGTCGGTCGTCGCGGGGATGGCGAGCGCCGCCGCCAGCGAGACGGCCCCCCGCATCCCCGTGAAGCCGACGAGGAACGTCTCGTGCCAGTGGGTGTCCGCGTCGCGGTCGCGGACGGTGGGCGACAGCGCCCGCGAGAGCCAGTCGGCGGGGAACACCCAGAGCATCCGCACGGCGATGACGGTCGCCACCACCACGCCGGCGTAGAGCGCCAGCGTGGCGGGCGCGTAGTCGCCCCGGATCGTGCTCAGGACCCCGGGCAGCTGGATGCCGAGCAGGATGAACAGCGCGGCGTTCAGCATGAAGCTGAGCGTCTCCCAGAACGAGAACGCCTGCAGGCGCGTGGTGGGGTCGACGGTGCCCGGGGCGCGCCACCCGATCCAGATCCCGGCGGTGACCGCGGCGAGGACCGCGCTGGCGCCCAGCGCCTCCGCGGGCAGGTACGCGAAGTAGGGCGTGAGCAGGGAGATCGTGATCTCCGTCGTGGTGTCCTCGGTCGCCCGGCGGACGTGCACCAGCAGCCAGCCGATCGCCGCGCCGATGAGGATCCCGGCCACCGAGGAGAGCACGAAGGAGCCGGCCGCGTGCCAGATCGAGAAGCTCCCCGACAGCGTCGCGGCGACGGCGACCTTGTAGAGCGTCAGCGCCGTGGCGTCGTTGATCAGGCTCTCGCCCTCGATGATCGTCACGAAGCGGCGGGGCGCCCCCACCCGGCTGGCGATGGCCGTCGCCGCGATCGGGTCGGTGGGCGACAGCACCGCGCCGAGCGTGAAGGCCGCGGGCCAGCTCAGGGCCGGGATGACCGCGTGCGCGACGACGCCCACCACGAGGGTCGTGAACGTGACGAGCCCGATCGCGAGGAGCCCGATCGGGCGCAGGTTGTCGCGCAGCTCGTGCAGCGAGGAGAAGAACGCGGCCGCGTAGAGCAGCGGCGGCAGGAAGATGACCAGGACGAGGTCCGGGTCGAGCTCCACGTCCGGGATGCCGGGGACCAGGCCGAGGGCCACGCCGCCGACCACGAGCAGGATCGGGTACGGGAGCCCGGTGCGGTGGGCGAGGGTGAGGAACCCGGCGACGGCGAGCAGCACGCCGAGGAGCGGAAGGTCGATCCCGCCGGTCCCGGCGCTGGCCAGGAGCGTCATCGCTCACCCTGTTCCCCAGAATGGCGGGCAGCGACTCGGAACCGGCCGCTCAGCCGGCCGGCTCGACGGTGGCCACGGCAAGGGCGGCGACGCCCTCCTCGCGGCCGACGAACCCCAGGCCCTCCCCCGTCGTGGCCTTGACGTTGACGTCCGCGGGCGGCAGGCCCAGGGCGGCCGCGAGGTTGGCGCGGATCGCCTCGCGGTGCTCCTTGAGCTTGGGTCGCTCGAGCACGACCGTCGTGTCGACATGGACGGGCCGCCAGCCGGCCGCCGCGGCCCGCACGACGACCTCGCGCAGCAGCGCGAGGGAGTCCGCGCCGGCGAACGCGGGATCGGTGTCCGGGAAGTGCTCGCCGATGTCCCCGAGCCCGGCGGCACCCAGCAGCGCGTCGATGACCGCGTGCGCGAGCACGTCGGCGTCGGAGTGCCCGACCAGGCCGGCCGGGTGCTCGAGCTCGACGCCGCCGAGCACGAGCCGATGGCCCTCCGCGAGCCGGTGGGAGTCCCACCCGATGCCCGAGCGGGTCACCCGAGCGGCTCCAGGCGGCGCTCGCGCCCCTCGAACACGGCCAGCTCGGTCACGCCGTGGCCGGCGAGCAGCTCGACGGCCTGCTCGTAGCGGAAGCCGAGCTGGTCGGGGACGTGCGCGTCGGAGCTCAGCGCCACCGGGTTGCCGGCGTCGAGGACCATCTCCAGGAACGCCGAGCTCGGGTAGATCTCGCCGACGGGCTTGCGCAGCCCGGCGGTGGAGACCTCGATCGCGATCCCGGACTCCGCGATGCCCTCCATCGCGAGGTCGTAGTAGAAGCGCGGGTCCTTGGTCGGCTGCGGCCGCTCGGCGCCCCAGTGCTTGACCAGGTCGGGGTGGGCGAGGACGTCGAAGAGCCCGCTGCGCGCGGCCTCCCCGAGCCACGTGAAGTAGGTCCGCCACACGTCGTCGGCCGAGCGCCCGCCGGTCCACACGTCGAAGCGGTCGTAGTCCAGCGCGCCGTCGCCCAGGAAGTGGATCGAGCCGACGACGTAGTCCCACTCGCGGGCCTCGAGCAGGTCCCGCATCCGCTCCTCCCGGCCCGGGACGAAGTCGGCCTCGATGCCGAGGCGCAGGTCGGTCTGCTCCCGGACGAAGGCGACGTAGGCGTCGAGGTCGTCGCGGGCGCTCTCGCGCCAGAGCTCGTGGTCCCAGACGTCGAGCGCCTGGGTGAAGCGGTAGACGTGCTCGCTCACGCCGAGCTCGGCGATGCCGCGCTCCTCGGCGACGACGCGGTAGCGCTCGGCGTTGGCGGTGGTGAAGAAGCGCTCCGACGGCGTGTCGGGGGCGTCGGGCCGGAGGTGCACGTGGTAGTCGGTCAGCACTGGTGGAGGTGGGGGTCGGTCAGCATCGGCCGCGCATCATCGCGGCTCGCGCGCCCGGAGGCCCAGCAGGGCCTCGGCCAGCTGCAGATCCTCCAGCGTCGTGACCTTCAGGTTGCCGCGGGGGGCCGGGACGAGGCGCACCGTCCCACCGTCGGCCTCGACGAGCGACGCGTCGTCGGTGGCGGCCGCGAGGACCGCGTCGTCCTGGGCCAGGACGCGCTCGAGCACCTCCCGGCGGAAGACCTGCGGGGTCTGGATCGCCCACAGCCGCGAGCGGTCCAGCGTGCGCACGACGACCTCGCCGGCGCCCTCCTTGATCGTGTCGGTGACCGGCGCCGCGGCGATCGCGGCATCGCAGTCCTCCGAGGCGATGACGCGCAGGCAGTCCTCGACGAGCGCGGGCGTCACCAGTGGGCGCGCGGCGTCGTGGACGAGGACGTAGTCCGCGGGGCCGGCTGCGCGCAGGGCGGCGCGGACGGAGTGCGAGCGTTGCTCGCCGCCCTGGACGCCGTGGGTCCCGGGCGGGGCCGTGACGCCCGGCGGGAGCGCGACCACGATCTGCTCGAGGTCGTCCACCGCGCCGAGCGCCTCCACGCTCCACTCGAGCATGGGGCGCCCGGCGCAGCGGACGAACGCCTTCGGGCCGGCCGACCCGAGGCGCTCGCCGCGTCCGGCGGCCACGAGCAGCGCGACCGCGGACGGCATCCGGTGCTAGCTCTTGGCCGCGACCTTCGACCCGGCGGACTCCGCCAGCAGGTTGTCGAGGTGCGCCTCGGCGTCGTCCTCGGACTTGTCCAGCGCGTACATCAGCTCGGACGCCAGGACCTTCTTGGCGCGCGTGTACATCTGCTTCTCGCCGGTGGAGAGGCCCTTCTCGTGCTCGCGGATGGCGAGGTTGCGGACCACCTCGGCCAGCTCGTAGATGTCGCCCGTCTTGATCTTGTCCCGGTTGTGCTTGAAGCGCCGGTTCCAGTTCTTGGGCATGTCCGAGATGTCGTCCTCCAGCACGGCGAGGACCTTCTGCACGGTCTCCTCGTCGATGACGCGGCGCAGGCCGGCCACGCCCGCGTTCTCACAGGGGACCATGACCGTCATGTCGTTGTGCAGGATCTTGATGGTGAGGTACTCGCGCTCCTCACCGAACATCTTGCGCAACTCCTTCTTCAGGACCCGTCCAGCCCCGTGGTGCGGATATACGACCTCGTCGCCGATCTCGAACTCGATGTTCACGATGACCGGGACCTCGATGTCCTCGGCCAGCGCTTCGCTCATCTCGGGAATGGTGTCCTCCTTGGTTCAGAGCCGCGCGCGGGAGCGCAACGCGGTACGTGCTTCATGTGCGCCCGCAGGATCAGGTCTGCAGGTAGCGGTCCACGAGGTTGATCTCCTGCAACCGGCGAAGGCCCTCGCGGATGTCCTTCGCACGGATCTCCCCCACGCCCTCGACCGTCTCGAGCTCGACGTCGGTCGCGGCGAGCATCTCGTCGAGACCGCCGAACTCCTTGACGATCTGCTGGACGACCAGCTTGGGCAGGCGCGGGATCCGCCCGAGGATCCGGTACCCCCGCGGGGAGACCGGGTAGTCGAGCGTGTTGAGCTTTCTGTCGTACCCCGTCAGCTCGGCCAGGCGGCCGAAGTCCAGGAGGTCCTGGTGGGGCAGACGGCCGATCTGGTCCAGCGCGGCGGCGAACGCCTCGTCGGAGTCCTCGGCCAGGTAGTCGTGCACGAGCGCGGCCTTGTCGGCTGCCGTGCCGACCATGGTCTCCTCGAGCTGCATCTCGATGAGGCGGCCCTCGGTGCCGAGCTCGACGATGTAGCGCTCGATCTCGACCGCCATGCGGGTCACGAGCTCGGAGCGCTGCAGGACCGTCAGGACGTCGTGCAGCGTCGCCCCGCCCTCGAACTCCAGGGCGGTCAGGCGGGTGGAGACCTGATCGAGGCGGGTGCGGTACTTGTCGAGCGTCGCCAGGGCCTGGTTGGCCTTGGCCAGCACCACGGGGATGTCCTCGAGGATGTACTTCGCGCCGTCGACGTAGAGCGAGACGACCTCGCGCCGCTGGGAGACGGCGATGACCAGCGCGTCGGTCTGCTTGGACACGCGCTCGGCCGTGCGGTGGCGAGTGCCCGTCTCGAGCGAGAGGATCGTCGGGTCCGGGGTGAGCTGGACGTTGGCCCACGTGATCTTCGTGGCGTTCGCGTTGAGCGCGATGGCCCCGTCCATCTTGGCCACCTGGTAGAGGAACGCCGGCGTGTAGTCGATCTCGAGCTTGATCCCGCCCGAGAAGAGCGAGTTGAGCTCCTCCGGCTCACCGATGACGATCAGGCCGCCCGTCTTGGCATGCACGATGTCATCGATCCCCTCACGTAGCGCCGTTCCGGGCGCCACCATCTCGAGCGCCTTGACGAGCCGGGGCTCTTGGCGGCTGTCGAGCTCGTGGAGCTCATCCCCGGGTCGCTGCGCCATCAGGGGAGATTCTACCAGGCCGACCCGCAGGGCTTAAGCGTGCCTTTATGCCAGCGTCAGCGCGGCTGACCAGCGGTCAGCTCGGAGCGGCCCTCAGAAGTCGCCGCCGCCCCCGAAGTCGCCGCCGCCGAAGTCCCCGCCACCTCCGAAGTCGCCGCCACCTCCGCCCCCGAAGTCGCCGCCGCCCCCGAAGTCGCCCCCGCCGCCCTCGCCGCCGTCGCCCCACCCGGCGCCGAACGCCGTCGGGGCGAAGAGGCCGCCGCCCAGCCCACCGAGCGCCGCGCCGAACATCAGGCCGGGCAGCAGCCCGCCGCCGAGCCCGAATCCGCCGAAGTAGCCGCCGGCCCACGGCGAGAAGAACGGGGGCGCGTTCCAGTAGGGCATCGACTGCCCGCCGAGCACGACCTCGCGCGTGGCGGGCTCCTCGCCCGACTCCACCCGCACGGCGTCGGCCTCGCAGGCAGGGACCGGCCGCGGCTCGCCGCCCGGCGGGGCCCATTCGACGTCCCGCGTGGACGGGCCGTGGCGCGGGTCGAAGAAGCACGGCGGCCGGCGCTCGGGCGGCTCGCGGCCGGCGAGGAGCTCGCGGACGGCGGCCATGCGGTAGCGGCCCTCCTCGACGCCGTGCGTCACGGCCTCGAAGTCCTCGGGGACCCGCGCCTCGTCGAAGGCGCGCTCCGCCCGCTCGTAGGCCGCCAGGGCGCCCTCGAGCTCCTCCCGCGCCCGCGGGTCGACGCCGGCCATCTCCATGTCGAGGTCGACGGCCCGGACCTCGTCGCCCAGGGAGACCAGGTCGTCGCGGGCGAAGCGCCGCAGCTCCTCGACCTGGGCGGCGACCTCGCGGCGGCGCCGCCGACGGCGCACCAGCGCCACGAGCCCGAAGCCGCCGGCGGCGACCGCAAGGATCGGCAGCAGGGCCCCCGAACCGCCGCCACCGCCACCACCACCGCCACCGCCCCCGCCCCCGCCGCGCTCGGCGGCGCCGAGGCGGGTCACGAGGTCGCTGATCACCACCGCGATGCCCTCGCCCCGGTGCGCGCTGAGCGCCTCGGCCGCCAGGCGGCCGCTGCGTCCCGCAGGTCCGAAGGTGCTGCCTGCGCGCAGCCGGCGGCCCACGACCACCACGTAGGTCCCGGGCCGGCCCACCGCGCGCGCGAGCTCGGCCAGGACGGCGCCGGCGTCGCCCCCGGCCTCGGCCCCGGCCGCCGCGGGGAGCACGGCGACGTAGACGGGTCCGGCACCCGCCCGCTCGATGGCCCGCTCGATCCGGGCTCGCCCCGCGGCGTCGAGCTTGGCCTCCGCGCCCGGCGCGACGTACACCGGGTCGCGGGCCAGCGCCGCGGCAGCGGCATCGATCAGCGCCCCGGCCCGGGCGGCCGGCGCGGCCCACAGGACGGCCGCGAGGAGGACGGCGGCCAGCACGGCAGGACGCATGGCGCCCTTGTGCCCGTCGGGGCGACCGCGAACCGCCGGCGGTCAGGCCGCCGCGCGGCCCGCCCGGCCCGAGCCCTCGCCGAGGGCGAGCTGGAGCGCCGCGCGCACCGTGGGTGCGCTCTCGGGGTGGACGACCCCGCTCAGGCCGAACTTGCGCGCCTCGGCCAGCCGGCGGTCGGCGTGCGCGACGCTGCGCAGCTCACCGGTCAGGCCGACCTCGCCGAAGCAGGCCAGCGGCGCCTTGGCGTCGCCGCCCAGCGCCACGCCCCGCACGGCGCCGGCGACGGCGAGGGCGACCGCCAGGTCGGCGCCGGGCTCGTCGATGCGCACGCCCCCGACGACGTTGACGAAGACGTCGGCGCTCCCCACCCCCACGCCGGCGTGGCGCCCCAGGACGGCGAGGACGAGCGCCAGGCGATTGCGGTCGTAGCCGTTGACCACGCGGCGCGGCGGCACGAGCTCGCTCGGCGACACGAGCGCCTGGACCTCGACGAGCAGGGGACGCGACCCCTCCATCGCCGCCAGCACGACGCTGCCGGGCTTGCGGGTCGCCTCCCCGACGAAGCGGGCGCTCGCGTCGAGCACCTCCACCAGGCCGCCGGAGCGCATCTCGAAGACCCCCGCCTCGTTGGTCGAGCCGAAGCGGTTCTTGAGCGCCCGCAGGGTGCGGTAGGTGCGCTCCCGCTCGCCCTCGAACTGCAGCACGCAGTCCACGA
>JAXDGY010000126.1:0-4000 GCA_034664785.1 Solirubrobacteraceae bacterium
GTCTACAACTCGGCGATGCTCGGGTCCTGCGCCTCCGAGCTGGCGGGGACGTGCGGCGTCGCGGACCCGGCCTCGGCGCCCGCCGAGCCGGTCAACACGACCGCGGCGCCGGACGCAGGCTGGCGGCGCACCGTCTACAGCGTCGCGGTGACCGGGACCCTCGGAGCGCTACCGGCCCCGGCGGTGCAGTGGCGCGTGGACGGCGGCGCGACCCAGCAGAGCGCGACGGCCTCCGTCCCGGCCGAAGGGACGCACGTGCTCGAGACCCGGGTCGGCGACGGCGCCGCCACCTGGTCGGCCTGGCGGGCCGACGCGGTGCGCATCGACGCCACGCCGCCCACCGTCGCGCTGAGCTGCCCCGGTTGGCAGGCCGCCTCGGCCGGCTGCCACGTCCAGGGCACCGACGCCCTCTCCGGCGCGGTGTCGCTCGAGGTGCGCATCGGCAGCAGCCCGGCCACGACGGCCCTGCCCGGGCCCGCGGCCGACGTCAGCGTCGGCGCCGAGGGCGAGACCGCGGTCCTCGCGCGGGCCGTCGACGGGGCGGGCGGCACCTCCGCCTGGGCGCCGGCGACGGCGCGCGTGGACCTGACCGCCCCGACCGTCGCGCTGCGCTGCGAGTCGCTCGGCGGCGACCGGCACCGGTGCGCGGTGGACGCGGGCGACGGCGCGGGATCGGGCGTGGCGTCGATCGCCTGGCGGCGTGACGGCGGGCCGCCGCAACCCGTGGCCGCGGGCGAGGGCTTCGACGTGACCGCGCCGGCCGGCCTGACCGCCACCGCGACCGACGCGGTGGGCCGAACGGCGCCGGCGGCGCTCACGCTCGCGGTCGGGACGGCGCCGGCGACCGTGCCCGCCACGTCCGTCGGGGTGCCCGTCCGCCCTGTTGTGGCGTCGGGCGCGGGCCTGTCCCGCACCTTCGCCGTGCGCGGCGCGCGGCAGACGGGCGGGGTGGCCTCGCTCGGCCTCTCGCGCGGGCCGGCGGGCGTGGCGCTCCGCCTCGGCCTGGGGCGGCTGGCGGTGTCCTCCGGGCGCTACCGCATCCAGCTGTGCCTGGGCACCACCCGCGTCGCGCGCCGCTGCCGGGCGACGACGGTCACCCTGCGCAGGTCCGGCCGCCTGCCCACCGCGGCGCTGGCCCGCACGGTCGCCGGCGGCGGCAAGGCGACGGCCTCGGTGACGATCGCGCGGCGGTCCGGATCGCGCTGGGTCACCGCGCTACGCGGGTCGACGACGACCGCGCTGCCGTAGAACCGGTTCCGAGCTCGCTCAGCGCAGCGTGCCGCTGGAGCCGAGCACCGTGGCGCCGTCCGGCAGGGTCAGCAGCACCCGGATCGGCACGGCGCGGGAGAGCGACACCCGGAACGACGTGTGCGAGCGGGCGTCGAGGCGGTGGCGCTGCACGGGCCACCAGCCGAAGCGGTCCCGCAGCCGGAGCTGCAGCACGACGGTCGAGCCGGGCGCGGCCGGCGTCACGTCGGCGACCACGCGCACGGCGTGGCGCCTCCTATGGGCCACGCGCGCGGCGACCTTGTGGTCGAGCACGACGAGCTGCACGGGCGGGCTCACCGTGGCCCCGGCCGAGGCCTGGTAGGTCGCCGTCGTCCGTGGCACGACGCTGGTCGTGAAGCTGCCGTCGGCCGCCACGACCGCCTGCCCGGCCGGCACGGGCCCGGAGCCCTCGTCGGCGGTGATCCTCAGCGCGGTGCCTGCCGCCAGGGCGGTGCGGCCGTGCAGCGGGAACGCGCGGCCTGGCCCGGCGGGCTGGCTCGGCGTGTCGAGCAGCACGTCCTGGACCGCGACGTCCCCGCGCATGCCCGGATGCAGGGTGCAGTAGAACGCCTGGGTCCCAGGCTGGTCGTAGGTGCGCGAGAACATCGTCCCGCCGGGGATCCGGCCGGAGTCGAAGCCCCCGTCCTCGGCGGTCACGGAGTGCGCACGCACGCTGTCGTTGCTCCAGGTGACCGTGTCGCCCGTGACGACGTCGAGGTGGCTCGGCACGTAGGCGTCGAAGCCGATGCCGACCTTGGTCGCGGTCGCCGCGGCGGCGCCCATCCCGCCCGTGGGGACGCCCGGAGACGTCATCGCGTGCCCGGGATCCATCGCCCGGGCGCTCGCGGGCGCGACGATCGCCGCCCCGGTCACCAGTGCGGCAACCGCCGCGCGCCGCGCCGTCACGGCGACACCCGGTAGATCCCGATCATCCCGGCCATCATGTGCGACTCCACGTGGCAGTGGTACAGCCACGTCCCGGGGTCGCTCTCGCGCCAGCGGACCCGCAGCGTCTCCGCCGGCCCGAGCGTCTCCGTGTCGCGCGGGGTGCCGGTCGCGTCGCGCCAGCGGTGCCCGTGCACGTGGAAGGTGTGGTGCTCGGAGCCCATCGCCATGACGTCCCACTGGACGAGCTGCCCCACCCGGGCCCGGAAGACGGGAGTGTTGCCGACGAACGCGCGCCCGTCGATCGACTGGAAGGCGCCCATCGGGGCGAAGACGACCTGGAACTCGCGGTCGGGGGCGCGCTCGTGACGGCTGAGGATCGAGAGCATCCCGTACATGCCGCCGGCGACGGAGGCGTCCATCGACGGCGAGTGGTCGTGGTAGGGCCAGACACCTGCCGAGGCCGCCCCGGCCCGCAGGCGGTAGGTCCAGGTCTGGCCGGGCTTGACCTCGGCGTCCCTGCCCGAGAACCCCGGCAGGTAGGCGCCGTCGGAGCTCGGGCGGTAGGTCACCCCGTGGAAGTGCATCGAGTGCGGGCGTCCCGTGACCATGTCGAGGTTCTTGAAGTGCACGAGGATCCGGTCGCCCACCCGCGCGCGCAGCATCGGGCCGGGGATGAGGTCCTGGTTGCTCGAGCCGACCGGCGCGTTGCGCTCCGGCTTGCGCCAGTGCGGCGTGTAGCGCCGGAAGACCGTCGTCGGCAGCACGGTCTGCGCTGCGTCGTAGCGCATCCCGGCGATGGCGTCGCGGCCGTTGGGCACGATGTTCCACGTCTGCGGGACGGCGGCCACCCAGTACTCGCGGACCGCTGCGGAGCCTGCCGGGGCGGCGGCGAGCAACGCCGCCGCCCCGGTCGCGAGGGTGGCCACGAACGTGGCCGCCCGCCTCACTGAACCTTGACCGTCCCGTGCATGAACGGGTGGATCAGGCAGTAGAACTCATAGGTGCCCGGCGCCGTGAACGTGACGGCGTTCGCCGCCGGCGGCGGTGACTTGCCGTCCGTGTCGATCACGCCGGAGTTCCAGAACCCGTTGCCGTGCGACTGGGGCGTCAACGAGGCCGGGGTCGGTGGCGGGTCGCTCGGGTACGTCGCCGCGGGATCGATGCTCGGGGCCTGGAACGACGCCGCGAGCTTGCCGAGGAACGACGTCGGCGCCTTCTCCGGGTCGCCCGGCCCGGTGGTCGCGGTGTGCGCCTCGTAGGACGACTTGCTCATCTGAAACTTCAGCGTCGTCCCCGTCGGGACCGTGACGGTACGGGGGAAGAACGCGAAGACCTCGACGCCGTACGCGCCGGCGGAGCCGACGTCGACGGTGCCGGAGGCAGGTTTGTCCTTGCCGAGCGCGACGGCGATCTTCTTGTCACGGGCGAGCTGGGCCTTCAACGCGGCCGCATCCCCCTTCGCCGAGGGCACCTTCTTGGACTTCGCCACCACCTTGACGGTGCCCTTCATGCCCGGGTGCAGGTCGCAGAAGTAGGTGAAGGAGCCCGCCTTCGTGAACGAGACCGTCATCGGCTTGGGCTTGTTGGACAGCGGCAGGCCGCTCTGGACCTGCTTGCTCGCGTTGTACGTGAAGCTCTTGCCGAAGCCGGGCTTCGTGACGAGCGCCGGGGTGAACCCGAGCGTCGGCTGCCCGTTGAACCAGTACGAGGCGCCCGCGGCGTCCGCGAGCCCGGTGGCCGTCCCGTCGGGCGACAGGAACGGCACCGGCCCGCCGCCCTTCTTGGGCAGGTTGACGGTGTGGAAGCCGGTCGGCACGAAGCTCACCTTGTCCCCGACGTGCAC
>JAXDGY010000127.1:0-13475 GCA_034664785.1 Solirubrobacteraceae bacterium
ACCGGCAGCGGGCCGCCGGCGGCCTCCGCGGGGAGGTGCAGGTCGGCGAACTGGTGGCGGTGCGATCCGTAGCGGTGGCGCTGCAGGGCGGCCCGGATGATCACAGGTGGCGCGTACACTTGCCCGCATGGTGGACGTCCCGACGACGTGGGTCCAGCCAGGGTGACCCAGACGCCCGGTGACCGCATCCGCACCCTGCTGCTCCGCGCCGACAACGTGCTCAAGAACGCCGGGGACCCGGCCGACCGGGCCCGCCGGGCGCGGGTCGCGCTGGAGGAGGCGCAGGCCCTGACGGCCGATCCCGCGGTCGACCCCCGGCTCGGCGAGCTGGTGCGACGGCGCCTCGACGGGCTCGACGGGCTCGGAGCCGATGGCGCCGCGGGCTGACCGCATCGACGTCCGCCGCGGCGTCGGCGGCGCGCTCTCCCGGCTCGTGGCGGCCTGGCGCGGCCTGCGCGCCGTGCAGCGCCTGGCGGTCTACGGCGCGCTGGGCCTGTTCGTGACGATGCTGTTGCCCTGGTACTCCAAGAGCGCGGTCGGCGTCTCGCCGTCCGGCAAGCCGGTCAAGGCGGAGGACACGCTGAACGCCTTCCAGGCCTTCTCGTTCGTCGAGGCCGCGGTCCTGCTCGTCGCCGTCGGGGTGATCGCGCTGCTGCTGGCCCGCGGCGAGGGCCGCGCCTTCCACCTGCCCGGCGGCGACGGGACGGTCATCCTGGCCGCGGGCATCTGGGTCTGCCTGCTGGTCTTCTACCGCCAGTTCGACAAGCCCGGGGCGGACGCCATCCCCGGCCTGGCGACGACGGTCGGGGTGACCTGGGGCATCTTCGTGACCTTCCTGTGCGGGCTGTTCCTGGCCTACGCCGGGACGCGCCTGCGCGCCGCGCACCTCGGCGAGCCGCCGCTGCCCGGCGACGCCGGCCCCGCCGGCGCGCGCCGCCCGGCGCCCGACCCCGACCCCGGCCCGTCGCCGGGCTCGGCCGCGGCGCCGCCGGCCCGCGCGCGCCCCGCGCGCGACCAGGCGCTCACCGTCGTCGACCCCAACGACGCGACGACCTCCACCCGGGCCGTCCCGCGCCGCCCCGAGCGCTCCCGCGGCGCCGAGGGCGAGCCGGCCGCAGGCGAGCCCACGCCGGGCCAGCTGTCCTTCGAGGAGGACGAGCCGCCGCAGGGCGGCGGGCGCTGAGGACGCTATGAGGCGACGGCCTCGGTCGTCGGCGCGAACCGGTCGCCGTCGTAGGCGGCCAGCGCGGGGAAGGCGAGGACGATCAGCCCGACGCCGGCCACGCAGGCCAGCCCGCCGCTGGCCACCGACACCCGGGGGCCGGCGAGCGCCGCCACCGCCCCGGCCTCCACGTCGCCCAGCCGCGGGCCGCTCGTCACGACGAGGCTGAAGACCGACGACATCCGCCCGCGCAGCGCGTCCGGCGTGACGGACTGGTTGATCGTGGCGCGGCAGACGGCGCTGACGCTGTCGGCCGCGCCCGCCACCGCGAGCAGCGCCGCGGCGATCCACAGGTGCGTCGTCAGGCCCGTCGCGGCGATCGCCACGCCCCAGATCAGCACCGCGCCGATCACGATGCGCCCGAGCCAGCGCGCGTGCTCGAGCCAGCCCGTCGTCAGCGCGGCCACCGTCGCCCCGACCGAGACCGCCGCGTAGAGCACGCCCGTCCCGGCCGCGCCCGCGTGGTAGACGCTGAGGCTGAGGACCGCGAAGAGCGCCCGCGGCATCCCGAAGGTCATGGCCATCAGGTCGATCGCGAACGAGCCGAGCAGCGCGGGCTCGCCGCGGACGAACCGCAGGCCCTCGCCCACGGAGCGGCGGACCGACTCGCGCTGCGGCACGCCCTGGGGCGGCTGGGGCGCCATCGCGACGACGGCCGCCACCATCGCCAGGCAGCTCACCGCGTCGGCCGTGTAGGCGGCGCCGACCCCGAGCGCGGCGATGAGCAGGCCGCCGAGGCCCGGCCCGATGACCATGGTGAGCTGGTACAGCCCGAAGTTGAGGGCCAGCGCGCTGCGCAGGAGCGCCGGGCGCACGAGGTTGGGGATGATCGCCGAGCGGGCGATGTTCTCGATGGCGCTGAACCCGGCCAGCAGCGCGCCGAGCACGTAGAGCAGCGCGAGCGGCGGGTGACCGATCAGCGCGCCGGCGGCCAGGCCGGCGCCCAGCACGACCAGGGCGATCTGGTCGAGCAGCAGGAGCTTGCGCCGGTCCATCCGGTCGGCGATCGCGCCGCCGACGAGCGTCATGAGGATCAGCGGACCGAGCTCCACGGCCCCGAGCAGCCCGACCAGCAGCGCCGACTTCGTCTGGACGTAGAGCTGGTAGGGCAGCGCGACGAGCGCGGCCTGGGTGCCGAGCCCGGTGACGAAGTTGCCGAGGATGAGCCGCCGCAGGTCCGGCGACTCGCCCACCGCCGTGGTGTCGACGGCGATGCGCGACAGCAGGCCACGCCGTCCGGCGCCCGGGGTCAAGCGGGCGTGCTGCGGGCGCGGACGGACATCCGCTGAAGCACCCTACCCGCCGCCCGCCCGGGGCCATCCCGGCCCCGGGCCGGCGGCGTCCCCGCCTACCGCGCGATGCGGCGCGGCAGGCGCACGACGACGAACTCGTCGTCGTCGGGGGCGCCGCTGCCGAGGTGGCGCCCCACGCTGAAGGGGAAGTTGTCGTCGTTGACCACCACGACCCGCCGGCGGTCGAGGACCTCGAGCGCCTCGATCGTCGTGAACGGCATCGCGAACGGGTTGCCGAGCCCGACGTCCCCGCCGCCGCCCGGCCCCGAGATCCCGTCCGGGTCGGCGATCCGCAGCAGGTCGGCCGCCGGCTGCTTGCCCATCGTGGTCCCGGGCCGCCCGAGCCGCACCTCCTCCAGCGCCTTGAACCCGGTCAGGTCGCCCTGCGTGCCGTCGCGCTCGATCACCAGGCCGTGGCGGCGGTCGAGGAGCTGGAAGTCCGCGACGCTGACGCCGCGAGCGTCCAGCGGGTAGGTCCAGCGGTCGCCGGTGTAGGCCTGGGAGCGCACGTCGAACGCGAAGGCCTGCAGCACCCCGGTGTCCCCCACCAGCGGCTTCTCGAGGAGCGGCACGAGCGTGCGCCCGTCGGGGGTGATGGCCATGCCCTCGAACCCGCCGCTGGACTGGGCCCGGAAGGGCGTGTCCTGGGCGGTGGAGCGGTAGGGCCACGACATGCCCGCCAGCCAGCGGGAGCTCGCCTCCGTGCCCTGGGGCTGGAGGTTCGTGCCGTCGTCGCTGCCGGCGATCGCCGGGTCCGCGAAGCGGGGGTAGTCGCCGAACAGCGCGACGGTGGGGATGTCGCTGAACTCGCGATGGACGATGCGCAGCGTCGACAGGTCGAAGGACTGCACGTCGGCGCGGTCCTGCATGCCGGCCGCGGTGATCGCACCGGCGACCGCCCGGGTGAACGGCAGCGGCGCGATCGTCCGCTGGTCGTAGCGGTTGCCGAGCTCGTCGCGGTCCGAGCGCGGGTTGACCTTCGTCTCGATGTTGAAGCGCACCCGCTCGGCGTTGCGCCGGCGGTCGGTCGCGCCCGGGTCGTCCTTGCCGGGGCCGCTCCTGAACCACTCCTCGTAGAAGGCGACGAAGTCGAACAGCTGCTTCGTGGACGGCATGACGTAGGGATCCGCGAGGCCCTCGTGCCGGGCGAACGCGGCGGCGACCGGCGAGAGCGTGCGGTCGTTGGTCTGCGGCGTGCCCGTCCGGATGACCCCGTCGCAGATGTACTCGGCCTGCAGCTCGGCGAAGGTCACGTCCTTGACGAGGACCTCGTCGCCCGAGCGGTAGGCCGTGCCGTCCCTGCGGCGGCACTTGCCCGTGGCGACGTAGGGGTCGTGCGACAGCACCGGGACGCCGTCCTTGGTCACCGCGTTGTCGGTCTCGAGCGTCGAGACGAGCTCGTCGAGCCCGGCCTCCATGGACGGCAGCGTGTTCTCCGGGCGCAGGTCGCGACCGCCGCGGTGGGCCTGGGCGTCGAACGTCGCGGGGTCGACGTGCTCGTCGGCCATGACCTGGCGCAGGAGGTCGGGGCGGTCGGAGATCAGGCCGTCGACGCCGAGCCGGATGAGCGCGCGCATGCGCGCGGGATCGTTGACGGTGTAGGGCACGACCTTGAAGCCGGCCGCGTGGAGCGAGCTCAGGTCGAACAGCTCGCTCGAGGCGGTCGGAAGCCCGGAGCCCGCCGGCGGCGACTGCCGGGTCGGCTCACCCGTGGCGGGATCGCCGTCGGCGATGAGGTTGGCGTCCGGGGAGACGACGGGCGTGGCGGCGCCGTGTGCCTTCGCGTCGGCGCGCAGCGCGTTCATCACGCGCAGCGCGGCGGTCTCCTCCGAGCGCGGGCTCTGCGGGGAGCGGATCTCCTTGCCCGGGTGGGCCGGGTCGGGCAGCGGGACCGGGGCGGCGAGCAGCGTCCCGTCCGTGTCGAAGTGCAGCAGGAACGGCCCGAACTCCTCGCCGACCCAGAAGGTGCCGTCCTTCGCGCGCTGGATCGACTCGGGGTCGAAGTCCGCGCCGGTGAGCACGCGGTCGGCGGTGAACTCGTTGACGATCGGGAAGCCGGCCTTGTGGTCCGGGTCGCGGAAGCTGACCCAGCGCTGGACCGTCACGCCGCCCGAGCCGCCGAGGCCCGTGCGGTAGTCCGGCTTGACGAGGTAGAGCCGCAGCTCGAAGTCGGCCGAGCTCTCGATCGACCCGTACCCGTTGTCCGCGAGGACCCACGAGCGGCCGCCGCCGGCGGGCAGCGCGCCCGAGAAGCCCTGCACGGGCTGGCCGGGGAACGGCGCGGTGATGCCGTGCGTGTCCTGGCCGCCGAGCAGCGTGCCGGAGACCGGCCCGCCGGCGTAGGTGGCCGCGGGCAGGACGGCGCGGCCGAGCAGCCGGGCCTGGTCGGGGGCCGCGGAGGCGGAGGCCGGCGCGAGCAGGGCCGCGGCGGCCAGCAGCGCGGCCGGAAGGGTGGGACGCATGGGGTGGGACGGCTCCTCGGGGATCGGGGTGGTGAGGGCGGGTTCCTTTCTCCCCGCTGCGCCATCGCGAGATGTGAAGCGGTCGTGAGCGGCCTGTGGGATGCCTGTGAACCTGGCGGGCCCGTCCCCGCGGCGGCCCGGGGGCAGCCTTCTGAGACTCCTCGCAACAAGTCCCCGCGAGCCTGGCCGGGCCTGTAGGTTCGCCTGCGGACCAAGCGTGGCCGCGGCGTGCGCGCGGCCGTCAAGGAGGAGACGGCGACATGAGGCGGATCCAGGCGGCGGGAATGATGGTCGGAACGCTGGCGGCGCTGACGCTTGGCGTGTCGAGCGCGAGCGCGGCGGTGACGGTGACGTCGTTCACCGCGTCGCCGTCGACGACCGTCGCGGCGGCCCACCCGAACGTCACGACGGCCTTCGCCTTCTCCTACTCGGCGGGATCCGACGACGTGAAGAGCACCACCGTCGCGCTCCCGGCGGGGCTGGTCGGCAACCCCAACGCGGCCGCGAAGTGCACCTCCGCGCAACTGGCCGCCGACGCGTGCCCGGCGACCTCGAAGATCGGCACGGTGAGCACGGCGGCCAAGCAGGACCTGCTGCCGCTGCTGCCGGCGATCACCGCCACCGGGGACGTCTACAACGTCACGCCCACGGGCACCGAGCCCGCCCGCGTCGGGATGGTCATCCGGCCCCTCGGCGGGCTGCTCGGCAAGTTCGCGCTCTCGGGTGCGGCCACCGTGCGCGTCCCGGGCGACTACGGCCTCACGGTCACCTTCGACAACCTCCCCCGCGCGCTGCCGGCCCTCAGCGGCGCGCTCCCGATCCCGGTGCAGATCCAGTCCATCAGCCTGACGCTGAACGGCCTCGTCGCCGGCGGGACCAAGGCCTTCCTGACGAACCCGACGAGCTGCGGCGCGGCCACCACGACGGCCACGGCGACGTCCTACGCGTCCGTCACGCCGTCCGCCAGGACCTCGAGCTTCACGCCCACCGACTGCGCCCACGTGCCCTTCGAGCCGGGGGTCGCCTTCGCGGCCAACGCACCGAAGGCCGGCGGCGTCGAGTCGCTGATCGCGGCCACGACCCTCCCCGCCACCGAGCTGCCGCGCAGCCAGGCGCACATCCGGACCACGGACGTGTACCTGCCCAACGGCACCGGGATCAACTTCGCCGCGATCGCCAACATCACGCCGTGCACCGACGCGCAGTTCGCGGTCGGGAGCGCCGCCGCCCCGGCCTGTCCCGCCTCGTCGCAGGTCGGCGCCGCAGTGCTCGTCTCCCCGCTCGTCGGAACGACCGTCGGGAAGGTGTTCTTCGCGCAGGGGACGGCGACCGCGCCGCTGCGCCAGTTCATCAGCGCGCAGATCACGCCCACCCAGACCGCGAAGTTCGTGGCCGTCAACACCCTCCGGCCGGACGGCTTCATCCAGACCACGCTGAGCAACCTGCCGCAGACCCCGGTCACCACGTTCGCCCTGGGCTTCCCCGGCGGGCCCAACGGCCTGCTGACCGCGCCGGCCCAGTGCGGGGTGCACTACGGCGCCGGGGTCTTCAGCGGCTGGAACGGCGGGTTCGTGCCGCGGATCGCCACGCAGAACGTGACGAGCACCGCCACGGGCTCCCCCTGCCCGGCGACGGCCGCCGCGGCCGGCCTCGCGCCCGCGCTGCCCACCGACCTCGGGCGCATGCGCCCGGCGGTCTCGCGTCGCCCGGTGGCCGGCCGGATCCAAGCGCTGCTGGCCCCACGCCTGCGGGCCCTGGGCACGCGCATGGCCCACCGCCGCTGACGGCGGGCGCGGGCGTGCTCAAGCGGCGCGACGCCTGGCGACGACGTCGCGCAGCCGGCGGTGCTTGAGGCGGAGCACCGGCTCCTCGACGACGTAGTAGCTCACCGCCGCGCAGGCCGTCGAGATCGCCAGCGTCCCGAGCAGCACGACGAGGAACGGCGCCCCGGCGCCGCCCGGCCCGAGCTGCTGCGTGATCACGAAGTGCCAGAGGAAGATGCCGTAGGACACCAGGCCGAGCCACGCTGCGACCGGATGGGCGAGCACCCGGTGCGGGAGTCCGCGCCTGCGATCGCCGAGCACCGCCGGGACGAGCAGCAGCGCCGCGATGACCCCGAAGGCGACGTGCGTGATCAGCACGTCGCTGCGTGCGAGCAGCAGCGGGGTCGCCGGCATCCACGCGCACAGCAGCGCATAGAGCGCGAGCGCCGCGGCCCACGGGACCTCGGGGCGGCGGGCGATCGCCCCGAGGACCCGCGGCCGCCGGCCGTCCGAGTCCAGGGCGACCGACGCGACCGCCAGCCCCATGCCCAGCGAGAACCAGAGCAGGTAGCTCAGCAGGCTGCCGCCCAGCCACTTCGGGACCGGGTCGAAGATCGCGAACTGGAGCACGAGCGACGCCGTCGACAGCACGACCAGTGCCCCCAGCTCCGCCCACATCCATGCGGTCACGCGGAGACGCCGGGTCAGCCGGGCCATCGCGGCGACATGGAGGGGCAGTGCCGCATAGAACGTGAGCTCGACCACGAGGCTCCAGGTCTGCGCGAGCCCGCAGGTGGACGGGGCGTCCAGGCAGCCGCGCCCGTCGTACAACGGGAGCGTGTGCACCAGCGCGTACATCGGCCACCAGTTGCCGTCGATCACGCCGGTCAGTCCGGGGACGACGACCAGCACGGTGAGGACCAGCCAGTACGCCGGGTAGATGCGCAGGAAGCGTCGCTTGAGGTAGCCCGGAACGGCGGGAGCCCCTGCCCCGCCGGCCCGGTGCGCGATGAACGGCCGGTACAGCAGGAAGCCCGAAATCACGAAGAAGATCGTCACGCCGATGTTGAGGTGGGCGAGGACGCGACCGGACAGCGACGACGAGATCGCACCTCCCGCGGTCGCGGCATGCACGCCCAGGACGCTGAGGACGGCGATCGCTCTGAGACCGTCGACGAGCGGGAAGCGCGGGTGCCGCCCGGGCGGGGCGACGGCGTCCGGAACCACGTCGGAACGCGCATCGCTCACGGACGGACTGTAATCCAGGATTATCACGTGAGCAAAGGCCCGGCCCGCGTCTCGCCGCCCTAGAAGCTGGGCTGGCTCGGCGGCTTGGCGGGACGGGGATCGCTCTCGTCGCCGTGGTAGGAGACGTAGGCCCCGACCACCATGGCCGCCGTGGCCAGGAAGAGGATCGCGATCCCGACGGCGACGACCCGGTAGGACTTCGCCACGTGGCCGACGAGGGCGACGACGACCCCCAGGGTCATGACCCCCACGATCGGCGCGGCCGGCACCTCCGTGGCGACGAGGAGGAGCGCGCCGGGCATCGGGGCGAGGATCCCACACCGCTACGATCCAGCGCTCCATGAGCCTCACGCCCGCCTCCGTCGACGACGTCGCCCAAGGCCTGCGGTCGACGGGCTACCTGCCCGGCGAGTCGACCGCCCTGGTCTCCTTCCTGGCCACGCGTCTGGGCAAGCCCATCCTCGTCGAGGGGCCCGCCGGCGTCGGCAAGACGGAGCTCGCCAAGGCGCTCGCGGCGTACCTCGGCCGTGACCTCGTGCGCCTGCAGTGCTACGAGGGCCTCGACGAGGCCAAGGCGCTCTACGAGTGGAACTACCGCAAGCAGCTGCTGCGCATCCAGGCCGAGGCCGACGGCGCCGGCTGGGCGGAGGTGCAGGACGACATCTTCGGCGAGGAGTTCCTGCTCACCCGCCCGCTGATGCAGGCCATCGCCGCCAAGGACCCGGTCGTCCTGCTCATCGACGAGATCGACAAGACCGACCAGGAGTTCGAGGCGATGCTGCTCGAGCTGCTCTCGGACTTCCAGATCTCCATCCCGGAGCTCGGCACGATCCACTCCACGACGCACCCCGTCGTCCTGCTGACCTCGAACAACACGCGCGAGCTGACCGAGGCGCTCAAGCGGCGCTGCCTCTACCTCTGGCTGGACTACCCCGCGCTCGAGCACGAGCTCGAGATCGTGCGCCTGCACACCCCGGAGCTCCCGGAGGCGGTGGCGCGCAAGCTCGTCGAGGTCGTGGCGATGGTCCGCGACCTCGACCTCAAGAAGCCGCCGTCGATCGCGGAGTCGATCGACTGGGCCCGCGCCCTCCTGCTGCTCGGCGCCACGGACATCGACCAGACGACGTTCCGCGAGACGCTCTCGATCATCGTCAAGCACCGGACCGACCTCGACGTGGTCGCCGAGCGCGTCGGGCTGAAGCTGGACGCCCGTGCCTCTGCCGCCTAGACGCCCCGACGCCCGGCGGGCCGCGCTCTACGGCAGCGTGGCGCCGGCCGCCGGGCCCGGCTCCCGCGGCGCGGCCGCGGGGTCGCAGGGCATGGCCGCGCGGGTGCTGGAGTTCGGGGAGGAGCTGCGCGGCGAGGGCGTCGCGGTCGGCACGAGCGAGCTGCTCGATGCGTTCTCCGCCCTCGAGCACGTCCCCTGGGGCGAGCAGGTCGCCTTCCGCTCCGCGCTGAGCGCGACGCTGGCCAAGTCCCCCGAGGACCGCAAGGTCTTCGACCTCGTCTTCGACCGCTTCTTCTTCCGGGCCGCCGAGCTCGCCGCCGTCAAGGAGGGCGTGCGGGAGGCCGGCGCCATGGACCTCGGCGACGACGACGCCGTCGCCGAGCTGGACATGGAGGAGCTGCGGCGCCTCATCGCCCAGGCGGTGGCGGAGGGCGACGCGAGCCTCATGCGCGACCTCGCGCGCGTCGCCATCGCGGCCTTCGGCCGCCAGGGCGAGGGCTCGGGCGTCATCGGCGTCGACGTCCAGCGCATCCGCCGTCAGCTCGGGCTGCGCGCCGAGCCGCAGCCCGACCTGCCGCCGGAGGACCCGCGCCGCCCCGGGCTCCCCCGCGAGGAGATCCGCCGCTTCGAGGCGCTGCTGCGCCGGGAGCTCGAGCGGGCGCAGATCGAGCGCACCGAGGCCCTCCCCCCGGCCCGGCCGCTGAACGAGATCGACCGCGCGCTCCCGTCGGGCCCGCTGCAGGACCTCGCGGCCGTGCACCGCGTCGTCGCCCAGCTCAAGCGGCGCCTGAAGACCCAGGGCCAGGAGCAGCGCGGCTCCAAGCGCCACGCCCATGTCGACGTCCGCAAGACGATGCGCGCCTCCCTGCAGACCGGCGGCGTCCCCGTCGAGCTCAAGTTCCGCCCCAAGCGCCCGCGCCGCCCGGAGATCTACGTGCTCTGCGACGTCTCCACGAGCGTCACGAGCGCCAGCGTCTTCTTCCTCAGCGTGCTGCACGCCCTGCACGACTCGTTCCGCAAGATGCGCTCCTTCGTGTTCATCGAGCGCATCAGCGAGGTGACCGACGTCTTCCACAAGGAGCGCGACTTCCGGGCCGTCTCGGAGGCGATCGGGCGCGACGCGGGCGTGGCCGACATCAGCGGCTACACCGACTACGGGCGTGTGTGGAACGAGTTCCGCGCCCTCGTCGAGGACGACCTGCACCCGCGCGCCACGGTGATCGTCCTGGGGGACGCGCGCACGAACGGGCGCGATCCCAAGGCCGAGGTCTTCGCCCAGATCGCCGCGCGCGCCGGGCGGACCTTCTGGCTGAACCCCGAGCCGCGGCTGTACTGGAACTACGGCGACTCGGTGATCTCCGCCTACGAAGAGCACTGCGAGGCCTACGAGTGCTGGACCACCGAGCAGCTCGAGGACTTCGTCAAGGCGCTCACCAAGCCGGTGGTCGCCGGGGGCTGAGACGCCCCGCGGCGCTCAGGCGGAGACGACCAGGATCGCCACGAGCAGCGCCAGCGTCAACGCGGACACGAGGTAGACGATCCACGCCAGGCGCGCGAGCTCCCGGGCCTGGAGCTCCATGACGCGCAGGCGCAGCACGTCCCGGTAGGCCTCCGGCCCGAGCACGTGCACGTCGTCCGGGCCGGCACGCGACAGCAGCTCGTCGTGGCGGCTGACGAGCTCGGCGTCGCTCAGCTCGCGCAGCTCCCGCAGGCCGGGACCCCGCTGCGCGGTCTGCTGCCCGGTGGCCATGTCAGGACGGCTAGGCCAGGGCGCCGGGGGATCCACTCGCGGGGTGCCGGACCAACCCGGGCACGCTCACCCCCGCGCGGCGACGGCGGTCCCCGGCTCGGGCAGCTTGAGGTCCAGGCGGCAGGTCTTCCCCCGGCACGTGGAGAGCTTGATGGCCGCCGGCTTCAGGATCGCCTTGATCGCGGCGTAGCGCGGGTCGTTGTGGAAGCTCGTCAGCTCCCACGGGTCGACCTTGAGGTCGTACAGGCCCTCCTGCCCGTCCTCCTGGCGGTCGTAGCGGTAGCGCTGCGTGCGCACGGAGATGTAGGTCGGCACCTGGCGCGGGTTCTTGGCCGTCTCCATCAGGACCCCGCGGCCGTCGAGCACCGACGGCTTGCGCAGCGCGGGCAGCAGCGAGATGCCGTCGAGCGGGCGCGTCGGCCGCGCGTTCGCGAGGTCGAGGATCGTGGCCGGCACGTCGGCGTTGGTGACCACACCCGGGATCTTGCGGCCCTTCGGCACGCCGGGGCCGGCCATGTAGAGCGGGACGCGCGAGGAGCTCTCGTAGGGGACGTACTTGGCGCCGGACGCCATGCCCGTCTCCGAGATGGGGTCGCGCAGGCGGTGCTCCCCGAGGATCCACCCGTTGTCGGAGGTGAAGACGATGACGGTGTTCTTGTCCTGCCCCGTCTTCTTCAGCTGCTTGACGACGCCCCCGACGAGGTCGTTGACGGCCAGCAGCGAGCCCATCCGCCCCCGGTAGTGCTCGGTGAGATCGGCGATCTGCTGCGCGGTCATCGGGTCCGGGAAGAACGACTGCAGCGACGTCGGCTTGTCAGACAGGTCCGCCTCGTCGAAGTTCGGGTAGCGCGGCAGGGGCGCGTCGGCGAACACGTTGGCGTAGCGGGGCGCCGGGACCGCCGGGGTGCCCTCGGCCCGCGCGGTCTCCGCGCGGGTGTGCGGCGCGATCGGGGCGAGGCTCAGGAAGAAGGGCTGCCGCTTGCGCGCTGCCGTCGAGATGGCCTGCTTGGCCTTGTCCGCGACGACGTCAACGGAGTAGCCGGCGGCGGTGTGCAGCTTGCCGTTGTCGTTGAACGTGGTCCCGAAGTAGTGGTAGGTCGTCGGGTCGATCGTCCCGTGCCAGTCGGTCCAGCCCTTGGGGACCTCGGTCGGGTTGGCGAGGCCGTAGTCGTTGAGGTACTTGCCGATGTGGATCGTGCGATAGCCCGCACGCTGCATCCACACGGGCATCGTCTCGCGCCCGTCGAACAGCTCGTAGCCGCCCTCCGGCGGGTTGTTCCAGCCGATGTGGTGGTTGTGCTCGTACTCGCCCGTCAGGAAGGTCGACCGCGACGGCGCGCACAGCGGGTAGTTGACGACGCTCGTCGTGAACTCGGTGCCGCCCTTCCCCAGGATCCGGCGCACGTTGGGCAGCGCGCTCATCGAGTGGAAGTCCTGGTCGTCGGTCATCACGACCACGACGTTGGGCCGCGCGGGCGCCGGGGCGGCCAGTGCCTCGGCCGGCTTGGCCGCGCCGATCGCCGCCGCCGCGGCGGCCGCGAAGGCGCCGAGGGTCATCAGTGGACGGCGGGCGAGGACTGCGGGCGCGGCGGTGGACGGCGGCATGGTGCTCCTGGTCGGGGAACGCGATTCGACACCACTATTGGTCAATTGTCAAATAGATGTGCGACCTGCGACCATGCAGGGATGGACGAGCGATGCTGCGCCCCCGCCGCGCGTCGCGGCGCGGACGCCGCCGCCGCCGCGTCGAGCGCTCCTGCCGCGAGCCCTCCCACGGCGTCGCCGGCCGACCCGCCGCGCCTCGTCGAGCTCCCGGGCGGCGCGTTCACGATGGGCACCGACGGCACCTACGGCTATGCCGCCGACGGCGAAGGACCCGCCCACGAGGTCGTGCTCGCCCCGTTCGCGCTCGCCGTCCACGCGGTCACCAACGCGGACTGGGCCGCCTTCGCGGCGGCCACGGGCCACCGGACCGAGGCCGAGACGTTCGGCTGGTCGTTCGTGTTCGCGGGGTTCCTGCCCGACGACTTCCCCCCGACGCGCGCGGTCCCGCAGGCGCTGTGGTGGCGCCAGGTCCACGGCGCCGACTGGGCGCACCCCGAGGGGCCGCAGTCCTCCCTGGAGGGGCGCGCCGACCACCCGGTCATCCACGTCTCGTGGAACGACGCGCAGGCGTTCTGCGCCTGGTCGGGCACGCGGCTGCCGACCGAGGCCGAGTGGGAGTTCGCCGCCCGCGGCGGCGCGGCCGGCCACCGCTTCCCGTGGGGCGACGAGCTCGAGCCGGGCGGCGAGCATCGCATGAACGCGTTCCAGGGCCGCTTCCCCGGGCACGACACGGCCGCCGACGGCTACGCCGGCACCGCGCCGGTCGGGTCCTATCCGTCGAACGGCTACGGCCTGGACGAGATGACGGGCAACGTGTGGGAGTGGACCGCCGACTGGTTCGACCCCGGCTGGTATGCGCGCAGCCCGCGGGAGGATCCGCGCGGCCCCGCGGCAGGGCAGCAGCG
>JAXDGY010000128.1:0-4345 GCA_034664785.1 Solirubrobacteraceae bacterium
CTCAGGCGGTCGAGCTCGCGGCGGTGGACGAGCAGCTTGCGCGTCCGCTCGGGCTCGTGGTTGTCCCGGCTCGCGGGGCCGTAGGGCGGGATGTGCACGTTGTGCAGCCACAGCTCGCCGTCCCGGATCGAGGCGAAGCCGTCCTTGATCTGGGCCGAGCCGTCACGCAGCGCCTTGACCTCGGTGCCCTGGAGCACGATGCCGCACTCGAGCCGATCGAGGAACTCGAAGCGGTAGGCGGCCTGCCGGTTGGAGGCCACGTCCCCTTCTGCGATCTTGCGCTTCTTGCCCTTGGCCATGCTCCCCTGAGTCTAGGAGCCGGGGCGTCGGCGGGGCGGCCCTACGCCGCGAGGTCGAGATCGACGCGCCCGCGCGGGGCGTCGACCCGGGCCACGGTCACCCGCACGGGGTCGCCGAGGCGGATCGTCGCGCCGCTCTCGGCGCCGAAGAGGATCGTCCCCTGCTCGTTGAGGTCCCACCAGTCGCCACGGAGGCGGCGGACCGGCAGCATCCCCTCATAGCCGTCACCGAACGCGACGAAGGCGCCGGCGGCGATGAGGCCGATGACCTCGCCGTCCCACACGCGCTCGTCGCCGCCGCCACCGCGGGCCACCAGCTCCTGCTCGAGCAGGAAGCACCGGGCGACGTCGTCGGCCTTGCGCTCGATGGACATCGCCTCGCGCTCGCGCGCGCTGCAGTGCACCCCCGCCTCCTCCATCCCGCCCGCGGGCGGCGGATCCTCGCCGCCGCCGACCGTGCTCAGCAGCGCGCGGTGGCAGATCAGGTCGGGGTAGCGCCGGATCGGCGAGGTGAAGTGGCAGTAGTGCGTGAGGCCGAGCGCCGCGTGACCCAGGTCGTGCGGCGAGTAGTGGGCCTGCTTGAGCGCCCGCAGCAGCAGCGACGTGAACCCGGCACGGCCGTGGCCCGTGCGCTGGACGTGCTGCTCGATGCGCTTGGAGATCTCCGCGACGGCCTCCGCCGCCTGCTCGGAGGTCATGTGCTCGCGGATCGGCGGGGTGGCGACGTCGAGCGAGGCGAGCTGCTCGGCGAGGCGCTCCACCGCCTGCGGGTCGGGGCGCTCGTGGACGCGATAGAGCGTCGGGGCGCCGCGGTCGCTCAGCAGCGTGGCCACCGCCTCGTTGGCGGTGATCATGAGGTGCTCGATGAGGCGGTGGGACTCCGTGTGCGTCGACTCCACCGAGCCCGTGAGGTGCCCGCGCGGGTCGAAGGCGAACTCGGGCTCGGAGGTCTCGATGGCCAGCGCGCCACGGCGCTCGCGCTTGTCGGCCAGCGCCTGCGCCGCCGCGCGGGCGGCGGCCAGCGGCTCGGCCCACGGGGCGCGCGCCTCCTCCTCGCCGGCGAAGATCCGGTCCACGCGCGGGTAGTCCAGCCGTTCGTCGGAGCGGATCGTGGAGCGGTAGAACGACGACTTGACCACCTCCGCGCCGCGCAGCTCGAGCTCCACGGTCAATGTCAGCCGGTCGACCGCCGGGCGCAGCGAGCAGGCGTCGTTGCTGAGCGCCTCGGGCAGCATCGGCTCCACCCGCCCGGGGACGTAGACGCTCGTGGCGCGACGGTAGGCCTCGCGGTCGACGGGCGAGCCCGGGGCGACGAAGGCGCTGACGTCGGCGATGTGGACCCAGATGCGCCAGTGGTCCGCGCCGATCGCCTCGGCGCTGATCGCGTCGTCGAAGTCGCGCGCCGTCGGCGGGTCGATGGTGAACGTCGCCAGGCCGGTGAGGTCGCGGCGCACGACCTGCTGGGCCTCCAGGCGGCCCGCCTGGCCCGCGTCGCGAGCCTCGCGCGCCGCGAGCTCGACGCCGGGCGGGAAGCGGCGCTGCAGGCCGCGATCGAGCATCAGCGCCTCGAGCACCGCCCCCGCGTTGTCGGGACGGCCGATGACCCGCGCGATCCGCGCGTGCCCGCGCGTGCGGTGGGCGGTCTGCAGCAGGACGAGGTCGCCGGGCTTGGCGTCGCGCACGCGGTCCACGACGACGCGCGGGCCGCGCTCGAAGAACGGCTCGGCGGTCAGGTGGCGCCCGCGGCGGTCGAGGATCGCGACCAGCTGCTCGCGCACCGGCCGCGCCTCGTCCGCGCGCCCACGGCCGCGGCCGCGCCCGCCGCCCTCGCGTCCGTCGTGGGTCCGCCGACCGGGACCGCGGGGCGCGGGACCCCGCCCGCGCGGGCTCACTTGCCCGGGCCCAGCGCCTCGACGGCCTTCAGCGCCGCGCGCAGGGCCTCGTCGGGACGCGTCGCCGGGTCGTCCGAGGCTTGCACGTCGGGCTTGATACCCGTCCCGGTCTGCACGCCACGCCCGCCCAGGTTGCGTCCCTTCGGCGTGAAGTACTGCCCGGCGGTGATGTCCAGCGCGCCGCCGTTGGAGAGCTCGACGACCTCCTGGAAGACCCCCTTGCCGAAGGTCCGCGTCCCCACGACCTCCGCCCGGTCGCGGTCCTGCAGGGCGCCCGTCACGATCTCCGACGCGGACGCCGTGTCGCGGTCCACGAGCACGACGAGCGGCGCGGTCGCCTCGACCGGGTCGCCCGTGGCGCTCAGGGTGCGCGTCGGCACGCTGCGGCCCTTCGTCGTGACGATCGGCCCGTCCTTCAGGAAGGCGGAGGCGATGAGCTGCGCCTCGCTGACGAGGCCGCCGCCGTTGTGGCGCAGGTCGAAGACGTAGCGGTCGGCCCCCTGGCTCTGGAGCTTCTCGAGGGCCGCGTAGACCTCGGCGTGCGCGCCCGACCCGAACTGCGCCAGCGCGACGTAGCCGACCTTGTCGCCCTTCACGGTCTCGATGCGCGAGGCGACCTGCGGCACGCTGACGGTCGCGCGGGTGACCTTCACGCGGCGGGCGGCGCCCTTGCGCGTGATCTCGAGCTCGACGTCGGTGCCGCTCGGGCCCTTGATGAGCGAGGACGCCTTCGTCTGGTCGAGGCCCTTCAGCGACACGCGGCCGACGCCCGTGATGATGTCCCCGCGCTGCAGCCCCGCGCGCTTGGCGGGCGACTGGTCGTAGACCTGGACGATCCGCAGGCCCGCCTTGTCCTGGGCCACGCTGACCCCGATCCCTGAGAACTCGCTGCTCTGCGTCTCGCGGAACTGCGCGTACTGCTTAGGCGTGAAGTAGTTGGAGAAGCGGTCGTTGAGCCCGTCGACCAACCCCGTGATCGACTGGTCGGCCAGCGTCGAGCGCGGGATCTCGCGGTAGTACGTGTCGTGCACCTTGTCGATCGCCTCGGCGACGATCTCCGCGTCGTCGTCCACGACGGCCCCGCGGATGAACCCCGGCAGCAGCATCGGGTGGCCGCCGAGCCACAGGCCCGCGCACAGCACGACGACGAGTGACAGCCCGACGGCGACGAGACGGCGCACGCCCTCCAGGCTAGCCCCTCACCCGGCTCAGACCCGGAGGAAGCGGCGCAGCGACAGGCCCGAGCCGAGCGCCGACACGAGGATGCTCGCGACGAGCAGCAGCACCGCCAGCGCGGCGAAGCTCACGGTCTGGGGAGCGGCGATCAGCGCGAAGTCCGAGGCCAGCGGATCGAGCAGCGCGACCTTGCCGACGAGCAGCAGCGCGATCGCCAGCCCGCCGCCCAGCGTGCCCAGCACGACGCCCTCGATCACGAACGGCCAGCGGATGAACCAGTCGGTCGCGCCCACGAGCTTCATCACCTCGACCTCGCGGCGCCGCGAGAACAGCGACAGACGGATCGTGTTGGAGATCAGCAGCAGCGAGGCGACGACGAGCAGGATCGCCAGCGATCCCATCGCGAGCTTCACGACGCGCGTCGCGGTGAGGATCTTCGACGTCTCGTCCTTGCGGTTCTTGACCGTGTCGATCGCCGGGTCGATCGTCGTCCGCCCGCCGCCCGCGGCCGCCGGCGAGAGCTCGTCGCGCAGCTTCAGCGCGTTGGCCGGGTCGTCCGGCGTGACGCGGAAGGTGTCGGGCAGCGGGTTGGAGCCGAGCAGCTGGTAGGCCTCCGGGTTGCGGCGCTTCTCCTCCTGGTAGGCCTGCTGCTTGGAGACGTACTGGACCTTGCCGACGTGCGGGGTCTTGTCGACGAGCAGGCGCCGGACGCGCTCCACGTCGGCGTCCTTGGCGCCCGTCTTGAGGAAGACGTCGACCAGGACGCGGCCGCGGACCTCGTTGGCGGCCCCGGTGGTGGCCTGCACGACCGGGATGAAGACCCCGAGGACGAGCACCGTCACGACGACCGACGCGATCGCGGCGAAGCTCGGGACGGCGTTGCGCTTGACCGAGCGCACCGCCTCGCGGATGAAGAAGCTGAGCCTCATGAGCCCCGGAAGGCGTCGTCGAACAGGTCGCCGGGGTCCGTGAGCCGCC
>JAXDGY010000129.1:0-3133 GCA_034664785.1 Solirubrobacteraceae bacterium
CCGGCGACGACCTTGCGCCCGTCGAGCTGGACGCCGATCACCCCGGTCGAGCAGACCGCCACCTGCGCGGGGTCCACGCGCGACGCGATCCCCGCGGCGCCCTGCATCCGCGCTGCCTCGTCGAGCCCGGGCCGGCCCGTCGCCGCGTTCGCGTTGCCCGAGTTGACCGCGACGGCGCGCAGCGCGTCCAGCCGCGCGCGCTCCTTGGTGACGAGCACCGGGGCGGCGAGCACCGCGGAGGACGTGAAGCGCGCGGCGCTGGTGGTCGCCGGCGCGTCGCAGACGAGCAGCCCGACGTCGAGGGCGCCGTCGGGCTTCAGGCCCGCCGCCGCGCCGGCGGCGCGGAAGCCCGCGGGCAGCCCTGGATCGCTCGCCTCGGAGACCCACGCCGGGACCTCGACCCAGCGCGACCGGAAGAAGCTCATGCGGCGATCCCTTCGTCCTCGGGCAGCCCGAGCATCAGGTTGAGGCTCTGGACGGCCTGCGAGGCGGTGCCCTTCCAGAGGTTGTCGATCGCGGCGAAGACGATGGCCTTGCCCGTCCCGGGCTCGGCGTGGACGAAGATGCGGCACAGGTTCGTCTCGCGCACGTCCCGCACGCCCGGCGGCGTCGCGGCGAGCTCGACGAACGGCTCGACCGCGTAGGCCTCCTCGAAGCACCCGGCGACGTCGAGGTCGCGCCCCTCCTCGGTGAGCGTCGCGTAGCACGAGACGAGCTCGCCCTGGTCGAGCGGGAGCAGGTGCGGGACGAAGGTCACCGCGAGATCCGGCGCGCCCGCCCGCGCGAGCTCCTGGTCGATCTCCGGTGTGTGCCGGTGGCGGCCGACGTTGTAGGGCACGACGTTCTCGTCGACGGCGACGAAGTGGGTGGTTGGCGTCGCGGCGCGCCCGGCGCCCGAGACGCCCGTCTTGGCGTCGATGACGACGTCGGCGAGGTAGGGCGCCAGCGGCGCCAGGGCGAGCACCGCGGCGGTGGGGAAGCACCCGGGGCCGGCGACGAGGTCGGCGCCGCGCAGCTCGTCCCGGTAGCGCTCCGGCAGCCCGTAGACCGCCTCGTCCAGGAGCTCCGGCGCCTCGTGCGGGACGTACCAGGCCTCGTAGGTCGCCTGGTCGCGCAGGCGGAAGTCCGCGCTCAGGTCCACGACCTTGACCCCGCGCCGGCGTAGGGCGGCGACGGTCCGCGCCGCGGCGCCGTGCGGGTAGGCGACGATCGCGGCGTCGACGTCGCCGTGGCGGTCGAGGTCGAGCTCCTCGAGGCGGACCCCGACGCGATGGTGCGGATAGAGCTCGTCGAGCGGGCGACCGGCGTCCGAGCGGCTCGTCGCCGCCGCGAGCTCGAGCGACGGGTGGCGCGCGACCAGCCGCGCGGCGAGCGCGCCCGCATACCCGGAGGCGCCGGCGACCAGGACGCTAGGCACGCAGCTCGCCCCCGAGCTCGGCCAGCCGGGCGACGATCTTCGCCCGCACCTTCGCCACGTCCTCGTCGGTCAGCGTGCGGTCGCGCGCGGAGAACTCGCAGCGCAGCGCCAGCGACGTGCGGCCCTCGCCGAGCTGCTCGCCGCGGTAGACGTCGAAGATCTGCACCGACGACGCGTACTCGCCGACCAGCTCGGCGACGCGGGCGGCCGGGACGTCGTCGCCGACGACGACGGCGAGGTCCTGCCGGACGGCGGGGAAGGTCGTGAGGTCGGCGTAGCGGAGCTCCTCGGGCGCGTGGGCGGTCAGGCGCCCGAGGTCCAGCGCGAACGCGGCGACGGGCGCGTCGCCGAGGTCCCAGGAGGCCGTGACGAGCGGATGCACCTCGCCGACCCAGCCGACGCGCTCGCCGTCGGCCAGGACGGCGGCGCTGCGGCCGGGGTGCAGGAACGGCCACGCGCCGGGATGCTCCGGCGGCACGACGGCGAGCCCGACGCGCAGGGCGGTGAACACCGCCTCCACGAAGCCCTTGGCGGCGAAGAAGTCGGCGGCCGGGGCCGGGCCGGTCGCCCACGAGGGCGGCGCGAGCGCGCCGCGCAGCACGCCGGCCAGCGCGTGGTGCTCGGCCGGGAGCGGGCCGTCGCCATCGGGGTTGTAGACCGCGCCGGACTCGAACAGGGCGAGGTCGCCCGTCCCGCGCGCGACGTTGTGCGCGGCGATGTCCAGCAGCGAGCCGAGGATCGTCGGGCGCAAGATCGACTGCGCCTCGCTCATCGGGTTCTCGACGCGCACGACCTCCCGCAGCCGGTGGCCCTCCGGCAGGCGCAGGCGGTCCAGCAGGCCGGGGTCGGCGAACGACCAGCCCACCACCTCGTGCAGACCGCGGCCGGCGAGCACGTCCTCGGCGCGGCGCTGCAGCCGCTGCGCGCTCGCCAGATGACCGGGGAAGCCGGTGCGGTTCTCCTGCACCGTGGCCGGCAGGTCCTCGAAGCCGGCGATCCGCGCCACCTCCTCGATGAGGTCGGCCTCGCGCGTGACGTCGTTGCGGCGGAACGGCGGGACCCTGACGTCCAGGCCGTCCGGGGCCTGGGCCACGCCGAAGCCGAGCGCGCGGAGGATCTCCGCGCTGCGCTCGCGCGGGATCGGCGCGCCGAGCAGGCCCTCGACGCGCGCGTCGCGCAGGCGGATGACCGCAGGCGCCGGGCCCGGGCCGCCGACATCGATCGTGCCCCCGACGGGCGTCGCCCCGCAGAGCCGGATCATCAGGTCCGACGCGACGGCCTGCGCCTCGAGCGCCTGCTCGGGCGCGAGGCCCTTCTCGAAGCGCGCGCTGGCCTCGCTGCGCAGACCCAGGCGCGCGGAGGTGCGGTTGATGTTCGGCCCGTCCCAGGTCGCGGCCTCCATCAGCACCCGCGTCGTGCCGTCGTGGACCTCCGAGCGTGCCCCGCCCATGACGCCGGCGATCGAGGTCGGCCCCTCGTCGTCGGCGATGAGCACGACGTCCGGGTCCAGGACACGCTCGACGTCGTCCAGCGTGGTCATCCGCTCGCCGTCGCCCGCGCGGCGGACGACCAGATGGCCGCCGGCGACGCGGTCGAGGTCGAAGGCGTGCAGCGGCTGGCCCGTCAGCAGCATCACGTAGTTGGTGATGTCCACCACGGTGTTGATGGGCCGCTGGCCGGCGGCCATCAGGCGCGCCTTCAGCCACCACGGCGACG
>JAXDGY010000130.1:0-5834 GCA_034664785.1 Solirubrobacteraceae bacterium
GCGGCCAGGTCGTCGGTGAACGACGGGCTCTGCCCGGCGCTGGCGGTCCCCTGCTTGGCGACGACGACGGTGTCGGTCGCCGGCGTCGCCGCAGACGTGGTGGCGCTGACGCTGGCCATCGCACCGGGTGGTCGACCGGCCGGCCCCCGGCTTGAGCCGGCGCGGCGGTTCTCAGGCCGCGAGGAAGGACGCCGCGAGCACGGCGTAGACCGCCATGAGCTGCAGGCCCTCGTACCAGTTCGACTCGCCCTCGCCGGTCACGTGGTTGGCGATCAGGATCGCGATCAGGATCGCCCCGAGCTCGAAGCCGTTGAAGACCAGCGCCATCGGATGCGGGCCCACGACGAACGAGGCGAAGACGAGCACGGGCGCCACGAACAGCGCGACCTGGGCGCTCGAGCCGACCGCGATGTTCACCGACAGGTCCATCTTGTCCTTGCGCGCGACGAGCACCGCGACCCAGTGCTCGGCTGCGTTGCCGACGATCGCCACGATGATGACGCCCACGAAGAACTGGCTGAGGCCGACCTTGGCGGCGGCCTCGGTGATCGAGCCGACGAGGATCTCCGACATGACGCCGACCGCGACGCCCGCGAGTGCCAGGGCGAAGATGGACTTCCGCACGGTCCAGGTCTCCGCGTGGTGCCCGGGGCCCGGGTCCTCGTGGGTCGGGTTGAACAGGCCGCGGTGGGTCTTCAGCGAGAACACCAGCCCCGCGATGTAGGAGAGCATGAGGATCACCGCCACCGCGACGGAGAGCCGCTCCACGGTCGACCCGTAGTTCACCAGCTCCGACCCGGGGCTGGGCAGGCCCTTGCCCTCCACGAGCTCGAAGATCGCGGGCATGATCAGGGCGGCCGCGGCGAGCAGCAGCATCGAGGACTGCGAGCCGGCGGCGGTCTGGTCGAAGCGCTGGCGGTCGCGGCCGAGGCCGCCCACGAACATCGCCGCGCCGAGGACCAGCAGCGTGTTGCCGACGATCGAGCCGACGATCGACGCCTTGACCACCTCGTGCAGCCCCTTGTTGAGCGCGAAGAGGGCGATGATGAGCTCCGGCGCGTTGCCGAACGTGACGTTCAGCAGCCCGCCGATGCCCGGCCCCGCGCGGGCGGCGAGCTCCTCCGTGGCCCGGCCCATCAGCGCGGCCGTCGGGATGACCCCGAGGGCCGACGTGGCGAAGACGACCACGGGTCCTGCGCCGATCAGGTCGAGCACGACGGCGACCGGGATGAACGGCGTCAGCGCGTACGGCCCCTTGGCCGCGTTCAGGAGGGACCGCACCCGCGGCAGGCTACCCGGCCAAGCGGCGCAGGTCCCGCTCGGGATCGATGCCCCAGCGGGCGCCCGCCGCGGTCAGCTCGGGCTCGAGCGGCCAGCGGTCCGGGAGGACGTCGCCATCGTGGTCGGGCGTGGCGCCCTTGAGCACCATGGAGCCCGTGTTGTCGCCCACGGCGCGCAGCTCGGCGACCTCCTCCGGGGAGAGGACGACGCCGGCCGGCGTGTCCGCGAGCTCGGCCCGCTTGGCCTCGATCGGCCGCCCGCCAGGCTCCTGGATCAGGGTCGGCGCGACGCACGCGACGGCGTCGTGCGCCAGGTCCCACTGCGCGGCGAGCTGGATGAGCGTGAGGCCGTGGCGCTCGGCGACCGGGCGCACGCGGTCGAGCTTGGCCATCGCCGCCTCGACCCAGCCCTCCGGGCGGTGCAGGCGGTGGTCCCGGGCGGCGAAGACGTGGCCCGGGCGCACGTCGCCCCAGAACAGCCCGCCGTAGTCGGCGACGCGGGCGATGACCCGGACGTCCTGGGCGGCCGCCGCGCCGAGCGCGAGCTCGCCCGGCCACGGCTCGAACGGGTTGAGGATGAGCATCGCCCAGTCCATCCGGTCGCCGAAGCGCTCCAAGCAGGCGATGACGTCCAGCGTGAACCCGTTGGCCGGCCCAGGGGCGACGCCGATGGCGCCGGTGAGCCCGTCCGCGCGCAGCGCGGCCATCGCGTCCCACACGACCTCGCTCGTGTAGCCCGTGCGGTCCGGGTTGTGCAGCAGGAGGACGTCGAACGCGTCGACGCCGCAGCGCTCCAGGCTGCGCTCGGTGGCCCGCCGCAGGTAGTCCGCGTAGCCCTCAGGGCCGCGCAGGCGCGCGTCGGTGAAGCGCGGGAAGCCCTTGGCGCCTTCGCGCTCGCCGTCGTAGAAGTCGTGCCCGACGGCGCCGACGAGGCTCACGTCCGCGCGCGGCACGCCGCGCAGGGCCCGGCCGACGAGCTCGTCGGCGGCGCCGGCGCCGTAGGCGTCGGCGGTCAGGATCGTGTGGATGCCGCCGCCCGGGCGCAGCAGCGCCTCCAGGCGGGCCTCCTCGACGGGCTCGCCGTAGGCCAGGTAGCGGCCACCGCTCCAGGTGCCGAGGGCGACGTGACCGGGTTCGCGCATGGTCCGACCGAGGCTACCTGCCCGGCTGCAACCCTGAGTGCGCGGGCCGACGCGGCGCCGTCGTAGCATCGCCATGGTGCGCCGCACCCCTGTCGTGACCCTCGCGGCGGCCGTCCTGGCCTGCGCGTTCCCCGCCGGCGCCGGCGCCGCGCGCGTCCTCGTCCTGGACCACGGGCGTGTGCGCGCGACCGAGCAGTCCGGCGTCGGCACGGCCGACACGCTGCCGCCCCGCAGCGCCGCCGCGGGCTCCTCACCCGCCGCCCGCGCCGCCGCCAAGCCGCCGGGGCCGACGGTGCGCGCCGAGCTCGACCGCCTGCTGGCCGAGGGGATGATCGACCTGCCCACGCGGGACCGGTACCGCGCGGCCTACGACGATGCGCAGGCGACGCTGGAGCGGCTGCACGGGCGCCGGCTCACCGAGCTCAAGGCGGTCGTGGCGAACCTCGACGCCGTCGCGGCGGCCCACGGCCTGCGGCCCGACCGCCTGCCGCTGGCCTTCCTGACCCTCGAGCGCAACCGGACGTGGTGGACGTCCGGGCCGCTGACGCGCTACGGCCAGCGGGTCGCGTTCGGCTCGAGCCTCGTCGTGTGGCAGAGCTACCCCGGCCAGGGCCTGCAGGTCCAGTGGCTCGGGACCTTCGGCAAGGCCAACGCGCTGTGGCAGGGCGGCCGGCGCTACGACCTCAAGCTGCGCGCGCTGCTGGACGAGATCACGCCGCTGGCCACCGCCCGGGCGGGCGGGCTGGCCTTCGAGTCCTGGTTCCGCTTCGACGGCGGGCGACCGCCGTGGGTCAGCGCCCTGTCGACGGGCACGGCGCTGCAGGTCTACTCCCGGGCGGCGATCCGCCTGCAGGACCCGGCCCTCTTCGGCGTGGCGCGCTCGCTGCTCGGCGTCTACCGCACCCCGCCGCCGGAGGGCGTGCGCGTCGCGACGCCGGCCGGCGCCCACTACCTGATCTACTCCTTCGCGCCGAAGGTCCGCGTGCTCAACGCCTTCATCCAGGCGCTCAACGGGCTCTACGACTTCGGCAAGCTCGCCAACGACCCGGAGGGCCGCGCCCTCATGGCCCAGGGCGACGCGCAGGCGCGGGTCGAGCTGCCGCACTTCGACACCGGCGCGTGGTCGCGCTACGCGTGGCCCGGGCGCGAGTCCGACCTGGGCTACCACGAGCTGCTGCGCGGCTTCCTGGACGGGCTCTGCGCGCGCGAGCGCGAGGCGGCGGCGGCGCCCAGCCCGGAGCTGCCCGCGCCCGACCCGACGCCCTACTGCGCGCAGGCCGCGCGGTACACGGCCTACCTGCACCAGCCGCCGGCGCTCGCGCTCCAGGCCGCGCGGCCCGCGAAGCCCCGCGTGCGCCGCGCCGTCCGCGTGCCGTACACGCTCTCGAAGGTCTCGACGGTCACGACGCTCGTGACCCGGGGCGGCCGGGCGGTGGCGGGGCGGACGGTGCGCCTCGGCCGCGGGCGTCACGAGCTGCGCTTCACGCCGCGGGCTCCCGGCGCCTACGCGGTCCGCGTCCGCGCCGTGGACCTCGCCGGCAACGCCGCGCAGGCGACCGGCGCGGTGCGCGCGACGCGGTGAGCCGCGCGCCGCGCGGGTAGGGTCGGCGGGTCCATGGCACCCCGGACGATCCTCTACACGGGCAAGGGCGGCGTCGGCAAGACGTCGGTCGCCGCCGCCACCGCGCGGCGCTGCGCCGCCGCGGGCCTGCGGACCGTCGTGCTCTCGACCGACCCGGCCCACTCGCTCGCGGACGCCCTGCAGGTGGAGCTCGGGCCCGACCCGTCGCAGATCGGCCCGAACCTCTGGGGCCAGCAGGTCTCCGCGCAGGCCGAGATGGAGCGCAACTGGGCCGGGGTGCAGGACTGGCTCGGGACGATGCTCGTCGAGCGCGGCGTGGACCGCATCAGCGCCGAGGAGCTCACGGTGCCCCCGGGGATGGACGAGCTGTTCTCGCTGCTGCAGCTCAAGCGCCACCACGAGGCCGACGAGCACGACGTCGTCGTCGTCGATTGCGCCCCGACGGGCGAGACGCTGCGCCTGCTGTCCTTCCCCGACGTCGCGCGGTGGTGGCTCGAGCGCGTCTTCCCGCAGCAGAGCCGGATCCTCGACGCGGCGCGCCCGTTCGCCCGCGCCGTGCTCGACGTCCGCCTGCCCGGCGAGGCGGTCCTCGACGAGATCCACGCGCTCGTCGCCAACCTGATCGCGATGAACGAGATCCTCCGCGACACGCGACACGCCTCGCTGCGCCTGGTGATGAACCCCGACGGGATGGTCATCGACGAGGCGCGGCGGACGTTCACCTACCTCAACCTCTACGGCTTCCTGACCGACGCGGTCGTGGTCAACCGGGTCTTCCCGGAGGAGGTCGGCGCGTACTTCGAGACCTGGCGCGCGCGCCAGCAGGAGCACCTGGGCGACGTGCGCGAGGCCTTCGCCCCGGTGCCGGTGCTCTGCGCGCCGTTCTTCCGGGAGGAGGTCCTCGGCCCCGAGGGCCTCGACGAGCTGGGGACCGCGCTGTTCGAGGGGATCGACCCGGCCGCGGTGCTGCACACCAAGCTCACGCAGGAGCTCGTCGTCTCCGAGCGCGGGGCGACGCTGCGGCTCGACCTGCCCTTCGCCGAGCGCGGGGACATCACGCTGCGCAAGATCGGCCTGGAGCTCGTCGTCCGCGTCGACGGCCAGAAGCGCACCCTGCTCCTCCCCCCCGCCCTCGCCGACCACGAGCCCGCCGGCGCGCGCTTCGCCGACGGGGCCCTGCTGGTGACCTTCGATGCCTGACGCCGACGACCCCCTCGAGCGGCTCCGGGAGCAGATCCAGGCCACGCAGGCGGCCGCGGAGGCGCTGGCGGGCGAGGCCGCACAGGCGCGCGCCCAGCTGCGGGCCGGCGTCGTCCCACCCGCCGGCTGGGCCTCGCCCGCCGACCACGCCCAGCGCACGACGGAGGTCCAGGAGCTCGCGGCGCTGCTGCAGGCGCTGCGCGACCTCGTGCCCGACGAGCTCCAGCAGCAGCTGCGCGAGGTCATCCGCGAGGTCCTGCTCCTCGTCCGCGCGCTGATCGACTGGTGGGTCGAGCGGATCGGCGAGTCCGGCGCCCCGCCCGCCACGGCGCGCCGCGCGCCGCCCGGGCAGGACATCCCCGTCGACTGACCGGCCGCGCCGCCCGGCCCTCCGGCGCCTACGCTGTGCGGCGTGGTCGTCGACATCGCCAACTACGCCGCGGCCGCCGCGGGGGTGGCAGCGCTGCTCTACCTCGTGTGGATCGCTCGTCGCCCGGACGCCGACCGCGCCGAGGAGGACGACGCCCGCGCGTTCTTCGACCTGCACGGCCACTGGCCCGACGAGCCACCCGACGCGGCGCGGCCGATCGGGCCGCCGCGCGGGCCGTTGGCGTAGTCCCCGCCCGCACC
>JAXDGY010000131.1:0-6981 GCA_034664785.1 Solirubrobacteraceae bacterium
TGGATGTAGTGGATGCCCACCCCGTCCACCGTCCCGCGGTAGTGCGGGAGCTCGTTGAGCGCCGCCTCTCGGGCGGACCACTCGAAGCCGTCGGCCCAGTAGGCCACCAACTCGCGCAAGTACTCCAGGTCGGTGCCGAGATCCCAGCCGGCGTCGTCGAGCAGAGGCTCGGGCCAGCGGGCGGCGCGGAGCCGATCGCGTAGCGCGTCGAGCGCGCCGTCCGGCGTGGTGAGGGTGAACGGGCGCCGAGAGTCCATGACGGCGCGCAGGATACGCGCGCCGCGCGCGCTGGGTGGTCCGCGAGATCGACCCCGCCCATGCAGCGACCGACGTCGCGCGGCCATCGGAAGGCCGACCCCGGGAGGACGGGCGCTGGGCGGCATCACCCGAAACGGATGGTGTGGGTCGGGCCAGATCCCGGGATCGTTCGGTCCGGCGCCTCACGCGCCTCCACACCCAATGGAAAGGACCGACCGATGGCAAACCGGCAACTCGTACTTGCTGTCTTCCCGGAAGAGCTCGCCGCCGACTCCGCCGCAGCGGCGTTGAAGGATTCGGGCATCGCCGACGGGGATGCCATCGGCATCCTGGCCCTCGATGCCCATGGCAAGCTCAAGCAGGACAAGGTGGGCGCCCACAGCACCGGCAAGGGCGCCGCGATCGGCGGCGTGATCGCGGTCTGCAGCACGGCGCTCCTGGGCCCGGCGGTCCTGGCCGGCATGGGGGTGGGCGCGCTTCACCACAAGAACCTGGGCCTCAGCGATGCCGAAAAGGCGCGCCTCACCGCGGAGCTGAACGCGGGCAAGGCGGCGGTCGGCGTGATGGCCCCCTTCGACACCGCGCCCGCGATCTCCGATCGCCTGACCCAGCTCGGTGGCACCCCCGAGCGTTACGAACTCACCGACGAGGCCCTCGAGGCTGCGTCGGCGATGGACAGAGCGGCAGTCTGATAGCAGCGGGCGCGGCTGAGCACGCGGTTGCCTGTCGGCGGACGAGACGCCGGACGTCTCGTCGCGGCGCTCGCCATGTGGCGAGCGCCGCAGCAGGATGCGAGACCAACCGCGCCCGCGGCGCCGGCAGGTACGCGGGCCGCCCTGCCTGCTCGTCGTCGGGGCTCGGAATCGAGGTGCTGAACGTCTCGCTACGTCCCGCGCGGTTCGGGTTCGTCCGCCGTTGACGCGGCGCGCGGTCCCCGGAGTCCCCCCGGGCGCACGGCGATGCCGATGATCAGGAACACGACCACGCCGATGTTCCATATCGCGCCGTCGTCGAAGAGGTCGACGATCAGCAACGCCAGCGCCGCCGCGGTCGCCCCCCAGTAGACCCAGGAGTACCGGACGCCATACGGACCCAGCATTCCATGCCTGTTGACGCGGCCTTGCATCGAGCGACTATCCCGCGCGCGCCCGTTGCAGTCAACGGGCTCGTCTCAGCATGCCCTCCGGTGGCCGCCCCGAGCTACCCCGGTCGACACAGGGCGCCGAGCTGCTCAGGGCGACAGCCGGAACGCATGCCGTGGGTGCGCTCGCCGGTCGTCGCGCTGCCGCTCTCCGCGCTGAGCGCGACCGCGGTTCCCGTCCACGCACGGCGTTGCCTCGCTCGTCCTCGCCGAGGACATAGGGTTGCGTCGTGCCGAGCCGCAACCCCCGCATCGCGATCCAGCTCCCGGAGGTCGAGCGCGACGTGCGCTGGCCGGAGTACCGCGCGATGGCGATCGCGGCCGAGGAGGTCGGCTTCGACGGCCTGTATGTCGGCGACCACCTGCTCTACCGCGGCGACGGCCGTCCCGAGCGTGGTCCGTGGGACGCGTGGACGCTGCTCGCCGCCGTGGCCGCCGTCACGGAGCGAGTCGTCCTCGGCACGCTCGTCGCCTGTGCCGCGTTCCACCCGCCGGCGGTGCTGGCCAAGATGGCGGCGACGCTGGGCGAGATCAGCGACGGGCGCTTCGTTCTCGCCCTCGGCGCCGGGTGGAACGAGGACGAGTTCCGGGCCTTCGGCATCCCGTTCGACCGGCGCGTGGCCCGCTTCGCCGAGGCCTTCACGATCATCGAGCGGCTCCTCCACGGCGAGCGTGTGACGCTGCACGGTGAGTTCCACACCCTCGAGGACGCGGTGATGCTGCCGCCGGCACGTCATCGCACGCGACTCATGATCGGCAGCAACGGCCCGCGGATGCTCCGCATCGCGCTGCCGCACGTCGAAGCCTGGAACACCTGGTACGAGGACTACGGGAACACCGCTGAGGGCTTCTCCGCGCTGAATGCCACGATCGACGCCGCCGCCTTGGAGGCCGGACGGGCGCCCGACGACATCACGCGCAGCGCGTGCGCCTTCGTCGTCCTCGACGGCGCCTCCGGCGAGCGGCCGATCACCAGCGCAGCGCGACCGATCGAGGGCTCGAGCAGCCAGATCGCCGCGCGCATCCGTGAGCTGGCGGACGCGGGCGCCGACGAGGTGATCATCGTCGCCAGTCCCATCACCGAGCGCTCGATCCGGACACTCGGCGACGCGCTCGCGCTGGTGTGACAGCCGTCTTCGTCGATCCGTCCTCACCGATGAGCCGTAACCGCCCGCAGCTGCTCCAGTGACTCGCCGATGAGTCGCTGAAGGGGTTGATGGTCGGCCTGATCGACCCAGCGCTCGAACGCGACTCTGAAGACGGTGATCGCCGCCTCGGCGGTGAGGATCGCGGCGGGGTCGTCGACCCCGCGGCGGCGCAGCGCCTCCGCCACGGCGCCGGCAAGTGACGCGAGCTTGATCAGCTCGCGCTCCTGCAGCTCCGGGTTCGCGGCGATGATCCGCCTGCGCCGGGCGGCGAACTCACGCCGCTCCTCGAACATCGCGGCGGCGGCGTCCAGGGCCGCCGCCACCGCGTCGAGCGGCGCCGCGGACTCGGGGGCGGCGCTGACCTCGGTCACGAACAGCTCCTCGAGCACCGCAGAGCCCCAGAACAGCACCTCGCGCTTGTCGGCGAAGTAGCGGAAGAACGTCCGCTTGGTCAAGCCTGCGTGCTCGGCGATCTCGGCGACGGTGGTGTTGTCGAAGCCGCGCTCGCCATAGAGCGTCAGGGCCGCCTCCTGGAGCCTGCCGCGCGCGTCCGGTTGCCACCTGCCCATGCGCGCGAGCGTAGTCGATGACACCAGGTGACATGGACCTTGCTAGCGTGATGACACCAAGTGTCATCCACATCGTCCTCCGGCGCATCGCGTACCCAGGACGGTCACCCCGGAGGTCTCCCCATGCGTGTCTTCGTCACCGGCGCGTCCGGACACATCGGTTCCGCCGTCGTCCCCGAGCTGCTTCAGGCCGGGCATCACGTCGTCGGCCTCGCCCGCTCTGACCGCTCCGCCGCCGCTTTGACGGCCGCCGGCGCCGAGGTCCGTCGCGGCGACCTGGACGACCTCGACGGCCTGCGTGAGGCCGCCGCCGCAGCCGACGGTGTCATCCACCTGGCCTTCAAGCACGAGGCGATGCGCGCGGGCGACTATCCCGCCGCGGTGGGCGCCGACCTGCGCGCCATCGCGGCGATCGGGGCGGCGCTGGAGGGGTCCGGCAAGCCGTTCGTGAGCACCTCCGGCACGGGTCGCGCCGGCACGGAGGAGGACGTGCTCCAGGCGGGACCGCGGATCGACGCCGAGAACACGGTGGTCGCGCTGGCCGAGCGTGGGGTGCGGTCCTCCGTCGTCCGCCTCCCGCCGCTGGTGCACAGCACGCTGGATCACCACGGCTTCGGCCCGACGCTGATCGCCATCGCCCGCGACAAGGGCGTCTCCGGCTACGTCGGCGACGGGTCCAATCGCTGGCCCGCGGTGCACACGCTCGACGCGGCGCGCGTGTACCGGCTGGCGCTGGACGCGGCTCCGGCCGGGACGCGCCTGCACGCCGTCGCCGACGACGGCGTGCCCTTCCGCGACATCGCGGGGATCATCGGCCGGAAGCTAGGCCTGCCGAGCGCCGGCATCCCGGCCGATGACGCGGCTGAGCACTTCTCCTTCCTCGGTGCCTTCGTGTCGCTGGACATGCCCACGTCCAGCAAGCTGACCCGCCAGTGGCTGGGTTGGGAGCCGACCCACCCGGGCCTGATCGAGGACCTCGATGACGGCCACTACTTCGCCCACTGAGCCGGGCGCAGGACGGCCGTTGAAGGGCCGGCGTCGGTGGTGCTCATGGCCGCCCTCAAGCGGGTGAGACGACGACCTGCTTGACGTCCGCCATGTACTGCCGGGCGGCCGCGGAGGCCTCCTCGGGAGTGCTCCCGCGCTCGCGAGCGGCCATGTACGCCGCGTACCAGTCCCACCAGTCGTGCGCTGGGGCGACGGCCTCGAAGGAGCCGTGATGCTCGGCCGTCTCATGCAGGAGCTCTGCTCGGGCAGCGACGTCCATCATCAGTCCTCCCGCTCCCGGCGCGGAGGCCGCGTCGTGATCTCCTGGAGCAGGCACCCGTTGCCATCCGGGTCGGTGAACGAGAGATGCGAGCGGTAGGAGCGACGCTGCGGGTCCGGGCCAGGGACGCGACGTCCACCGTCGCGGTGGAGCACCTCGCTGACGTCGACGCCGCGGCTCATGAGGTCCTCACGCGCCGCGTCGCTGTCGGACACGGCCAGCGTTCCCACGTCCGGGGCCTTCGTCGACGTGTCGGTGCTGCTCATGTTGACCTCCGGGCGTTCGCGCGTGGCGCCGTGCTGCTCGAAGCGTCTCGTGCGGCGCAACGGCCGGCATCACCCGATACGGATGATCCGCGGCCGATCCCCGCCACGGCGAGAGGGGCGCCCCGGGGCGCCCCTCTCATCCTTGCGTTCGACGGACGCCGCGATCAGCGAGCGATGAAGTCCACGCCGGCGGCGTTGGGCGGCAGCTCGGTGACCTGGATGGGGCGGGAGGTGGACGTCTTGCTCCCGTTCCAGTTCTGCTCCGAGACGATGAACGACGTCGGGTTGCCGTTGGCGTCGCGCTGGACGCTCTCGACGTAAGCGACGTGGCCCGCCGTCGCGTCGGCGCCCAGGATGCCGGGCTGGAGCACCATCAGTGCGCCTTGGGTAGGGGTCTTGGACACGCGGAGCCCGGCCGTGATTGCCTGGTTCGTCCAGGTCCAGGCATCGCCGGTGACCTTTCCGACCAGGTCAGGACGGCGGTCCAGGGCCCAGTCGGTGCACTCGCCACGACCCACCTGGGTACCGATGGGCGTGGCCCCCGGCGCCCCTGGGGTACCGGCATCCGGCTGGGTGACGAGCTGGACGAGGATGCCGTCCTCGGGGCCGACGTAGTTCGGGGTGGCCGTGAAGGTCAGGCGCGTGTACGAGCCGCTGAACTTGATCGACCCGCTGGAGTCGCTGTTGCCGCTGGGGCGGATCGTGTTGCTCGCGTCGCCGATGACCTGGCTCCCCACGACGCGGAAGTTGTTCTCGCTGGTCAACTGCGTCGGAGCACCTGTCGTGAACCTGAGCGTGGAGCCCAGCGAGGCGAGGTGGAGGACGGGGTCCTTGACGCTGACGGGATTGCCGGCGCCGTCGCGGAAGCTGATGGTGTACTGGGCGCCGGGGGCACCCGAGATCTGGATCACGTCGCTCTTGGGCAGCGACGGCGAGAAGGTCGGTCCTGCGAAGTACGGCCAGCTTCCGTCGACCCTGCTCACCGGGACGTCCCAGACGTGGGTGCCCGACAGCGACACGCTGGTTCCGAGCACGCTCCCGCTGGCGGTGTTCCCACTCACCGAGGTCCAGTCGGTCGGCGCCGGCGCCGCCTGCGCCGAGGCTGTGGCGCCCGCGCCGGCGACGATCGCGGCCAGCGCGCAGCAGGCACGGGTCCGGCTCCGCGTTCGGTGAGGCATCTTCATCGAGCTCGAGTGCGACATGTCCGGCATCTCCCTGGGTCGTGGGTGTGTGCCGCAGACGATCCGGTGCGCCGTGACGTTCCTCCAGACCCCCTAGGGATGTGCGCGCTCACCGTCCGGCGATGCGCGTGTCGGCTCCTCTCGTGAGTGAGGAGCGTCGCGCCGACCAGGACGTCGGCGTGCATGGCTGATCCTCCGGCGTCAGCGCGCGACGAGCTGCTGCCCGCCGTCGATGTCATACGTCGCCCCGGTGACCGCGGTGTTCGCCATCAGGTGGACGGCCAGCCGGGCGACGTCGGCCGGCCCGACGACGCGCGCGATCGGGAGCGTGGCGCGGAGCTGATCGCGGCGCTCCTCGAGCTGATCGCCGAGCAGCGTGGCCGAGAGGGGTGTGTCGACGAAGCCGGCGGCGATGAGGTTGACGCGGACAGGCGCGATCTCGAGGGCGAGGTTGGCGGTCAGCGCTGGAAGCGCGGCGGTCATCGCGGAGACGAGGCCGAGCCCGACGCCTGGGCGCCGGCCACCCGTGCCGCTCATGAACAGCAGGGTGCCTCCGGGTGGCACCTTGCCGGTGGCGATGCGGGCGAGGTGGAACATCAGCCACAGGTGCTCGTCGAGTGAACGGCGCGCCTGGTCGAAGTCCATGTCAGCGAGGGGCGCATAGTACGGCCGGCCCGCGGTGGCCATCACATGGTCGATCGGGCGCGGCAGATCCCGGAAGAAGCGCTCGAGACGGTCCGGATCGCCGGCGTCGAAGGCTGCGCTGCTCAGCGCGCCGACCTCGTCCGCCGCATGCTCGAGGCGCTCGGGATCGCGTGCTGCGAGGATGATCTCCGCTCCCTCGGCGCGTGCCCGGCGGGCCGTCTCCAACCCGATCCCGGCGCTGCCGCCGATGACGACGACCGTCTGCCCGAGGAGCTCCGGCTCGCGCTGGACGGGAGGGACGGCGTTCCCGGTGGTCATGCCCGCACCACCCGCGGCTCGCGGGCCGCGACGATCGCGGCGCGGAGCGACTTCAGCGCGTCGTTGTAGATCTCCGAGAACGTCGGGAAGGGCTGGATGGTGTCGCGCAGCACGTCGAGTGGCACGCCGGCGCGGATGGCGAGCGTTGCCTGCTGCAGCCACTCGCCGGCCTCCGGCCCGAGCCCGTA
>JAXDGY010000132.1:0-13383 GCA_034664785.1 Solirubrobacteraceae bacterium
AGGCCGCCGTCGGGGAGCGCCTCCGCGCTCGTCTCGCCGCCGTGGGCCTCGGCGACGGCGCGGACCACGGCGAGGCCGAGGCCGTAGCCGCCGGTGCGCCGCGACCGGGATCCGTCGAGGCGCCGGAACGGCTCGAAGAGCTCCTCGACCGCTCCCGGCGGGATGTGCGGGCCGCTGTTGGCGACGACGAGCTCGGCGCGGACCGGGTTGGAGCCGGTCAGGCGGGTGCGGACGCGGACCCACCCGCCGGGGTCGTTGTAGCGGGCCGCGTTCTCGACGAGGTTGGCCGCGACGCGCTCGAGCAGCACGGCGTCCCCGGTGACCGGCGCGGGGTCGAGCACGGCGTCGACCGTCAGGCCCGAGGGCGCCCCGCGGAGGCGCTCGAGCGCGCCCTCGGTGATCATCGCGAGGTCGGTCTGGCGGCGCTCGATCGCGCCGGCACCGCTCGTGGCCAGCGCGAGCAGGGAGTCGATGAGCAGCTCCATGCGCTCGTTGGCGTCGCGGACCACGCCGGCCATCTCGCGCAGCTCGACGCGGTCGACGTCCGGGTCGCCGAGCGTGACGTCGATCTCCGTCCGCACGATCGCCAGCGGGGTGCGGAGCTCGTGCGACGCGTTGGCGACGAAGCGCTTCTGCGCCTCGAAGGCCGCGTCGAGGCGGCAGAGCATGGTGTCGAAGGTGTCGGCGAGCTCTCGCAGCTCGTCCCGCGGCCCGTCGAGCGAGATGCGCTCGGACAGGTTGCGCCCGGAGATGCGCTGCGCGGTCTCCGTGATCCGTGAGATCGGGCGCAGCACGCGGCCCGCGATGAGCCAGCCCGCGGCGATCGACGCGAGGGTCAGGACCACGAGGGCGCCGAGGAACTCGAGCAGCACGCGGCGCTTCGCATCACCGTTGGCGCGGGCGTCGGCGGCGGCCAGCGCGGCGCGGGCGCGGCCGTAGACCCGGCGCTCCTCGGCCGACAGCCCGGCGATCTGCGGCGCGCTCTCCTCGGGCAGCCCCGGGGCGATCCGCACCCGGATGCGGCGTGCCGTCGCGCTCGGAGCCTGCAGGGTGCTCTCGAGCTCGACGTGGCGGGCGCTGGCCGCCTGGTCGAAGTTGTGGCGCACCACGGCGTAGGAGACCACGAGCAGCACCGCGCCGAACGCGAAGAAGAGCCCGGCGTACCACGCGGTCAGCCGCAGGCGGACGGTGGGGCGCACGAGGTTCATGACAGGCGGTACCCCGCGCCGATCACGGTCTCGATGACCGCGGGATCGCCGAGCTTGCGCCGGAGGTTCATGAGCGTGACGCGGACCGTGTTGGTGAAGGGATCGGTGTGCTCGTCCCACACGCGCCGCAGCAGGTCCTCCGCGCTGAGGACGGAGCCCTGCGCCCGCAGCAGCTCCTCCATGACGCCGAACTCCTTGGGGGTGAGTGCGACGGGGCGCCCGTCGCGCTCCACTCGCCGCCGGGCGGGGTCCAGGCGCAGGTCGCCGTGCTCGAGCACGGGCGGGGCGGCCACCCCGCTGCGACGCTGCAGCGCGCGCAGCCGCGCCACGAGCTCGTCGAAGGAGAACGGCTTGGGCAGGTAGTCGTCGGCGCCGAGCTCGAGGCCGGCGACGCGGTCGCCCACCCGTGCGGCGGCGGTCAGCATGAGGATCCGCGGCGACCGCGACGACGCGACGATCCGGCGGCAGACGTCGTCGCCGTGGACGCCGGGCAGGTCGCGGTCGAGGACGACCACGTCGTAGTCCACGAGACCGACCCGCTCGAGCGCCCCGGTCCCGTCGTGGGTGACGTCCACGGCCCACCCGCTTCGGCGCAGGCCACGCGCGACCGTCAAGGCCAGTCGCTGCTCGTCTTCGGCTATCAGGACACGCATGATCCGGGGGGTGGGGGCCGAGCCTAGGCGGATCGGGTTAACCCCAGGGTAAACGGGCCGACGGTCGAGCCAGGCCCGGTGTCAAGAAGCGGGCCGCGCTGCCGATCCACGCGAGAGTGACGATGATGACCTCGACCGAGCCGTCCGCGCCCCAGCGGGGGCTCACGCCGCCCACCCAGCGCGGCTTCTCCTCCCGGCTGATCGGCGACGTGGTCGTCGACCTCGGCTTCGCCACGCGCGACGTGGTCGACGCCGCCGTGAACGTCGCCCGCACCACCGGCCGCACCACGGGCCGCGTGCTGTTCGAGAGCGGCGTGCTGACCGCGGACCAGCTCTCCCGCGTCGTGGCCGAGCGCCAGGGCCTCGAGCACGTCGACCTGTCGAGCTTCGAGGTCGACCTGCGCGCCGCGTCGCTCGTGGCCCCCGAGGTCGTCCGCCGCTACCAGGCCGTCCCGATCGGCTTCGGCGACGAGGGCGACCTGCTCGTGGCGCTCGCCGAGCCGTCCAACGTCATGGGGCTGGACGACATGTCCCTCATCACCGGCCGCCGCGTGCGCCCGGTGATCGCCGCCCCCGAGGACATCGAGCTGCTCATCCAGCGCGTCGCCGGCGGCAGCGACCCGATGGACGTCGTCGAGGAGTCCGACGAGGACTACGGCAGCCCCGAGGACGCGCTGGAGGGCGCGGAGCTGCTGGACTCCACCGACCAGGAGGGGCCGGTCGTCCGGCTGGTCCACTCGATCATCCACCAGGCGATCGAGCGCGGCGCCTCCGACATCCACTTCGCCCCGACCGAGGGCGACCTGCGCGCGCAGTTCCGCATCGACGGCGTGCTGGTCTCCAGCGCCAAGGTGCCGCGGGCCCTCGTCCCGAGCCTGATCTCGCGCATCAAGATCATGGCCGACCTCGACATCGCCGAGCGCCGGGCGCCGCAGGACGGCCGCCTGACCGTGCGGATCGACGGCAAGCCCGTCGACCTGCGCGTCGTCACCCTCCCGCTCGTCGGCGGCGAGTCGGTCGTCATGCGGATCCTGGACCGCCGCAGCGGCATGCCGTCGCTCGACGACCTCGGGATGCCCTCGGTCGCCCGGGCGCGCTTCGAGGGCGCCTGCGACCGCTCCCACGGCGCCGTCCTGGTCACCGGTCCGACGGGCTCCGGCAAGACCACCTCGCTCTACGCCGCGCTGCGCAAGCTCAACACGGGCGACCGCTCCATCCTCACCATCGAGGACCCGGTCGAGTACCGGATGGACGGCATCAAGCAGATGCAGGTCAACGTGAAGGCCGGGCTCGGCTTCTCGACGGGGCTGCGCTCCATGCTGCGCGCCGACCCCGACGTGGTGATGGTCGGCGAGATCCGCGACCACGAGACCGCGCAGATCGGCGTCGAGGCGGCGCTGACGGGCCACCTGGTGCTCTCGACCCTGCACTGCAACGACGCCCCGACGGCGATCGCGCGGCTGCTGGAGATGGGCATCGAGCCCTTCCTGGTCGCCAGCGCGCTGGAGTGCGTCGTGGCCCAGCGCCTCGCGCGCCGGCTGTGCGATCACTGCCGCCAGCCGATGAAGATCTCCGCGGAGATCCTGCGCAGCGTGGGCTACCCCAACGTGCAGGGCTTCGACTCCTACGGCCCGGGCGGCTGCGGCCGCTGCGGCGCCACGGGCTACCGCGGCCGCGTCGGCCTCTACGAGGTCATGGCGATGAACGAGCCGCTCCGCTCGCTCGTGCTCAAGCGCGCCTCGACCTCCCAGATCGCGGAGGCCGCGTGCGCCGAGGGCATGGTCCGCCTCCGCGAGGACGGCCTGGAGAAGGTCCGCGCCGGCGTGACGTCGCTGGCCGAGGTCGTCCGCGTCCTCGGCGCGGCCTGACCCGCAGCCAGTCAGGCTAGCCCGGCTCGACGATCTCGCGCGCCGCCACGTCGCGGCGGTACTGCAGGTACTCGCGCCCGAGGATCTGGATCGTGGCCGCCATGGGCACCGCGAGCAGCGCGCCGACCACGCCGAAGAGCGTGGAGCCGAACAGCACCGAGACGATGATCGCGAAGGCGTTGACGTCCACGGCGCGGCTCTGGATGCGCGGCTGGATCACCGAGTTCTCGATCTGCTGGTAGATCACGGCCCAGATCACCCAGATGATCGTGATCGTCGGGAAGTCGACGAACAGCGTCACGATCGCGACGATCACCGCGCCGATCGTCGCCCCGATGAGCGGGATGGCGTCGAGCAGCGCCGTGACGACCGCGAGCGGCGCCGCGAACGGCACGCCGAGGATCAGCAGGACGACGAACGTCGACAGGCCCGCGATCGTCGCCTGCAGCAGGACGCCGCCGACGTAGCTGCCGACGGCGTTGGCGCTGCGGTCCAGCGCCCGGCGGATCCGGACGGCGCGGTCGGTGGGCTGGGTCGCCAGCCCCCGCTCGATCCAGCCCCGCCCGCCGGCGACCATGAAGACGGACAGGATGAGGATCGTCACCGCCGCGAAGACGGAGTTCACGAAGCCGATCCCGAGGTTCGTGAGGATGCTCGCGGCGTCCCCGATCCGGTTCGGCAGCTTCCGGGCCTCCTGCACGATCCGGTCGCTGACGCCGTACTGGTTGTCGAGCTTGCGCAGCCGCGGGTTGGAGTTGACCTGGTCGCGCAGCTGGCCGGCGTAGTCCGGCGCCTTCCGCGCGAGGTCCTCGACGCCGGTGACGATCGACGGCGTGATGACCGCGATCAGGGCGAGCGGGACCAGGAGCAGCCCGAGGTAGCTCAGGGCGATCGCCGCGCCGCGGCGCATGCGGCGGTGCAGGAGGTTCACCGGGCCGGACATCGCCACCGCGAGGAACAGCGCCAGCGCCAGCCAGCCCAGCGGCTTGCGGAGCAGGTAGACGAGCCAGATCACGACCAGGACGGCCAGGACGACGAGGACCGCGCGGAGGACCGTCAGGTGGAAGGGCTCCCGGGGCGCCACGATCGGCGCGACCCTATCGTGGCGGCATGTCAGGACCGCTGGAGGACATGCGCCGCGCCTACGAGGTCGGCGGCCTCGATGCCGCCGACCTCGCCCCGACCTGGCTGGGGCAGTTCACCGCCTGGCTGGACGACGCCGTCCGCGCGGGGGTCACCGAGCCCAACGCGATGGTGCTGGCGACCGCGTCGGCCGACGGCGCGCCGAGCGCCCGGACCGTCCTGCTCAAGGGCGTCGACGAGCGCGGCTTCGTCCTCTACACCAACCTCGGCTCCCGCAAGGGCCGCGAGGCCGCCGCCAACCCGCGGGCGTCGCTGGTCTTCCCCTGGGTCGACGTGCAGCGCCAGGTCGTCGTGACCGGGACCGTCGAGCCGGTGGGCGCGGCCGAGTCCGACGCGTACTTCGCCGCGCGACCGCGCGGCTCGCAGCTGAGCGCGGTCGCCAGCCCGCAGGGGCAGGTCATCGCCGCCCGCGACGAGCTGCTGTCCGCGCGGGACGCGCTCGAGCGCCGCCACCCTGCGCCCGCCGCGGTCCCGCGGCCCGCGAACTGGGGCGGGTTGCGCGTCGTGCCGGACACCGTCGAGTTCTGGCAGGGACGGCCCGACCGCCTGCACGACCGGCTCGGGTTCCGCCGCACCGGGGCGGGGGACTGGGTCGTGGAGCGCCTGGCGCCCTGAGCGCTTCAAGAACCGGTGCTCAGGCGTGGTCGGAGGGCAGGACCTCGTGCCGGTGGTGCACGGGATCCTGGTGGCCCTCGGCCCACACGGTCAGCGCGACGCGACCGCGGACGGCCTGGCGCCCGACGATGAAGACCTCCGATGACGCGTGGGCGTCGCGGAGGGTGCGGGCGTGGTCGCGCGCGCTGCCCGGCACCGCGACGACGAAGGGCGAGACGACCGTCGCGCCGTCCGCGAGGAACGCCACCGCGGTGTAGGCCGGCATGCCCGCCTGCTCGAGGTCGGGGCGCGCCCGCTCGATGGCGTCGAGCGCGCGCTCGGGTGCCGGGTCCCTGTCAGAGGCCACGCCTGCATGATGCCGGGATCCGCGACCCCGTGTCGCCCCGCCCGGATCGCGGCCGGGCGGCCCGCTCAGCGGCCGCCGCGCCCGTCCACCCAGCCCCGGTGCTCGATGCCCAGGGCCGTCCGCGGCGGCTCGCCGGCCACGAGCTCGTCGCCCAGCGCGCGCCAGTCGCACGCCGCGCGCAGGTCCGCGCAGGCGTTGAACACCATGTTCTCCATGCGCCGCAGCAGCAACGCCTCGCGCGGGACCGAGAACGAGCGGATCATCTGCCGCCACCCGGGCCCGAGCTCGAAGACGCGCTCCATGAGCTCGTAGCCCGTCTCGCCGTTCAGGCGCCGGGGCTGCGGGTCCTCGAGCATCCACGCGCCCGTCGCGTACATGTAGTCGAAGAGCAGCTCGTCGTCGAAGGTCCACGGGTCGGGCAGGTAGCCGAGCTCGTCCATGATCGCCCGCAGCCCGGCCGTGTCGCCGTCACGCAGCGAGCGGTAGACGCCGCCCTCGCGCTCGAGGTAGCCGGCGGGCATCTGGCGCAGCATCCCGAAGTCCAGAAAGGCGACGCGGCCGTCGGGGGCGAGCAGGAAGTTGCCCGGGTGCGGGTCGCCGAGGGCGAGGCCGAGGCGGCCGGCGGTGTCGTAGTAGAAGCGGTGGACGATCTCGCCGATGCGGTCGCGCTCGGCGTCGGGCTCGGCCTTGGCGGCGGCGAACGGGGCGCCGTCGACGAACTCGGTGACCAGGACGCGCCGGGTGGACAGCTCGGTCAGCACGCCGGGGACGAAGGCATGCGGGTGGTCGCGCCAGCCCCGGGCGATCCGGCGCGTCGACTGGGCCTCGAGCTCGTAGTCGAGCTCCTCGGAGACGCGGTCGCGCAGCTCGTCGGCCAGCGCCTCGGTGTCGAGGCCGGGGGCGGCGCGGCGCAGCAGGGGGAGCAGGAGGCGCAGGTTGCGCAGGTCGGACTCCACGGCCTCTGCGATGCCGGGGTACTGCACCTTGATCGCGACGTCCACGCCGTCCTTGGTCCTCGCGCGGTGCACCTGGCCGATCGACGCCGCCGCGACCGCGTCGGGGTCGATGTCGGCCAGCACACGGCCGACGGGCTCGCCCCATTCCTGGGCCATGAGCTTCTCGAGCCGCGTGAACGGGACCTTCGGGGCCTGGTCGCGCAGCTCGGCCAGCCGGGTCTTGATGCGCTCGGCGTCCTCCTGCTCGAGCCCCGGCAGGTCGATGGTCGAGAGCACCTGGCCGAGCTTCATCGCGGCGCCCTTCATCTGGCCGAGCTGCACGACGATCTGCTCCACCACGGCGGCGGTCCGCTTGCGCTGGGCCCGCTCGCGCGCCTCGTCGTTCCGGGCGCGGTCGAGGATCCGGCCGCCGGCCACGCGGGCGCCCTGGCCCGCCACGAGGCTGCCCAGCCGGGCGGTGCGGTTGATGCGGTTCGTCGGCGTTCCGTCGTCGGCCATGGGCTGAGGGTACGAGCCGACCCCCAGTCCCGGTCACGGCGCTCCGGGTTCCGGGCTGCCGCGGACTGCTACGGCGTCTCGCAGATCACGTAGGCGACCGGGGTGCGCGGCGCGGTGCCGCCGTTGAAGAGGCTCACCCGCCACCGCCCCGGCGGCTGGTCGAAGCCGACCGGGATGGAGTCCACGAGCTTGTCGTTGGTCAGCGGCGGCCCGGCGAACCCGCCGCCGCCGCCCATCAGGCGCTCACCCGCGTTGCAGGCGACGCTCGCCGCGCCCACGGCACCGGCGGCGACGGGATCGCCGCTGGCCTGGCGCAGCTGGCTGGCGCTCTTGGGCACGACGCCCTGCGCGAGGTCCTTGGCGGTCAGCGAGCCGTCCTGGACCTGCTTGGACCGCACCGCACCCGCGCGGATCTGCGTCGCGCCGACCGCGTTGGTGCGGATCTTCGTCGCACCCACCGCGCCGTCACGCAGCTGCTTGCGCCCGACGCTGCCCGGCGGCAGCTGGCTGGCGGCATAGCCCGTCCCGCCGAGGGCCACGACGAGCGCGATCACGGCGACGACCATGGCCGGGGAGGGGCGCTGACGCATGTGACATCCGTTACCCGCCCGGGCCGCGGGTCAAGCGGCGCCGGCGCCCCGTAGGCTCCGCCGCCGTGCCGGACGTCGTGACCTCGCGCCCGCAGGCCGTGGCCGTCGTCGGTGCGCTGGTCATCGCCTTCTCGAGCATCCTCGTCAAGGCGTCCGCGGTGTCCCCGTCGACGGCGGCGATCTTCCGCTGCGCCTACGCCGTCCCGGTGCTCGCGCTGCTCGCCTACCTGGAGGACCGGCGCCTGGGTCCGCGGTCATCCCGCGAGCGGTGGCTGGCCGCAGGGGCGGGCGTGTTCTTCGCCGCGGACCTGATCTTCTGGCACCACGCGATCGAGGACGTCGGGGCCGGGCTGTCGACCGTCCTGGCCAACGTGCAGGTGGCCCTCGTCCCGCTGGTCGCCTGGGCGGTCCTCGCGGAGCACCCCGGCCGCCGGGTGCTGGCGGTCCTGCCCCTGGTGCTCGGCGGCGTGGTCCTGATCTCGGGGGCCCTCGAGCACGGGGCCTACGGGCGCTCGCCGGCGCAGGGCGCCGCGTTCGGGTTCGCGACGGGGCTGACCTACGCGGGCTTCCTGCTCGTCCTGCGCGCGGGCAGCGCGGACCTGCGCCGTGCAGCCGGCCCGCTGTGCGACGCGACCGCGGTGGCGGCGGTGGTGGCGATCGCGGCCGGCCTCGTCGTGGGGGACGCCGACCTGGTGCCGTCCTGGCCCGCGCACGGCTACCTCGTGGTCCTGGCGCTCAGCTCCCAGGTCGTCGGCTGGCTGCTGATCTCCTTCTCGCTGCCGCGCCTGCCGGCGGCCATGACCTCACTGCTGCTGACCATCCAGCCGGTGGGCTCCGTCGTCCTCGCCGCGGCGATCTTCGGCGAGGACCCGACGGGGCTGCAGCTGGTCGGCGTGGTGGCCGTGCTCGGAGGCCTGGTCCTCGTCACCGCGCGCCGCCCGTCGCGGGCGGTCGCGCAGGACGCCGGAACCGCGCCGGCCGGGCCGTGAACGCGGTCAGGCGATCGGCCGGCCGCGGAAGTGCGTCAGGAAGGCGACGAGCGCCAGGATTCCCAGCGCGAACAGGATGGGGTGGATGATCGCGCCGCCCGCGATGGCGATGACGAGCAGGATGATGCCGATGACGAGCCAGAGCACTGTGGCCTCCTTGTCGGGGGGGTGAGCTTGGGGTGATATGTACCCCGGCCGGCCGTTCGCGTACCCGGCACGTCGGCACGCCGACGTCCGCGTGCGGACCGGCGCCTGCGCGCGGCGCGTCACACGCGGCCTTCGGAGGCGCGAGGATGCGCACGTGCCCGCACCCGCACGACCCCAGCTGATCTCCATCGTCGACGCCGACCCGGACCTCGCCGAGCTCCTGGATCCGGTCGCCCGCGACGTCGCCCGCCAGAAGGCGCTCACGCGCTCGGTGACCCTGTCGCCGGGGCCGTGGGACGTCGCGGAGGCGGCGGAGCCCGAGGTGCACCACCGCGGCTTCCTGCTCGTCGACGGGCTGCTCTCGCGCGAGGTCGAGGTGCTCGGGCGGCGGTGCGTCGAGCTGCTGGGCGCGGGCGACGTCCTGCGCCCGTGGTCGTGGGACGAGGAGGGCAGCCACGTGCACGCCGAGGTCGGCTGGACGGTGCTCGAGCCGTCACGGCTCGCGATCCTCGACCACGACCTGGTCCTGCGGATCGTCCCGTGGCCGCAGCTCGGCGTGGAGCTCTTCAACCGCGGCACGCGGCGGGCGCACGCGCTGGCGGTGTCCCTCGCGATCGCCCACCACCAGCGCGTCGACGACCGTCTGCTGCTCACGCTCTGGCACCTCGCCGAGCGCTGGGGGAAGGTCACCCCGGACGGGATCCTCGTGCCGCTCCCGCTGGCCCACCAGCGCCTGGCCGACCTGGTCGGCGCACACCGTCCGTCGGTGACCACGGCGATGGGCGACCTGGCGCGCGCCGGGTCGCTGTCGCGGCGCGACGACGGCGCGTGGGTGCTGCACGGCGCTCCGCCCGAGGCGCTGCGCCACCACAAGCTGGCCCCGGCGGTGCGCTGAGGTGGGCGAGCGCGGCGAGCCCGGGTCCGGGTCCTGGTGATCGCGCCCGCGCTCCCACCCGCGGCGGTCGAGGCCGCCCGCCCCGCGATGGCCCTCGAGGGCCGGACCGCGGAGGGGCGGCGCGTCGTGCTGGAGGTCCGCTCGGGCGCGGTGCGGACCGTCCGGGTGGGCGTGCTGCGCTACGGCTGCGGGCGCTTCGGCGACGTCGGCCCCGTCGTCGTCGCGGTCCGGGGCGTGGCGCCCGTCGGGCGCGACGGCCGCTTCCACCTGCGCGCCGGGCCGGCGGCGGAGCGCCTGGCGTTCGACGGGCGCCTGGGCCGCGGTGGTCGCGCGGTCGCCGGCAGCCTGCGGCTCACCGGCACGATCGCGACGGGAGAGCCGTGCAGCTCGGCCCGGATCAGCTTCCGGGCCGCGGCGAAGGCGTCGTCGTGAGCGACTCGACCGCGCGCCCCGCCCCGGCCCGTGGAGGAGGGAGGGCGGGCCGGGGCGTGGCTGCGCGATGCACCACCGCCGCTCCGGGAGAGGGGCCCGGGGAGCGAGGGTGCGACGGTGGTGTCCCGCCGTCGCGGCCAATGATGCCCCGGCGCACCCGGACCTGAACCGCATCGTCGGGTTGCAACCCCCCGGCGGTACGGCGTGGACGTGGCTGGTCTTTGGCGTCCTGCCGCCGGCGGCGGTAGCGTCGTCGCATGCGGATGCTCCTCCCGACCGCGGTGGTGGTCGGCCTGCTGCTGGCGCCGGCGACCGCCGGCGCGGTGCGCCGGCCGTGCCCGGGGAGCGTCCAGTTCGCCGGGACGCCCACGAAGATCGTGCTGCTGCGCGGCGTGACCTGCCTGGAGGCAGGCCGCGTCCTGCGCGCCTACGACCGCCGGGCGCTCCCGCGCGGCTGGAGCTGCGCGATGACCCACGCGCCGTTCGACTTCGTCGGCGGGCGCATCGTCGGGCTGGTGTGCGGCAGCGGCAAGGTCAAGGACCTGCGCAAGCGCGGCCACGCCTTCCTGGGGACCGTGGCGGCCGATCCCGCGGCCGCGGGCTAGGCGCCCGACGGCACGGCCAAGACCGCGTCGAGCAGCCCCGGGAAGCGCTCGTCGAGGTCGCCGGCGCGCAGCGAGACGTAGCGGCGCGTGCCGTCGAGCCGCGTGCGGGTGATGCCCGCCTCGCGCAGGACGCGGAAGTGGTGGGAGCGCGTGGCCTTGGAGACGTCCAGCTCGAGCGTTCCGCAGACCGCCTCGCCACCGGCCGCGAGCTCGCGGACGATGCACAGGCGCACCTCGTCGCTGAGCGCCTGCATCACCGCGGTGAGCGGAACGTCGGCGAGCTCGGGCTCGTGGGGGACTGTCATAGCGCCGAGCATAGCTGCTCGTTCGATGTTGGTCGAACATGTGCTAGGTTCGACCCGTGTCGAACAACCGGACGCCCGCCTTCCTTCCCTCGCTGCTCGCGGTCCTCTCGTGGGGCGGCATGTTCCCGATCGCCGACAGCGCGCTGCGCCACGTCGACGCGTTCAACCTCACGGCCATCCGCTACGGCGTCGCCACGGTCGCGTTCGCCGCGCTGCTGGTGGCGATCGAGGGTCGTGCCGCCCTGCGCTACGAGGGCCGCTTCCGCTCGCTGCTCGGCCTCGGGGCGCTGGGCTTCGCAGGGTTCAACCTGCTCGTCTACGTCGGCCTGCAGCACACGCAGCCGCAGAACGCGGCCCTCATCGTCGCCACGACGCCGCTCGTGACCGTCCTGGTGCGCTGGGTGCGTGAGGGCGTGCGACCGGCGCCGGCCACGCTCGGCCTGGTCGGCGTGGCGCTGGCCGGGGTGGGCCTGGTCGTCACGAAGGGAAGCCTGCACGCCTCGATCGGCGTCGGCGACGCGCTCGTCCTCGTCGGCGTCCTCGGATGGGTGCTCTACACGATGGGGGCCTCGCGCCACGCCGACCTCTCGCCGCTGCGCTACACGGCGCTCAGCGCGATCGGCGGGACGCTGACGATCCTCGCGGCCACCGCGGTCGCCGACCTCGCCGGCTGGCAGACCGTCCCCACGCCGGCCGACCTCGGCGCGGTGTGGCTCGACCTCGCCTACATCGTCGTCTTCGGCGCGGTCATCGGGGTGCTCGCGTGGAACGCAGGGGTGCGCCGGATCGGCGCCCAGAACGCGGTCCTGTTCATGAACCTCGTGCCCGTGACCACGTTCGCGATCGAGATCGCGCGGGGCTACCGGCCGGTGGCGGCAGAGCTCGCGGGGGCGGCGCTCACCGTCGCCGCGCTCGTGGCCGCCAACCTCCTGGGCCGCCGCAGCGCCGGCGCGCCGGTCCCCGCGCCGGCGCCGGTCGGCGCCGCCGTGGCCAGGTAGGGCCGCAGGGCCCGCGCGCTTCCGAAGCAGGCTCTCACCTGGCCGTGAACGACGGTTGAGCTGTGGCGCGGATCATCCGGTCGGTGCGGGTGCACCTCTCATCACCCTTCGGAGCCGCGGCGTCCCGGCGCGCCGGGCGCGCCACGGGAGCGCGCCCGCTCGAGCGCAGCGACCGCCTCGGGGGGACCGAGGGCAACGCGATCCTCACGAGCGCGACCGCCGTCGTGCTCAGCGGCCTGCTGCTGGCCGAGGGGCTCACGATCGTGCTGATCGGCGGCCTGTTGACCGCGCACATGTTCATCGGCATGGTGTTGATCGGGCCGGTCGTGCTGAAGCTCGGCAGCACCGGCTACCGCGCCGTCCGCTACTACACGCGCTCGCGCGCCTACCGGGCGAGCGGTCCGCCGGCGTTGCCGCTGCGGCTGCTGGCCCCGGTGCTCGTCGCGAGCACGCTCGTGGTGCTCGTCACCGGCGTGCTGCTGCTGGCGGCCGGCCACAAGTCGGACACGCTGCTGCTGGTGCACAAGGCGAGCTTCATCGTGTTCGGGGTCGTCGCCGCCGTGCATGTCCTGGCCTACGTCCCGACCGTGGTGCGCTCCGTGCGCGCCGACTGGGGCGCAGCACGCCGCGCAGAGGTGCCCGGAGCCGGCCTGAGGGCGCTGGGGCTGGCCGCGGCGCTCGGCGGCGGCGTGGCGCTGGCGCTGGCGCTGCTGCCGACCATGACGGCCTGGCACGGCGGCCACTAGCCGATGGGCCTGGCCGCCGCCGTTGCGCGCCGGCCGGGGTTGCGGGACGCTGGCACGTCCCACCCACCGTCCCCATCGGAGGAAGGACCCGTGGATCACTCGGAGACCCTGCGGCGCTTCTACGGCCGGCTCAACGACGGGGACATCGACGGCTTCGGCGAGATGCTGGCCGACGACTTCGTCGAGCACGAGGAGTCCGCGGGCCTCGCGCCGACGAAGGAGGGCGTGCTGGAGTTCTTCCGGATGCAGCGCGCGGCGTTCCCGGACCTGCGGATGGATCCCGAGGACGTGCTGGCCAGCGGGGACAAGGTCGTCGCGCGGGCGCGGATGACCGGGACCCACCAGGGCGAGTTGATGGGCATGCCCGCGACCGGCCGCAGCGTCGACGT
>JAXDGY010000133.1:0-7028 GCA_034664785.1 Solirubrobacteraceae bacterium
CCCTCGACGTTCAAGCGCTGGGGCGTCGACGCCAACAGCGACGGCCACAAGGACCCCTACAACCCCGTCGACGCGATCTTCTCGGCGGCCCGCTACCTGAAGGCGGCCGGCGCGGACAGCGACGTGAAGAAGGCGATCTTCGCCTACAACCACGCCTCCTGGTACGTCGACAGCGTCCTCATGCGCGCCCGCCTCATCGGCGGCCTGCCCTCCGACCTGGTCGGCTCGCTCACCGGGCTGACCCAGGGCCACTTCCCGGTGCACGCCACGGCGCGCTACGCCGACGACGTCACCGCCAAGGACGCGAAGAAGCGGGTCGCCAAGGGCACCAACGCCGCCGTGCCGATCCAGGCCGACGCCGGCCGGAAGTCCGTCGACATCTACGCCAAGGCCGGCAGCCCCGCGATCGCCGTCCAGGACGGCAAGATCGTGCGGATCGGCCGCACCAAGGCCCTCGGCCGCTTCATCCAGCTGCGCGACGTGTACGGCAACACCTACACGTACGCGGGCCTGAAGAAGCTGGCCAAGGCGCACCCGGTGCCCAAGGAGCAGACGGTGTCCAAGGCGCAGGTCCGCCACGAGCTCGACCTGCCGAAGAAGGACCCGAAGCCCACGGCGCCGGCCAGCGCGGGCACGCAGGTCCGCAAGGCGGCCGCCCCGGCACGCAAGACCGTCCGGCGCACCCCCGCCGCGACCTCCAGCGCTAGCTCGACCGCCACGGGCGCGAAGGAGCGGCTGTTCGCCAACCCGGCCCGCCCGAACGCCCGCAAGGCGGGCGGCGAGGAGCAGCTGCTCGCGAGCCAGGCCGGCGCGAAGGGCGGCGACGTCTTCAAGAGCTACTTCACCGAGGTCTACGGGCTCAAGACCTCCGACGTGACGATCAAGCCCCTCAAGGTCGGGTCGAAGGTCATCGCCGGCACGATCCTCGGTCGCCTGGGTCGCACCTCGGCCAAGCGCTCGCCGCACGTGCGCTTCGAGATCCGGCCCGCCGGCAAGGACGCCCCGCTCATCGACCCCAAGCCGATCCTCGACGGCTGGAAGCTCCTGGAGTCGACGGCGATCTACCGCGCGGCGGGCAAGAACCCGTTCCTCGGCCCCGACGCGAAGAACGCGTCGATCGGGCAGATCCTGCTGATGAGCAAGGAGGCGCTGCAGCGCCGCGTGCTCGCCGACAGCCGCGTCGACACCTACACCTGCGGGCGCCGCGACATCGAGGCCGGCGTCGTCGACCGCCGGGTCCTGGCCACGGTCGAGTTCCTCTCCGCGTCGGGCCTGGACCCGACGATCACGTCCCTGCGCTGCGGGCACGGCCGCCTGACCTCCTCGGGCAACGTCTCCGAGCACAGCACGGGCACGGCGGTGGACATCGCGGCCGTCAACGGCATCCCGATCGTCGGCCATCAGGGGCCGGGGTCGATCACGGACCTGACGATCCGACGCCTGCTGACGCTCCAGGGCTCGATGAAGCCGCACCAGATCATCTCGCTGATGACCTACGACGGCGCCGACAACACCCTGTCGATGCCCGACCACGCCGATCACATCCACATCGGCTTCCAGCCGCTCTACGGCTCGAACTCCAAGCTGAGCCGCCAGCTGGACTCGGTGCTCAAGCCGGGGCAGTGGACCAAGCTGATCGACCGGCTGGGGGCCATCGACAACCCCACCGTCCTCACGTCGCCGTCGAAGTACGCGATCGACGCCAAGCCCCGCAAGGACGGCCGGGCCAGCGACGCCCACAAGGGCGAGTAGGCCCGCGGGGCGCGTGGGCCGCCGCGGGGCCGGCTCGGACGGGGCGGGCGACGCGGGCGACGCCTCCCCGCTCTTCGGCTTCGTCCAGTTCGAGTTCCCGTGGCGGCTCGGCCCGGCGGACGGGCGCTACGTCCTGCGCGGGCACGCCGGGGTCCCGGCGCACGTGCTCGTCCTCGCGACCCTCGGGACCGCGGAGCGGCGGCTGCTGGGCCGTGCGCGCCGGCCGCGGCGCGCCGAGCCCGAGCCGCCGCCGGAGCCCGTCCCCACCTCGCGCGCCACGCTGATCGGCGCCGAGCCGTTCGCGACGCAGGCCGAGGCGGACGCCTGGCGGTCGGGGCTCGAGCCCGAGGTCGAGGTGGCCCGGGCGATCGTCACGCTCAACGCCGTGCTGCACGCGCAGCGGGCGGCGGCCGCCGACCCGTGGCTGCGCGAGGTGGCGCGCGACCAGGCGCTCGTGGTCCGCATCGGCCTCGGCGCCGGCGACGACGTCGCCCATGGGCGCTGGCGCTCGGCCGTGACGGTGCCGGCGCCGCCGGGCGCGGGCACGCGGCGCAGCTCGCTGCGCTCCCAGGAGCGGCTCGCCGCGCTGCTCGGAGGCCGCGACGCCGCCCTCGCCTGCGAGGAGCTGGCGCTCCGGGCCCGCGCCGACCTGGACGCCGGCCGCCTGCGCGAGGCGGCCCTCCAGCTCCGGGTCGCGCTGGAGGCGGCGCTGGCCGAGCTGATCCCGTGGGCCGAGCGCGCGGGCCTGGCCGCGCGCCTGGAGGAGCTGCGCTCGGAGCGCGGTCCCGTCGGCGCGGCGGCCAACCGTGCCGTGCAGGGCGGGCTGGACGCGGAGACGGCGGCCGACGTCGAGCGCGTGCTGGGCCGTCTGGAGGCCGCGCTGCGCGTGCGCACGGTGACGGCACTCGACGCGCTCCCCTGACGCTCGACCCAGGGTCGACGGTTCAGAATCGCCGAGATCCAGGGCTTTCGCTGCCCCGCCGAACCCTCGACCTCTGATGGAGCGATCTTCAGAGGGCCGCGAGAACCGCGCCGAGCTCGGCTTCGACGTCACCGTCGAGCTTCGCGGCGGCCCGCTCGTCCCACGGCGTGGGGCCGCGCGTCACGAGGGCGACCTTCCCGCCGTTGGCCTGGGTGACCCCGGGGAGCTGCGCGACCGGATGGACCTCGAGCGAGGAGCCGACGCAGAGCAGCAGGTCGGCCGCGGCGGCGAGGTCGTAGGCGCGCTCGAGCGCGCCTTCGGGCAGGAACTCGCCGAAGAGCACGACGTCCGGCTTCAGCGGCTCGCCGCAGTCGCAGGCCGGCACGGACACCGGCGAGGCGTCCAGGCGCGCGCGCACGTCGGCGAGCGGGTATCGGGCGCCGCAGGTGAGGCACGAGGAGTGCTCGATCGTGCCATGGACCTCGATGAGCTCCCGCGAGCCCGCCTTGCGGTGCAGCATGTCGATGTTCTGGGTGATGACGGCGGCCAGCATCCCCCGTGCCTCGAGCTCCGCGAGCGCGCGATGCGCGGCGTTGGGCTCCTTGCCGTCGAGCGTCGCGAAGCGGGAGCCGTAGAAGTGCCAGAACCGCTCCGGGTCGGCCCGCCACGCGTCGATGTGCGCGACCTCCATGGGGTCCACGCCCTCCCACAGCCCCGACCCGGGCGAGCGGAAGTCGGGGATCCCGGACGGGACCGAGATCCCTGCGCCGGTCAGGGCCACCACGGAGCCCGCCTCGCGCACGAGCGCGGCGAGGTGGGCGGCGTCGGTCTCCGGCTGGGTGGGAGCCACGCCGGCCAGCGTAGCCGGACCTAGCGACCCTTCCACGTCGGCTGGCGCTTGCCGAGGAAGGCGGCGATGCCCTCCTTGGCGTCCTCGGAGCGGAAGACCGTCGCGAAGGCCGCCTTCTCGGCCTCGATGCCCTCGTCGAGGTCGCCCTTCCCGCTCACGCGCTTGATCTGCCCGACCGCCAGCGGCGCCTGGCCCGCCAGCTTCCGCGCCCACAGCAGGGCCGTCTCGAACAGCTCGTGGTCGGTGACCATGCGGTTGACGAGGCCGAACTCCCACGCCTCCTCGGCGCCGATCGCCTCGCCTGTGAGGTTCATCTCCAGGGCCTTGTTCGTGCCCACGAGCCGCGGCAGGCGCTGCGTGCCGCCGAAGCCGGGGATGATCCCCAGCTTGATCTCGGGCTGCCCGAAGGTCGCCGAGCGCGCGGCGATCCGCACGTCGCACGCCATCGCGAGCTCGCAGCCGCCCCCGAAGGCAAGGCCGTTGACGGCGGCGATCGTCGCGATGCCGTCCTCCCCGAGCTCGCTGAAGAGCGCATGGGCGGCATGGATGAGCTGCTCGCCCTGCGCCTCGTCCATCTGCGTGAAGGCCTTGATGTCGGCCCCTGCGCTGAACAGCAGCGGGTTGGAGGAGGCGACCACGAGCGCCCGGACGCCGGAGCCCTTCGCGGCCTCCCAGACCTTGCCGAGGTCCTCGATGACCTGCGGCGCGATCGAGTTCATGAGCCCGTTGGCCAGCCAGGCGATGGCCACGTCGCCGCGCGTCTCGAGCTTGACGACGGCGCCCTCGCCCGCGGGCTGCTCGGCGTCCGGCTGCGGGTAGGCGTAGAAGCCCTGGCCCGTCTTCTGCCCGAGGCGGCCCTGGGCGACCAGGCGGCGCAGGACGGTCGGCGGCGCGAACCGGTCGCCGTGGCGCTCCTCGGCCTGCTCGAGGCGCTCGAGCACGGTGTCGAGGCCCTCCATGTCGGCCTTCATGAACGGCGGGAACAGGCCGCGGCGGGGGTCCAGCCCCGCGCCGGCCATCATGCCGACGTCGATGTCGCGGTGGGTCGCCACGCCCTCCTCCAGCACGAGCGCCGCCTCCACGAAGGTCTTCAGGACGAGCAGCTCGACGAGCTCGGCGACATCGGGCTCGGCGTCGCCGGCGACGGCCGGCTCGCCCTGGGCGGTGTAGAACCCCTCCCCGCCCGTCTTGGCGCCCAGCTTGCCGTCGGCGACGAGCTGCTGCATCGACGCCGGGACGTAGAAGCGGTCGCCGTAGGACGCCTGCAGGTGCTCGGCGACGTGCAGCACCGTGTCCAGGCCGAGCAGGTTGATGAGGAAGTACGGCCCCATCGGCACGACGCTCGCGGCGCCGACGCCCTCGTCGATCTGCCTGATCGACAGGCCCTGCTCCTCCTGGGCGCGCCAGATCTCGGAGATGCCGGCGTTGAGGATGCGGTTGACCACGAAGCCGGGGACGTCGGCGCAGGTGATCGGGTTCTTCTTGACCGCCTGGGCGAAGTTGGAGGCGGCCTGCACCGTCTCCGGGGAGGTGTCCTCGCCGGCGATGACCTCGATCAACGGCATGATCGAGGCCGGGTAGAAGTAGTGGAAGCCGACGACCTTCTCGGGCCGCAGGGTCGCGTCGCCGATCTCGGTGATCGACAGCGAGGAGGTGTTCGACGCGAGGATGGCGTGGCCGGGCGTCACGGCGTCGAGCTCGGCGAAGACCGCCTGCTTGATCTCCATCCGCTCGGGGACCGCCTCGATCACGAAGTCGACGTCGCCGAAGCCGTCGTAGGACGTGGTGCCCTGGATGCGGCCGAGGACCTCGTCGCGCTGCGCGGCGGCCTGCTCCTCGGAGAGCTTGCCCTTCTTGACGAGGCGGTCGACCTGTCCCTGCGTGACGTTCCGGGCCTCGGTGAGGCCGGCGTCGACCAGATCCTGGTTGATGTCCTTCAGGACGACGGGGATGCCCGCGGCGGCGATCGTCTGCGCGATCTGGCCGCCCATGGTCCCGGCGCCGACGACGGCGGCTTTGAAGACGAACATTCCAGCTCCTGCTGCTCGAGGGCGTGCGAGGGGCGGATGCTAGTTGCGCGGGGGTGCTTCACGCGTCCTGCTCGTCGCGCACCTCGAGGCGGAAGCGCGCGAGCGTGCGCCGCAGGGAGTCCCCCATCGCGCGCCGCACGAAGAGCAGGTCCACGAGCGGGGTCAGCGCGGTGCGGTCCTTGATGGCGTACTCGAGCACGACGGTCACCGTCGCCCCGTCCGGATGCGGCGCGAACGCCACGTGCTGGGTGCCGCGGATGCGCTCGTCCTCCACGGCGAGCTCGAGCAGGCGGCCCGGCTCGTGCGCCTCGACCTGCTCCACCACCCGGCCGCGGCCGCCGGGATGCGAGTCCCACAGCACGCGGGCGCCCGCCTGCGGCCAGGTGGGGTCGACCGACGCGGCGTGACCGAAGCCGTCGACCCAGGACGCCCAGCGCCCGCGGTCGGTCCACAACGCCTCGGCGACCTCGGGAGGACCCGGTACCACGGCGCTCGCGCGCACGCGCGGCACGGTCAGACGCCCAGCTCGCGCCGGACGAGGTCCACGCCGCGGGCCACGGCGTCGAGGCGCGGGCCGAGCTCGGCGGCGAGCCGGTCGCGCTCCGCCTCGCCGTCCGGCGTCAGGCGGTAGAAGCGCCGCGAGCGGCGCTCGGGGTGCTCCCACTCCCCCGCGATCCAGCCCGCGGACTCCAGCTGGCGCAGCAGCGGGTACATCGTGTTGGGGTTGACGGCCAGCAGGCCGCCGGTGGCCGCGCCCACGCGCTCCATGAGCTGGTTGCCGTAGGACGGCCCGCCGCCGAGGAAGTGCAGGACGAGGGCCTGCAGCAGGCCGGCCCTGCGCAGCTCCGCGACGAGCGGGTCCGACGAGCCGGCCCCGCGCCCGCCGGCGGCTGCCCGCGCCTGGTCCAGCGGCGCGGCGCCGGCGACCGCCTCCTGCGTCGCTCGCTGGGACATCAGGCCAGTATGCCGTCACGGCGTGGGCGACCGGCGCACGCACGGGCCCGCCGACGACGGAGGACCGCCCGTGGGCGGTCCTCCGGTCCGGCAGGCGCGCGGGGCTCCGCTCAGGCGGTGGCGGGCTCCTCGACGCGGCGCGGCAGCAGCGTCTCGCGGGCGATCACGAGGCGCTGGATCTGCGACGTGCCCTCGTAGAGCTGCATGATCTTGGCGTCGCGCATGAGCTTCTCGACGGGGTACTCCTTGATGAAGCCGTAGCCGCCGTAGACCTGCACGGCGTCCGTGGTGACCTCCATCGCGGTGTCCGCGGCGAAGCGCTTGGCGTGCGAGGACTCGAGCGTGTTGCGCTTGCCCTGGTCGAGCAGGACGGCCGAGTTCCACGTGGCCAGGCGCGACAGGTGCACCTTGGTCGCCATGTCGGCGATCATGAACTGGATCGCCTGGTGCATCGCGATCGGCACGCCGAACTGGACGCGCTCCTTCGAGTAGGCCGTGGCGAACTCGAACGCGGCGCGGG
>JAXDGY010000134.1:0-5276 GCA_034664785.1 Solirubrobacteraceae bacterium
GCCCGCAAGGGCATCGAGCAGGGCCTCCAGAAGGTCGAGGTCTTCGTGAAGGGCCCCGGCTCCGGTCGCGAGACCGCGATCCGCTCCCTCCAGGCCGCGGGCCTCGAGGTCACCGGCGTCAAGGACGTCACCCCGCAGGCCCACAACGGCTGCCGCCCCCGCAAGCGGCGCCGCGTCTAGACGTAAGGCAGAAGCGACCATGGCTCGAGACACCTCTCCCCAGTGCAAGCAGTGCCGCCGCGAAGGCCAGAAGCTCTTCCTCAAGGGTGAGCGCTGCCTGACCGACAAGTGCGGCGTCGAGCGGCGCGCGTACCCGCCTGGCGATCACGGCCGCGGCCGTCAGAAGCAGTCGGAGTACCGTGTCCAGCTGCGCGAGAAGCAGAAGGCCCGCCGCTACTACGGCGTGCTCGAGAAGCAGTTCCGCCAGTACTACGACAAGGCCTCCCGCCAGCCCGGGATCACCGGCGAGAACCTGCTCCAGATCCTCGAGCGCCGCTTCGACAACGTGCTCGTCCGCCTCGGCTTCGCCGCCTCGCGCCGTCAGGCCCGCCAGCTCATCCGCCACGGGCACTGGACGATCAACGGCCGTCGCGTCGACATCCCGAGCTACCAGCTCAAGGAGGGCGACGTCATCGCCGTCAAGGCCGAGACCCCGGCCGCGCCGATCATCCAGGACGCCACCGAGCTCACCGCCCAGGTGCCGGCCTGGCTGCAGGCCGACCACGACGCGCTGACCGCGAAGGTCCTCCGCCAGCCGGAGCGCCGCGAGATCACCGCGCCGGTGCAGGAGCAGCTCATCGTCGAGCTGTACTCCAAGTAGTCCAAGACCCAGAACCCCGCGCGCATCCATCCCCCTGAAGGCGGAGCGCGCGGGTGCAGCCGGCGCCATCCCTCCAGCGCCGGACCGGATACGAACGAACAGGACCCCCAGATGCTCGACTTCCAGATCCCCCGGATCACCAGCGAATCCGTCGAGGACAACCGCGGCACGTTCACGATCGAGCCCCTCGATCGCGGCTTCGGCTACACCTTCGGCAACTCGCTGCGCCGCGTGCTCCTCTCCTCCCTCGCGGGGGCGGCCGTCACGAGCGTCCGGATCGAGGGCGTGGCCCACGAGTTCTCGACGATCAAGGGCGTCAAGGAGGACGTGACCGACATCGTGCTCAACCTCAAGGAGGTCGTGTGCAAGATGCACTCCGACGCCACCGAGGTCGAGGCTCCGCTCGTGGTCACCGGCCCCGGTGACATCACCGCCAAGGACATCGACCTGCCCGCCGGCGTCGAGATCCTCAACCCGGACGTGCACATCGCCACGCTCGAGAAGAAGACCAAGCTGGAGCTGTACCTGACGGTCGGCCGCGGTCGCGGCTACCGCCAGGCGGAGGACAACAAGTCCCCCGACCAGCCCATCGGCGTCATCCCGATCGACTCGATCTTCTCCCCGGTCAAGCGCGTCGCCTACGCCGTCGAGGGCGCCCGCGTCGGCCAGAAGACCGACTTCGACAAGCTCTCGCTCGACATCGAGACGGACGGCTCGATCGAGCCGACCGCCGCGCTGCGCGAGGCCGCCGAGATCCTCATCGCCCAGCTGTCGATCTTCACCGACCCCGACCGCGTCGAGGAGCTGCGCGCCGGCCCCGGCGGCCCGGGCTCGCTCGAGGCCATGAACGGCGCCGCCGGTGGCGCCAACGGCGCCGGTGGCCCGGGCTCGGCCGGCCCGATGCACGACATCCTCATCGAGGAGCTCGAGCTCGGCGTCCGGTCCTACAACTGCCTCAAGCGCGCCGGCATCCAGACGGTCGGCGACCTCATCTCGAAGTCCGAGGGTGAGCTCAACGCGATCCCGAACTTCGGCAAGAAGTCGATCGACGAGGTCATCGAGACGCTCCACGCGCGCGGCCTGGACCTGCGCGACGACTGATCCACGACTGCCGCCAGGAGCTCCGCCATGCGCCACCAGAAGACCCGTCACAAGCTCAGCCGCGACAGCGCCCATCGCAAGGCGCTGCTGGCCAACCTCTGCAAGGAGGTCATCCAGCACGAGCGCATCAAGACCAGCGAGGCCAAGGCCAAGGCCGTCAAGCCCGAGCTCGAGGAGCTCATCACGCTGGCCAAGCGCGGCGACCTGCACGCCCGGCGCCAGGCGCTGAGCGCGCTGGGGCAGGACAAGTTCACCGTGCACAAGCTGTTCGAGGAGGTCGCCCCGCGGTACGCGGAGCGCCCGGGCGGCTACACCCGCATCCTCAAGCTCGGCCCGCGTCGGTCGGATGCGACCGAGATGGTGTTCCTCGAGCTGGTCTAGTTTCCGCCGCTTCGTCTGTTGTGGTTGAGGGCCCGCTGCGTGCGGGCCCTCGGCGTTGGTGGTGGGACGGGGCGCGGCAACCGCCCCCGACCGGGCGCTTCGCGCTTGCACCCGGATCCGGTCGGGGGCGGCCGCCGCGCCCCGTCCGATCGGCGTTCGCCGCGCGCGAGCCGCTCAGCGCGCCTGCTCTCCGCCCGCGCCGGACGGGCGCCGGTCCGGGCCGTCTCGGTGGGTGCTTGCAGCCTGGCCGGCTCCGTGCGGCGCGCCCGCCCGGCTTCGACTTCGTCTCACCGGACGTGCGATGCGGGGCCTGGTGGGATGGCGGGCGGCGACTGCCTACACTCGCGCCCGCATGGCCGCGAGGCTGCTCATCGAGTACGACGGCACCGACTTCGCCGGTTGGGCGGTCCAGCCCGGGCTGCGCTCCGTGCAGGGCGACCTCGAGCGCGCCCTGGCTGTCCTGCTGCGCGACCCCGTGACCCTGACGGTCGCCGGGCGCACGGATCGCGGGGTCCACGCCTGGGGCCAGGTCGCCTCGTACCCCGGGCCGCCCGTCCGGATCCTCGGGCTCAACGCGCTGCTCGCCGACGACGTGGCCGTCCTCGCGTGCGATGAGGTCCCGGATGGCTTCGACGCCCGGGCCGATGCGACGTCGCGCACCTACCGCTACCGGCTGCTGACCCGCACGGCCCGGTCGGTCTTCGAGCGCCGCACCGCCCTGCACGTCCCCGGGCCCCAGCTCGATCGGGACGCGCTGGACGCCTGTGCGGCGGCGCTGGTCGGCCCGCACGACTTCACGGCGTTCACGCCCAGCGAGACCGACCACGTGCGCTTCGAGCGCCGCGTGGTGCGGGCCGAGTGGCGGGCGGAGGCCGAGGGCCTCGAGTTCTGGATCGAGGCCGACGCCTTCCTGCGCCACATGAACCGGTCGCTCGTGGGGACGATGCTCGAGGTCGGCCGGGGGACGCGCAGCGTGGCGTCCTTCGAGGCGCTGCTGACCGGCGCGCACCGCCGCGAGGCGGGGCCGACGGCGCCGCCGCACGGACTGGCGCTGACGAGCGTGGCCTACGCGGATGGCGGCCGTCGCGCGGCCGAGCCGCTCCGTGCGGCGGGCTGACCCGGCGCCCGTCGCGGGCGTGCCGGCCTCCGGCCCTGCCCCTATCCTCCGGCGTCCATGCGCGTGCTGCTGACCAACGACGACGGCATCGACGCGGAGGGCCTGCTGGTCCTCCGGCGGGCGCTGCTCGAGGTACCGGGGGTCGACCTGCAGACGATCGCGCCGGACGGCAACCGGTCGGCCATCGGGCGCGGCATCACCACCCGCAAGCCGCTGGTCGTGGAGCGGGTGGGCTTCGACGACGGGGGGCACGGCTATGCCACCGACGGCACGCCGGTCGACTGCGTGCGGCTCGCGGCGCTCGGGCTCGTCGATGGCTGGACGCCCGAGATCGTCGTCGCCGGGATCAACCACGGCGCGAACCTCGGGGACGACGTGACGTACTCGGGGACCGTCGCCGCGGCCTTCGAAGGCCTCGTGCTGGGACTGCCGGCGATCGCCGTCTCCCAGCAGTCCACGGCGCGCGAGATGGACTTCCGCCTGGGCCGCGACTTCTCCTTCGACCACGCCGCCCGGTTCGCCGCGCGGGTCGTGGAGGAGCTCGACGACGTGCCGCTGCCGCCCTCGACCCTGTTGAACGTCAACGTGCCGGCGGGGGAGCCCGAGGGCATCGAGGTCGCCCGGCTCGGCAAGCGGATCTACCGCGACCAGCTCAAGCTCCACGAGGAGCTGAGCCCGGAGCGGCGGCGCTACTGGATCTACGGCGCGGAGCCCGGGTTCGAGGACGAGCCGGGCACCGACCTGGCCGCCGTGCACGCCGGGCGGATCGCGGTGAGCCCGCTGCACCTGGACCTGACCCATCACGACGGGATCGGCCCGCTGTCCATGTCCCAGCTCGACCGGCTCCTCGCGCCGGCGGTGCGCGAGCTCAGGGACTGATCCGGGGGCGGCGATGGCGGGCGGGACGACCGACGTGGAGCAGCGGGCGGCCGAGCTGCGGGAGCAGCTCGCCTACCACGGGCACCGCTACTACGTCCTCGACGACCCGGAGATCGGCGACGACGACTACGACGCGCTGCTCGACGAGTTGCGTCGCATCGAGGCCGAGCACCCGGAGCTCGTCACGCCGGACTCGCCGACCCAGCGCGTCGGGGGCGAGCCGGTCAGCGCGCTGCAGAAGGTCACCCACCTGCAGCCGATGCTGTCCCTGGCCAACGCGCGCAGCGAGGAGGAGCTGCGCGCCTGGGTGGCGCGCATGCGCAACCATCTCGCGCGCGAGGGGATCGAGGACCCGGGCTTCGCGTTCGTGTGCGAGCCGAAGATCGACGGCCTGGCGATGTCGCTGGTCTACCGCGACGGCGTCCTGGAGCGCGGGGCCACCCGCGGCAACGGCGAGATCGGCGAGGACGTCACGCACAACCTGCGGACCATCGCGGCGATCCCGCAGCGCATCGAAGGGGCGCCGCCGCTGCTCGAGGTGCGCGGCGAGGTGTACATGAGCCTCGCGGACTTCGCGGCGCTCAACGAGCGGCGCGCCGAGCAGGGGCTGTCGACGTTCATGAACCCCCGCAACTCAGCGGCCGGGACGATCCGCCAGCTCGACCCCCGCCTGACCGCCGAGCGGCCCCTGTCCTTCTGGGCCTACGCGGTGGGCGTGACCGAGGGCCTGTCGTTCGACAGCCACCATGAGGCGCTGGGCTGGCTGCGCGAGCACGGCTTCCCGGTCAACGACGACATCGTCCGCCTGGAGGACGAGGACGAGGTCGTCCGCCAGTGCCTGGCGTGGCAGGACCGCCGCGGCGCGCTGGACTTCGAGATCGACGGCGTGGTGGTCAAGGTCGACCAGATCGAGCTGCAGCGGCGCCTGGGCGTCGTCGGGCGCGACCCGCGCTGGGCGATCGCGTGGAAGTTCCCGCC
>JAXDGY010000135.1:0-25983 GCA_034664785.1 Solirubrobacteraceae bacterium
GCCGCCGCGTAGGACGCGGTCAGAGTCGCGTCCAGCGAACGCGCCGCGTTCGACGCCATCGTGACGATGGCGCCGTGGCGCCGCTCGATCATCGACGGCAGGAAGGCCTTGACGGTCAGGAACGTCGAGGTCAGGTTGGCGTCGAGCACCGCGTGCCACTCCTCCTCGGTGATCTCGTGAGCCGGCGTGTAGGCCCAGAACCCGCCCGCGAAGGGCGCGAGGATGTCCACCGGGCCGAGCTCCGCCTCGATGAGCTCGCGCATGCCCTCGGTCTGGTCCCAGCTGCAGACGTCGGCAGGCGCGCCGATCGCGGTGCCGCCCGCCGCGGTCACCTCGGCGACCACCGCCGCGATCGCGTCGGGATCGCGGCCGTTCACCGCCACCTTCACGCCGTTCGCGGCGAGCGCAATGCACGTCGCCGCCCCGATCCCCCGCGAGCCGCCCGTCACGAGGGCCACGCGGCCCTCGAGGTCCGGGAAGCTGGGGGCCGCGCCTGTCAGGCCAGTGCCTCGTCGTAGAACGGGTGCTTGGTGAACATCACGGGCCCGTCCTTCGTGACGAGCAGGTTCTCCTCCAGTCGCACCGTCTGCTCCAGGCCGGGGTGCCCCGCGAACGTCTCGGCCGCGAAGTACATGTTCTCCTGGAGCTCGACGGGATATTCGAGCGAGTACGCCCGCGATATCCACATGCCCTCGTACAGCGACAGGCCGATCGAGTGTGCGAACTGCTGGAGGGTGACCGTGCCGTGCTCGTCGTCGGCGTATTTCGGCAGCTTCGCCGCCACGTCCGCCGTGGTGTTGCCCGCCTTCATCTCGCCGATCGCCGCGTACATCGACTCGTAGCACTCCTTGTAGAGGTCCTTCTCCTTCGGGGTGAGCGGCGCGTCGACCTTGAAGCAGCGCACGAAGTCGACGAAGTAGCCGCCGGGCCCGACCGCGTTCTGGTCGATGATGACCAGGTCGCCCTGGCGGATGACCTTGTCGGTGTGCCAGCGGCGGTACGGGCTCGTGTTGCCGCCCGAGGCGACGATGATGTCGTAGACGAAGTCGAAGCCCTGCTCGTAGAGGTACTCGTTCACCTTGGCGGTGATGAAGGACTCCTTCACGCCGGGCTTCAGCCACTCGTTCTCGATCTTCCAGAACGACGTGTCGCCGATGGCGCTGGAGATCTTCAGGCACTCGAGCTCGTCGGGCGTCTTGACGACGCGGGCCTTGGACATCACCGGCCAGGCGCTGACCATGTTCAGCCCGGCGCGCGAGAAGGCCGCGGAGGCCGAGGGGTCGGCGATGTCGATGCCGATCGGCTCGCCCTCGACGCCCGCCTCCTTGAGGACGTCGACGATCGACCGCACCATCTTGTCGGCCATCATCTCCTCGGCGGTCTCGGCCCACTTCCACGTGATCGCCGGCCGGATGCGGCCTTCCAGCCAGGGCGCATCGATCTTCGCGCACTCGAAGTCGGAGCCCGCCGTCTCGAACAGCACGGGCTCGCCGCCGCGCGGCAGCACCGCGTAGCGGATGAAGATGTTGTTCTTCCAGTTGCCCTGGAAGACGCCGGTGAGGTAGCGGACGTTCTCGCCCACGAAGCAGACGACCGCCCCGAGGTCGAGTTGCTCCATCTTCATCCGGGCGCGGGCAAGCCGGTCCTTGCGCATCCGGTCGAAGTCGACGCGGGCCTGCCAGTCGGTGCCCGTCGTGGAGTAGATGCGCCGCGGGTCGTGCTCGTGCGGCTTGCCCAGGAACGACAGGTCGAGCCCCTTCCCCGTCTCCGTGAGCTTGTGCCCGTTGCTCTCGGTCCTCGGTGCGCTGGCCATGCTGATCTCCTTCGGTGACGGATGCGGTCGAGGCCGTGCAGTGCTGCTTGACCCACTGTCAAGCTAGCCGCTTGTGCAAACGTTTGTCAAGATGGACCGCGCACGACGGATCCGCCTCTGGCGATAGCGTCGGATGCGCGCCAGGCACGCCCCACGCATGACCGACCCCGACCCCGCCGAGCCCCGTCCCCCCACGCCCGCCCCGGGGCATCCCGCGACCCTCCGCGAGGTCGCCGACCGCGCGCAGGTGCACATCTCGACGGCCTCGCGCGCGCTCGACGCCTCCCAGGTCGGGCGCATCAGCGAGGCGACCGTGGCACGCGTCCGCGCGGCCGCGGCCGAGCTGCGCTACGCCCCCGACCTCGTGGCCGCGGGCCTCAAGCGCGGGCGGACCGCGACGATCGGCGTGGTCGTCGCCGACCTGGCCAACCCGTACCTCGGCCCGCTCATCCGCGGCATCTCGACGGTGATGGAGGAGCAGGGCATCGTCCCGCTGATCGCGGAGACCCTGGAGGACGAGGACCGCCTCGAGCGGGTGCTGCTCGGCCTGGTCCAGCGGCGCGTGGACGCCATCATCACCGCCGCGACGCACCTGGGTGACGAGCCCACGCTGCAGCAGGTCTCGGCGCGCGGGGTGCCGATCGTCCTCGCGGTCCGCAGCCTGCCCGGCGACGGCTTCGCCACGGTCGTCCACGACGACGTCCACGGCGGGGGACTGGCCGCCGCGCACCTCGCGCGGCTGGGCCACCGGACCGCGGCGCAGCTGCTGGGGCCGGCCGACATCGACACGTTCGTGCGCCGCAGCCAGGGCTTCGCCGAGGGCGTGCGTCTCGAGGGGCTGCGCGACGTGAGCGTCGGCGCCCACGCGGCCAGCGCCACGCTGGAGGAGGGGCGCCGGCTCATGGCGATCCTGCTCGACGGCCCCGACCATCCGACGGCGGTGTTCGTGCCGAGCGACATCATGGCCGTCGGCGCGATGGAGGCCATGGCCGAGCGCGGGCTGGCGTGCCCGGCCCACCTGTCGGTCGTCGGCTACAACGACGTGCCGCTCGGCGCGCACCTGTCGCCGCCGCTCACGACGATCCGGCTGCCCTCCGAGGAGCTCGGGCGCGCGGCGGCCCGCCTGGCGCTGCGCGTCATCGAGGATCCGGCCGCGCACGGGCCCGCCCTGCGGCTCCCGGCGACCTTCGTGCAGCGGGCCTCGACGGGTCCCCCGCCGCGCTGAAGCCGCCTCGCGCCGGCGGCCGCTACTTCGCGTCCAGCCAGGAGCGCCCGGCGCCGACGTCGACCGCGAGCGGCGGCTCGAACGTCCACGGGGCGGTCATCTCGCGCACGGCGAGCGTCTTGACGGCCTCCACCTCGTCCTCGGGCGCCTCGAAGAGCAGCTCGTCGTGCACGGTGAGGACCATGCGGGTCGCCAGGCGCTCCTCGCGCAGCGCGGCGGCGGCGCGGATCATCGCGAGCTTGAGCACGTCGGCCGCCGTGCCCTGGATGACGGTGTTGACCGCGAGGCGCTCGCCGAGCGTCCGGACGTTCCAGTTGCGCGCCTTGAGCTCCGGGATCTGGCGCCGCCGCCCGTAGAGCGTGGTGACGTGGCCGCGCTCCGTCGCCTGCTCGATCGTCCCGGCCATGAACGCGGCGACGCGGTCGAAGCGCTCCAGGTAGGCGTCGATGAACGCCTTGGCCTCCTCGCGCGGGATGTTCAGGCGGTCGGCCAGGCCGTAGTCGCTCAGGCCGTAGACGATCCCGTAGTTGATCATCTTGGCCTTGGAGCGATCCATCGGCGTGAGCTCCTCGGGCGGGCGCCCGAAGACCTGCGAGGCGGTGGCCGTGTGGACGTCCTCGCCGCGCAGGAAGATCTCCTTGAGCGCGGGCTCGTCGGCGACGTGGGCCAGGATCCGCAGCTCGACCTGGGAGTAGTCGGCCGAGACGAGCAGGTGCCCCTCGGCGGCCTCGAAGCAGCCCCGGATCTCGCGGCCGAGCTCCGTCCGCACCGGCACGTTCTGCATGTTGGGGTTCGTGGAGCTCAGCCGGCCGGTCTGCGCGACCGCCTGCAGGAAGGTGGTGTGGATGCGCTGCTCGCGGTCGGCCAGCGCGGGCAGCACGTCCAGGTAGGTCTTCGACAGCTGGTTGAGCTCGCGCCAGCGCTCGATCCGCGGGATGACGGGATGCTCGTCGCGGATGGCCTGCAGCACGCGGGCGTCCGTGGAGAAGCCGGTCTTGCCGCGGCGCTTGCGGGACAGGCCGAGCTTCTCGAAGAGGACGTGCCCGAGCTGCTGCGGCGAGCCGAGCACGAACTCCTCGCCGGCCAGGTCCCAGACCTCGCGCTCCAGCTCCGCGATCTCCTCGTCGACGCGGTCCTTGATCGCGGCCAGCCGCTCCGGGTTGAGCTTGACCCCCGCGCGCTCCATGTCACGCAGCACGGGGACCAGCGGCAGCTCGATCTCCCCCATGACGCCCTCGAGGTCTCGGTCGGCGAGCTGCTCGCGCTGCCAGGCGGCCAGCGCGGCCACGAGGACGGCGTCCGCCCCCGCCGGGTCCTCGACCCCGGCGGCCAGGCCGCGCTCCTCGCACAGCTCGCGGAACGGGTAGCCGCGGCGGGCCGGCTCCAGCAGGTAGGCGCCGAGCAGGGTGTCGTGGGCGAGGAGAGGCGGCACCGTTCCCAGCGCCTTGGCGTCGTGGGCGACGATCGGCCGGTCACCGAGCGCCGCGACGAGGTCCTGGCCCGAGTCGCAGACGCCGATGAGCACCACGTCGTCCGTCGCCACCCCGAAGCGGTGGGCCTCCTCCTGGGCGAACAGCTCGCCCTCCGGGGCCTCGGGCAGCCGCAGCGCCACGGCCACCTCCAGCCCGGCGGGCAACGCGCGCACGTCGTCGAGCGTCGCGTCGCGCACCGGGAGGCCGACCTCCTGCTCGGCCACCGGAGCCGGCGCCGCCTCCTCGGCGTCGCCCAAGGCCTCCTCCAGGCGCTGCAGCGGCGCGCGCAGCTCGAACTGGCGGAACACGTCGCGCAGCCGCGAGCGGTCGGGCTGCTGGGCCGCGACCTCGGCCGGGTCGAGTTCCACCGGGACGTCGCGCTGGATCGTCGCGAGGCGCTTCGACAGCCGCGCGGCGTCGGCGTGGAGGGTGAGGTTCTCCTTGCGCTTGGCGCCGGAGATCTCGTCCACCGAGTTCAGCACGCCGTCCAGGTCGCCGAAGCGCTGCAGCAGGTCGCTGGCCGTCTTGTCGCCGATGCCCGGGACGCCGGGGATGTTGTCCGACGTGTCGCCCTTGAGGCCGTAGAAGTCGGGGATGCTCTCGGGCGGGATGCCGTAGCGGTCCATCACGGCCTGGCGGTCGTAGAGCTTGGTGTCCGTGATCCCGCGGCCCGTCGCCATGATCGTGACCATGCCGTCGTCGTCGATGATCTGGAAGGCGTCGCGGTCACCGGTCACCACGGTGGTGCGGATGCCCTCGGCCCGCGCCTTCTCGGCCAGGGACGCGATGACGTCGTCGGCCTCGTAGCCCTCGACGTGCACGTTGCGATAGCCGAAGGCGTCGGCGATCGGCGCGAGGTGCGGCCACTGCTCCTTGAGCAGGTCCGGGCGCGAGGTGCGCTGGGCCTTGTAGTCGGCGCTCATCTCCTTGCGGCCCGAGTTGCCCGCGTCCCAGACGACGATGGTGGGCTTGGTCCCGTGCTCGGTCAGGAGCTTCACGAGCATCGAGGCGAAGCCGAAGATCGCGTTCGTCGGCATGCCGGTCGACGTGGCGATCGACTCGGGCAGCGCGAAGAACGCGCGGTACGCGAGCGAGTTGCCGTCGATGAGGAACAGCTCGTCGGGGCGGTCGGCCACGATCGAGGACCCTAGCGACCGGTCCGGGGCCTCACCGGCGTCGCGACCGCCTGGCGTCGCACAGGTACGGCAGCGCGAAGCGCGCGGCCGGCGCGAGCTCGCGCACGCGGTCGAGGAGCGCCGTTCGCTCGGCCTCGGCGAGCAGGATCGTCGTGCTGCGCGAGGCGACGTTCGCCACGAGGCCCTCGACGTCGAGGTCCTGCGCGTGCGACACCACCAGCCGCTGGGGATCGGTGAGGTCCGCGCGCCCGTGGAAGGGCGGCTCGGCGGCCTGGCGGACCAGGCGCGCCCGATCCTCCGCGTTGCAGGCGTCGGCGACCGCCGCGACCCACGGCTGGGCCTCGTCGTCGAGGATGTTCCACAGCAGCCCCAGCGTGCCGCCGGGGCGCAGCACCCGCGCCATCTCGGGCAGGGCCCGCTCGGCATCGAACCAGTGGTAGGCCTGGCCCACCAGGACCGCGTCGACGGCGCCGTCGGGCAGCGGGATCGCCTCGGCGTGGCCGTCGAGCGCGTGCGCGGCGGCGGGGATCAGCGCGCGCAGCTCTGCGAGCGGCTCGACGGCCACGACCTCCACGCCGAGATCGAGCAGCCCGCGGGTGAGCTTGCCCGTGCCCGCCCCGAGGTCGAGCACGCGCCGCGCGCCGTCGGGCAGGCACCACGCCAGCGCCTCCCGCGGGTACTCGGGGCGCCCGCGCTCGTACGCCACGGCACCGGGGCCGAAGGCCGTGGCGCGACGGCTGCGCGCGTCGTCGTCCACGCGCCGGGGGCTCAGGCGGCCGCGGGCGCGTCGAACGCGTAGCGGACGCCGGTCAGGCGCTCGGACTCCGTCCACAGCCGGGCCGCGGCGGCCTCGTCCTTGGAGCGCGAGCTCGAGCCGACGAGCTTCGGGTGCCCCCGCTGCTCCCCGAGGCCGTCCGGGCCGACGAAGGCCGCGGGCGGGATGTCGGGCACCGTGGCGGCGTAGAGCGTCGGCAGGGCGCCCTTCTCCGCGCTCTGGGCCACCAGCTTGTTGAACACGCTCATGGCCGCGTCCTGGAAGGACTCCGTGTGGAACTGCAGGTTCGTCGCGGCGTAGCCCGGGTGCGCGGCGACCGCCTTGCGCGCGGAGCCGGCCGCGGTCAGGCGCCGCTGCAGCTCGTAGGTGAACAGCAGGTTGGCCAGCTTGGACTGCCCGTAGGCCTCCCAGCGGCGGTAGGACTTCTCGTGCTGGAGGTCGTCGAAGTCGATCTTGCCGATGCGGTGCGCGCCGCTGGAGACCGTCACGACGCGATCGGTCAGGCGGTCGAGCAGCAGCCCCGTGAGCGCGAAGTGCCCGAGGTGGTTCGTGCCGAACTGCATCTCGAACCCGTCGGCGGTCGTCCGGTGGGGCAGTGCCATGACCCCCGCGTTGTTCACGAGGACGTCCACGGGGCCCGCGAGGTCGGCCGCGAAGGCCCGCACGGAGTCCAGCGAGGCCAGGTCGAGCTGCCGGACCTCCACGTCGCCGGTGACGCCCGCCGCGGCGGCGGACCCCTTCGCCGTGTCGCGCACGGCCATGACGACCCGCGCGCCGGCGCCCGCCAGGGCGCGGGCCGCCTCGAGCCCGATGCCGCTGTTGGCGCCCGTGACGACGAACGTGCGGTCGTCCTGCCGGGGGATGTCCGCTGCGGTCCACTTGGCCATGGGAGAACACTACCTGGGCCGTTTGGCATCCTCCCGCTCGTGCCCACCACCCCCTCCGCCCAGTTCTCCCTGACCATCCGGGTCGAGATCGCCCACAAGCCGGGGATGCTCGGGCAGGTCGCGGGGGCGATCGGCCAGGCCGGCGGCGTGATCGGCGCGGTGGACCTCGTCGAGGTCACCGACCAGCAGCTGCTGCGGGACATCACCGTCGACGCGGCCGACCCGTCCCACTGGGACGACATCGTCGCCGCGATCGACGCCCTCGACGGCGCCCGCGTGGTCGACACGACCGACCGCACGTTCCTGCTGCACGTGGGCGGCAAGATCGAGCTGCACAACAAGTCGCCGCTGCGGACGCGCGACGACCTCTCGATGGCCTACACCCCGGGCGTCGCGCGGGTGTGCAGCGCCATCGCCGAGAACCCCGACAAGGCCTTCCAGTACACGATCAAGCGCAACACCGTGGCGGTCGTGAGCGACGGGACGGCGGTCCTCGGCCTCGGCGACATCGGCCCGGAGGCGGCGATGCCGGTGATGGAGGGCAAGGCGATGCTGTTCAAGGAGTTCGCCGGCGTCGACGCCTTCCCGATCTGCCTGGACACCAAGGACACCGACGAGATCGTGGAGACCGTCCGGCGGATCGCCCCGACCTTCGGCGGCATCAACCTCGAGGACATCAGCGCCCCGCGCTGCTTCGAGATCGAGGACCGCCTCAAGGCGGAGCTGTCCATCCCCGTGTTCCACGACGACCAGCACGGCACGGCGGTCGTCGTGCTCGCCGCGCTGCTGAACGCGTGCAAGCTCACGGGCCGCGACGTCGCCGACCTGCGCGTGCTCGTCACGGGCCTCGGCGCCGCCGGCGTCGCCGTGACGAAGATCCTCATGGAGGCGGGCGTCGGCCACATCGTCGGCGCCGACTCCAAGGGCCTGGTCTCCACGCAGCGGCCCGACTACCTCGACGGCTCCATGAACGCCGTGAAGCGCTGGTACGCCGAGTCGACGAACCCGGACGGCCTCAGCGGCGCGCCGGTCGGCGCGCTCGACGGCTGCGACCTCTTCATCGGCCTGTCGGGCGCCCGGATCTTCCCCGCCGAGGCGCTGGCCGCGATGGCGCCGGACGCGATGGTCTTCGCGATGGCCAACCCGAACCCGGAGGTCGCGCCGGAGGAGGCCGCGCCCTACGCGCGGATCATCGCCACGGGGCGCTCGGACTACCCCAACCAGATCAACAACGTGCTGGCCTTCCCCGGCATCTTCCGGGGCGCGCTGGACGTCCGAGCCCAGCAGATCACCGAGCCGATGAAGACCGCCGCGGCACGCGCGATCGCCGGGATCGTGGGCGACGGCGAGCTGCGCGAGGACTACATCATCCCCTCCGTCTTCAACCGCGACGTGGCGCCGGCCGTGGCCGACGCGGTGGCCCAGGAGGCGCGCGCCTCGGGTGCGGCGCAGGCCGGGCAGGGGACGATCGGCTTCGCCGCCATCGACACCGAGCGGATGCGCGGCGCGTCCTGATCGGGCGCATCGGCGTCACCGTACCCCGGGCATGAACGTCACCCTGACCGGCGCGACGGGCCTCATCGGCAGCCGTCTCGTCGAGGCCCTGAAGGCGCGGGGCGACCGCGTGACCGTGCTGTCCCGGAGCCCGGAGAAGGCGCGCGCCGCGCTCGGCGTCGAGGCGATCGCCTGGGACCCGATGGCCGGGCCCGCGCCGCGCGACGCGCTCGACGGGCGCGACGCCGTCGTGCACCTCGCGGGCGAGCCGGTCGCCCAGCGCTGGACCGCGGCGACCAAGCAGGCCATCCAGCGGTCCCGCGAGGTCGGCACCCGCAACCTGGTGGCGGGGCTGCTCGAGGCCGAGCCGCGGCCCGCCGCGCTCGTCGCGTCCTCCGCCGTCGGCTACTACGGCCCGCACGGCGACGAGGTCATCGAGGAGTCCACGCCGCCCGGCGACGACTTCCTCGCCCGCGTCTGCGTCAGTTGGGAGGCCGAGGCCGCCAAGGCCGCGCCGCTCGGCGTGCGGGTCGTCCACATCCGCACCGGCGTGGTCCTGGACCGCAGCGGCGGCGCGCTGAAGACGATGCTGCCGCCGTTCAAGGCCGGCGTCGGCGGCCCCGTCGCCGGCGGCGAGCAGTACCTGCCGTGGATCCACGTCGACGACATCGTCGGGCTCTACCTCGCCGCGCTGGACGGCGACTGGAGCGGCGCCTACAACGGCTCCGCCCCCGAGCCCGTCACCAACAAGGCGTTCTCGAAGGCGCTCGGCCGCGCGCTGCACCGCCCCGCCTTCGCCCCGGTCCCCGGCCTCGCCGTCAAGCTGCTCTTCGGCGAGATGAGCGAGATCGTCACCGAGGGCCAGCGGGCCGTCCCGATCCGGCCGCTGCAGGAGGGCTACGCCTACCGGCACCCCGACCTGGACGAGGCGCTGGCCGACGCGCTGGGACGGCGCTAGGCGGTCTGCGGAGCGGGGTGGCGCTCGACGCCGGCGGCCGCGTAGGCGTCCGCCTCGTCGAGGGTCTCCCGCTCGAGCAGGGTGCGGGTGAGCGACTCGAGCTGCTCGCGGTGCCGGCCGAGCAGCAGGGAGACGTCGTGGTGCGCCTCGTCGACGATGCGGCGCACCTCGGCGTCGATGAGCTGCTGGGTGGACTCGGAGGTCGCCGACGCGCCGGGCAGCAGTGCGTTCTGCGCCTCGGCCCCGTCGACGGCGATCGGCCCGATCGCCTCGCTCATCCCCCAGCGCGTCACCATGCCGCGCGTTATCTGCGTGAGCTGCTGGATGTCGGACTCGGCCCCCGTGGTGATCGTCCCGTAGACGACCTCCTCGGCCACGCGGCCGCCGAGCGCCACGAGGATCTTCGAGCGCAGGTAGGCCTCGTCGTAGTTGAAGCGGTCGGCCTCGGGTGCCGAGACCGTGACGCCGAGCGCCTGGCCGCGCGGGATGATCGAGATCTTCCGCACGGGGTCGGCGCCCGCGGTCAGCATGCCCACCAGCGCATGTCCCGCCTCGTGGTAGGCGGTGCGCTCGCGCTCGTCGTCGCTCATGACGACCTTGCGCTCGGCGCCGAGGATGACCTTCTCCAAGGCGTCGGTGAAGTCCTCGTTGACCACGGTGGGGTGCCCGCGGCGGGCGGCGAGCAGGGCGGCCTCGTTGACCAGGTTGGCCAGGTCGGCGCCCACCATGCCGGGCGTGCTGGAGGCGATCGCGTCGAGGTCGACGCTGGGGTCGACCGGCACGGAGCGCGTGTGGACCTCGAGGATCTTGCGCCGTCCGACCTTGTCCGGCGACTGGACGACCACGCGGCGGTCGAAGCGCCCCGGCCGCAGCAGCGCGGAGTCGAGCACCTCGGGCCGGTTCGTCGCCGCCAGGACGATGACCCCGATCGACGGGTCGAAGCCGTCCATCTCGGTCAGGACCTGGTTGAGGGTCTGCTCGCGCTCGTCGTGCCCACCGAGGCCCTGGTTGCCGCCGCGCGCGCGGCCGATCGCGTCGAGCTCGTCGATGAAGATGATCGCCGGCGCGGCCTTCTTGGCCTCCTCGAAGAGGTCGCGGACGCGCGAGGCGCCCACGCCGACGATCATCTCGATGAACTCCGCGGCCGACGCGCTGAAGAACGGGACCTCGGCCTCCCCGGCCATGGCGCGCGCCAGCAGCGTCTTGCCGGTGCCGGGCGCGCCCGACAGCAGCACGCCGCGGGGGATCTTCGCCCCGAGCGCCTGGTACTTCTCCGGCCGGCGCAGGAAGTCGACGATCTCCTTGAGCTCGTCCTCGGCCTCGTCGATGCCGGCGACGTCCTCGAAGGTGGTCCGCGTCGACCCGGTCTCCACGCGCTTGGCCCGGGTCCGGCCGAACTGCTGGCCCAGGCCGCCCGCGCCGCTGGCCGCGCGGCGGGCGAGGAACACGAACAGGCCGATGATCAGGACGAACGGCAGCAGCGAGATCAGCAGCTGGCCCAGCAGGCTGCGCCCCTGGTTGGGCGGGTCCGCGTTGACCTCGACCCCCTTCTGCTGCAGGAGGTTGGAAAGCTGGGTCGCGTTGGCGAACGTGGGGATCTCGGTCGTGAACTCCGTGGTCTTGCCCGCCTTGCCCGGCGGGTCCACCGCCTTCTTGAACTGACCCGACACCGACTCGCCGCGCGCGGAGATGACCTTCACGTTGCCCGCCTGGACCTGTTGCAGGAAGAACGGCGTGTAGGAGACGCGCGCCGGGGCCTCGCCGCCCGGCAGGACGGCGACGATCAGGTTGGACACCACGAAGGTGATGAGCAGCAGGATCCCGAAGCGCCGCCAGCTCATGCCGGTCGGCGGCCGGCGCTCCGGCTGCTTGCCGCGGCCGTCGGGCGCTGGGTCCACGCGCCACGGGGTCCGGGGCTCGCCTTCGCCCTGACCGCCCGCGCGACGGTTTCCGCCGGGCGCCGGCGCGGGGCGCTGACGCGGTGCGTCTGCGGGCTGGCGGCCGGCGTCGTCGGGCATCCGAGCCCATCGTAGCCGGGCGCCGGCGCGGGTCCGCGGGGGTCAGCCCTTCTGCGTGTCGAGCTTGCGCAGGAAGTGCAGCAGGCCGCTGCGGACCTCGTAGAGGCCGTAGTCGTCGATCGTGGTGTCGCCGTCGGCGTCGATCGAGTAGGACCCGAGCACGGAGTCGCGGTTGCGGATGCGGAAGAACTGGCGCCGGACGGCGTCGCGGTCGTTGCCCCTGCCGCGGGCGTTGTTGATCGAGACGAGGATCGTCTTCATGGCCTCGTAGCCGTAGATGGCCTGCGGTGGCGCGCTCTCGCGGAAGGTCCGGCGGTAGCTCGCCTCGAAGGCGGCGGCGGCCGGCGGGTGCACGCGGGTCGGCAGCACCGGGCTCGTGAGCCGCAGGCTGCCCTGGACGGCGGGCGGGACGGTGCGGACGAACTGGTCGGTGGCCAGCTCGGCCGACGCATAGATGCGGCCCTCCGGCAGCGCGCGGTGCAGCGCGGTCAGCAGCGCCGCGGTCCACGACTGCTGGGTGCCGCCGAAGAAGACGCAGTCCGCGCCGCTGTCCGTGACCGCCTTGACGGCGTCGCCGATGTCGCTCTCACTCGCGACGCTGGCGTCGCCGGCCACGGGCCGCCCGTCCTGCACGGCCTGGCGGCGCACCTCGTCGGCGATGCCGCGCCCGTCGAAGGAGCGGTCGTCGAGGACGAACGGCCGCGTGCAGCCGTCCTGCGCCTGCCACTCGAGCTGGGCGGCGGCCTGGATGTCGTCGGCCGGGACGACCCGGCCGAACGTGCGCTTGCCCGACGGGTAGTACTTCTCGGGCTCGCCCTTGTCCGCGCCGGCGGTCTTCGTCAGCCCGACGTAGGTGCTCAGCGGGCTCACCTGCAGCAGGCTGTCCGAGTTGAGGATCGGCAGCGAGATCGCCGTCGCGCCGGAGTCCGACTCGCCCAGGTAGGCGATCGCGGAGCGGTCCTGCACGGCGCGCCGGGCGTTGCGGCTCGTCTGCCCCGGGTCCCAGCCCTGCCGCTGCGCCGTGGCGTCGTCCAGGGCGACCAGCTTGACGGTCAGGTCGCCGATGCGGCCGTCCTGCTCGATCAGCGCGAGCTTCTCGCCGTTGAGGACCGCGCGGGACTCGGCGGCGGTCGGGCCCTGCAGCGGCAGGCTCGAGTAGACGGTCAGCACCGACGACCCGGTGGTCGTCGAGTTGTCGCCCCCGCCCCCGCAGCCGGCGAGCAGGAGCCCCATCGCCACGAGCGCGATGGCCAGGGCGACAGTAGGCGCGCGGCGGATCAACGGGCCAGGCGGCGCCGGCGCGTCAGTCGTTGCGGTTGGGCAGGTACGGGACGAGCATCCGCCCCGTCGCGGCGACGAGGACGATGACCGCGGTGATCAGGAAGGCGTCGAGTCCGCTGGCCCCGAGGGCCCAGAGGACGAGCCAGACGACGAGGCCGGCGGTGGTGGCGAGCAGCAGTCCCATGCGGCGGGTCAGTCTACCTGAGCGCCCGTCGGGGGGATGCTGGCCGTCCCGCGCCCGGCGGGCCGCTCACCCGGCGACGACGCGCCGCGTGCCGCGGTCCCAGCGCCACGCGGGCGTGACCCCGGAGAGGTGCACGCCGCCGTGCCAGCGGTCCACCGGCGCCCCGAGCGCCCAGCGGTCGGCGCGGCCGGCGCGCACCGCCTCCGCCGCGTCGGTGAGCCGCAGGGCGCCGTCGACCGAGGCGACCAGCGGCGTCTCGCCGCCCATGAGCCCGGCCAGCCAGGCCGCGAACGCGCTGTCGGCCAGGAACGGCCGCTCGTCGGCCGCGCTCACCGCGAGGAACGCCTCGCCGGGCGAGCGGGCGCCCTCGCGCACGGCGTCGAGGATCTGGCGCTCGGTGCGGGCGAGCCCGTCCCCCGCCGCAGGCAGCTGCTCGAGGTGGCGCCACAGCGCCGGGGCGACGTCGGGCAGCCCGGGCGTGCCGACCAGCGCCACCGCCTGGACGGTGCGCGGGTCCGGGGCGCGGAACGCCGCCCACGCGCGCCCGGCACCGGCGACCGCGCCGGGCCCGAGCGCTCGGGCATGGCCGTAGGGCTCGCCGAGGTCGCCGCGCGGCGGGCGCGGGAGGTCGACGAGCAGGATCGGGCCGTGGTGGTCGCGCAGCCGGTCGAGGACCTGCAGCAGCTGCAGCTGGTCGTAGAGGTCGTCCTCGAACCAGAGCACGACGCGGGTGCCGTGGTCGACCGCGGCGCGCAGCGCGGCGTCGCGGCCCGTGAGCTCCGCACGGGCGCGGTCCGCATCCGCCCACCCCTGCGCGGCCAGGAAGGCCACGCGGGCCTCGACGAGCTCCTCCTCGGTGCCCTGGGGCACGGGCCCCTCGTGCAGCACGTCGCGCCACGGCAGCGGGCGCACCCCGAGGCGCGCGGCGATCGCGCCCGCCGCCACGTCCCCGTTGGTGACGTGCAGCTCCGCCACGGCTCCTCAGGCCAGCGCGGCGGTGAACTCGGCGACGAGCGCGCCCACGTCCTCGCCGTCGGCGACGGCGCGCACCAGGCGGCTGCCGACGATGACCCCGTCGGCCCCGGCGTCCGCCGCCTGGGCGGCCTGCTCGGGGGTCGAGATGCCGAAGCCGAGCGCGACGGGCACCTCGGTCGCCCGCTTGGCGCGCGCCACCACGTCCGCGTAGGCGTCGCTGAGCGCCGCGCGCTCGCCGGTGGTGCCGACGACGGACACGGTGTACATGAAGCCGCGGGCGCGGGCCCCGATGCGCCGCAGGCGCTCGTCGGGGGTCGTGGGCGCGACGAGCGGGACGAGGTCGATCCCGGCGGCGTCGCAGGCCTCGAGGACGAGCAGCGCCTCCTCCATGGGCAGGTCCGGGACGATCAATCCGCTGGCGCCGTGGTCGCGCAGGGCCGCGGCGAACGCCTCGGGACCCCGCGCCAGCACGAGGTTGGCGTAGCACATGAGCACCACCGGGAGGCGCGGCGCGAGGCGCTCGCAGACCGCCAGGACGCCGTCGACGGTCGCGCCGGCGCGCAGGGCGGCGCTCCCGGCCGCCTGGATGACGGGTCCGTCGGCGAGCGGGTCGGAGAACGGGATGCCCAGCTCGACGACGTCGGCGCCGTTGTCCGCGCACGCCTCCCCGATCGCGACGGAGCCCTCGATGCTCGGGAAGCCGCCCATCAGGTACGGCATGAACGCGGCGCGCTTGCCGCTGTCGTCCAGCTTCACGCGCCGAGCCTCGCGAGCACCTGCGCAAGGTCCTTGTCCCCGCGGCCCGACAGGCAGATGAGGTCGAGCGTCGAGCTGCTCGGCTCCTCCAGCGCGTGGTGGAAGGCGTGCGCGGTCTCGAGCGCCGGGATGATGCCCTCCAGGCGCGTCACGGTGGCGAAGGCCCGCAGCGCCTGCTCGTCGGTCACGGCGACGTACCGCGCGCGGCCGGTGTCGCGCAGGTGCGCGTGCTCCGGCCCGGAGCCGGGGTAGTCCAGCCCGGCGGAGATCGAGTGGGCCTCGGTGATCTGGCCCTCGCCGTCCTGCATCACCGCGCTGAGCGAGCCGTGCAGCACGCCGGCCCGGCCCCCGACGGTGAGCGGTGCGCCGTGCCGGCCGGAGTCCAGCCCGTCGCCCGCGGCCTCGACGCCGATGAGCTCGACGCCCGCGTCCGGGACGAACGCGGTGAAGATGCCGATCGCGTTGGAGCCTCCGCCCACGCAGGCGATGACGCGGTCGGGCAGGCGGCCCTCGCGCTCGAGCAGTTGCGCGCGGGCCTCGTCGCCGATCGCGCGCTGCAGGTCCCGGACGATCGCCGGATACGGGGCCGGACCGACCGCGGACCCGATGATGTAGTGGGTGTCGGCGACGTTGGTCACCCAGTCGCGGATCGCCTCCGACGTGGCGTCTTTCAGCGTCCCGGTCCCGCCCTCCACGGGCACGACACGGGCGCCGAGCAGCTCCATGCGCTCGACGTTGGGCTTCTGGCGCTTGGTGTCCTCCACGCCCATGTAGACGATGCACTCGAGCCCCAGCAGCGCGGAGGCGGTGGCGCTGGCGACGCCGTGCTGGCCGGCGCCCGTCTCGGCGATCACGCGCTGCTTGCCCATGCGCCGCGCCAGGAGCGCCTGGCCGAGGGCGTTGTTGATCTTGTGCGAGCCCGTGTGGTTGAGGTCCTCGCGCTTGAGGTAGACCGGGCGCCCGGCGTGCTCGCTCAGGCGGCGTGCGCGGTACAGCGGCGACGGCCGGCCGGCGAAGTCGCGCAGGAGCTCGTCGAGCTCGTCGCGGTAGCCCGCGTCGGCCACGGCGACGCGCCACGCGGCCTCGAGCTCGCCCAGCGCGGGCATCAGGGTCTCGGGGACGTACTGGCCGCCGTAGCGGCCGTAGCGGTGCTCGACCTCGGTCATGCCGACTCCTGCGGCGCCGCGGGGCGCGCGGCGGCGTCGGCTTCCTCGACCGCCGAGGCGAACGCGGCGATGCGCTCGGGGTCCTTGATGCCGGGCGCCGCCTCCGTGCCGCTGGCCACGTCGACCGCGTAGGGCCGCACGGCGGCGATCGCCTCGCCGACGTTCCCGGCGTGCAGCCCGCCGGAGAGGATCAGCGGGATGTTGGTCTGCCGCAGCCGCGACAGCTCCCAGTCGAAGGTCTCCCCCGTGCCGCCCCAGCGGCCGTCCTTGTAGGCGTCGTAGAGGTGGAAGTCGGTGTGGAAGGGCTCGAGCGCCTGCACGTCGGCGCGCGCCCGCACGCGGGCGGCCTTGATGACCCGCGCCCCGGTGCGGCGCGCGACCTCGCCGCAGAACGACGGGCCCTCGCTGCCGTGGAGCTGGACCATGGTCAGCCCGAGCGCGTCGACGTTCTGGGCGACCTCGTCCAGCGGCGCGTTGACGAAGACGCCGGCGACCTCGACGCGGCGCTTGAACGTCCGCGCGATCCGCGCCGCCTCCGCCGGATCGCAGGCCCGCGGGGAGCCGGGCCAGAGGATGACCCCGAGCGCCCAGGCGCCGGCCTCCACCGCGGCCTCGGCGTCCTCGAGGCGCGTGATGCCGCAGAACTTCATGCGGGTCCGGTGGGACGACTCGGTCACGGGACCATCGTAGATGCCGCGGGCCGGGCCGCCCCGGCTCGCGGCGTTACCCGCCGGGGGTGGTGGCGGTCGGGCTTCTGGACGGCTGGGCGGCCAGGGTGACCTTCACCGTCCGCTTCGCCTTGCCGCGGACGAGGCTGACCTGGATCTGCGTGCCGGACTTCCTGCCGCCGATCAGCGTGGCCAGGTCGTCGGAGCTCTTGACCGGCTTGCCGTCGATCGCGGTGACGATGTCGCCGCCCAGGACGAGGTCGTTGCCGCCGATCGTCGCCGACAGGTCCCCGGCGCGGATGCCCGCCTTCTCGGCCGGGCTGCCGCTCTGCACGGACTGCACCAGCGCGCCGGAGCTCACCGGCAGGTTGAGGCTGGCCAGCGACGCGTCGACCGTCAGGCTCGTGATCCCCAGGTAGGCGCGGTCGACCTTCCCGCTCTTCTGGAGCTGCGGCAGGATCCGCTTGGCGGTGTCGATCGGGACCGCGAAGCCGATCCCGACGTTGCCGTTGGCCCCGTTGCCCGCGGTCTCGATCTGGGAGTTGATCCCGATCACGCGGCCCGTCGCGTCGATGAGCGGACCGCCGGAGTTGCCCGGGTTGATCGCCGCGTCGGTCTGGATGACGTTGTCGATGGCGAAGCCGTTCGGGGCCTGGATCTGGCGCTGCAGCGCGGACACGACCCCGGTGGTCAGCGTGCGGTCCAGGCCGAACGGGTTGCCGATCGCGATCACGGGATCGCCGACCTGCGCGTCCTTGGACGACCCCAGCACCAGCGGCTTGAGGTCCAGGCCGTCGGGGTCGATCTTCAGCAGCGCGAGGTCCGAGGAGGTGTCCTTGCCGACGACCTTCGCGCTGACGGTCTGCTTGTCCGCGAGCTGGACGGTGATCTTCACCGCGTTGGCGACGACGTGGGCGTTCGTCAGGACCTCGCCGTCGCCGGAGATGACGAAGCCCGACCCCGTGGCGGTGCCCTGCTCGGTCTGGGGCATCCCGAAGTCGAACGGCGAGGCCTGCGCGCGCTGGACGACGTCGGCCTTGATGAAGACGACGCCCGGCGAGTCGCGCTTGTAGACGTCGCGGGCGGTCAGGCCCTGCGAGCCGGCGGAGGCGTTGGCGACGTCCGGGGACGACAGCGGGGTCTGCTGGACGACCGTGGTGGTCGTGCCCGCGCCGCCGCCGCCGCCGACCAGCTCCACCGTCGCGGCGGCGACGACGCCCCCGAGGACGGCGGCCAGAAGGGCGACCGGGATCACGCGAGTCCGCTGGCTCATGGGCAGGGAGTGAACCTGGTTCGGCTCAAGCCCAGCCCAACCGTTCCTAAATGCTCCTTAAACGAGCTCGTCGGGGCCGGGCTCGGCGCCGTCGTAGCCGGTGAGCGACCGTAGGGCGGCCGCCGGGTCGGGCGCGCGCATCACGCTCTCCCCCACGAGGACCGCATCGACGCCCACCCGCTCGAGGTCGTCGAGCTGCTCGCGGTCGTGGAAGCCGGACTCCGACACGACGGTCTTGCCCGTCGGCACGTCGGCCAGGAGCTCGTAGGTGCGCTCGAGGTCGATGCTGAAGTCGGTCAGGTCGCGGTTGTTGATCCCGATGATGTCGGCGTCCACGACGGCCAGGGCGGTGTCGAGCTCGTCCTCGTCGTGGACCTCGACCAGGACGTCGAGGTCGAGCGCGGCCGCCTCGTGGTGCAGGGCGGCGAGCTCCTCCGGCGACACCGCGGCGACGATGAGCAGGATCGCGTCGGCGCCGTTGGCCGCGGACTCGTAGACCTGGTAGGCGTCGATGATGAAGTCCTTGCGCAGGATGGGCAGCCGGCTGGCGCGCAGCGCCTCGCTCAGGTCCTCCAGCGAGCCTCCGAAGTGGCGGCCTTCGGTCAGGACTGACAGCGCCGCCGCCCCACCGCGCTCGTAGGCCTCGACGATCTCGGTGACCGTGGCCCCCTCGCGGATCTCCCCCGCGCTCGGGGAGCGCCGCTTGTGCTCGGCGATCACCGACATCCCGGGGCGGCTGAGCGCCTCGCGGAACGGGCGGTCGTCGCCGCGCACGGCGAGGTGGCGCTCGAGCTCGGCGAGCGGGACCTCCTCACGCCGGCGCCGCACGTCGCGCTGCGTGCTCTCGACGATGCGCTCGAGCACGTTCACGCCGCCGCTCCCCCATGACGCTCGTAGCGGCCCCGGCCGTGCGAACGAGCCGCCAGGCGAGTTCGCACCACGGCATGCGAGCGTGCCGCGCGAGTCATGCCGCGAGCTCGCAGCCGGCATGCGAGCGCTCTGCGCGAGTCATGCCGCAAGCGCTCTGCGCGAGTCATGCCGCCGCTCCCGCCAGGTCTTGGCTCAGAGCCACGTAGGCCTCCAGGCACGCCGCCGCGGCGCCGTCGTCGACCGTGCGCCGCGCGAGGTCGACGCCTTCCCGCAGCGAGGCGGCACGGCCCGCGGCGTAGACGGCCGCGCCGGCGTTGAACAGCGCCAGGTCCCGCTCGGGTCCCGCCGCGCCGGCGAAGATCGCCCGCGTCGTCGCGGCGTTGTCGTCGGGGCTGCCGCCCGTGATGGCGTCGTGCGACGCCTCACGCAGGCCGACGTCCGCCGGGGCCACCACATACCGCTCGATCTCGTTCCCGTTCACTTCCACGACGTGGGTGGGGCCGGACGTGCTCAGCTCGTCCAGACCGTCGGCGCTCGACACTACCAGCGCCCGGTCGCAGCCCAGCAGCGCGAGCGCACCGGCCATCGTCTCCAGGTACCCCAGGTCGGACACCCCGATGAGCTGGCGCCTGGCCCCGGCCGGGTTGGTCAGCGGCCCGAGGAAGTTGAAGATCGTCCGCACCGCCAGCGCCTTGCGCACGGGCACGACCCAGCGCGTGGCGGCGTGGTGGGCGGGCGCGAACATGAAGCCGAAGCCGACCTCGTCCACGCAGCGCGCCACGGAGGCAGGGCTCAGGTCGATCCTGGCCCCGAGCGCCTCGAGCACGTCGGCGGAGCCGGAGCGGCTCGTCGCCGAGCGGTTGCCGTGCTTGGCGACCGCGCAGCCCGCGCCGGCCGCGATGAGCGCCGCGGTGGTCGAGACGTTGAACGTCGGGCGCCCGCCGCCGGTGCCCGCCGTGTCGAGCAGGTCCCCGCGCGTCGTGTGGACGGGGCGCGCGAGGGCGCGCATGGTGCCGGCCAGGCCGGCGATCTCCTCGACGGTCTCGCCCTTGGTGCGCAGCGCGATCAGCACCGCGGCGATCTGGGCGTCCGTGGCGTCGCCGGCCATGATCTCGGCCAGGACGCTGCCCGCGTCCTCCCGCGAGAGGTCCTGGCGGGAGGCGAGCGCGTCGATGGCGCGCGTGAGCACGTCGTCGGGCATGAGGCGGGCAGGCTACCGGCTGGCCCAGCCGGTCCCGACGGCCGTGGTCAGGTCTCCTCGGCGGGCGTGTCGGCCTTCGGCCGACCGAAGGGGCCGTAGCGCTTCCACGTGGAGCCCTCGCGGGCGGGGACGAACAGCCAGATGAGCGTTCCGACCGCGCTCAGGATGAGCCCCGCGGCCAGGCCCGGCTTTTCGCCGTAGCCCTTGCGCTCCGACAGGTAGGCGGCGGCGATCGCCGCGGCAAGCCAGATGAACGTCAGATACAGCGCCTTGGCGCCGAGGAGGGCGAAGACGGTGGGGATCATGTGCCGAGGTAGGCCTTCTGGACGTCGGGGTTCTCGCGCAGCGAGTCGGACTGGTCCGAGAGGACGACCTTCCCGGTCTCCAGCACGTACGCGCGCTTGGAGACGCCGAGGGCGTGGTTGGCGTTCTGCTCCACGAGCAGGATCGTCATGCCCTGGCGGTTGATCTCCTGGATGGTCTCGTAGATGCGGTCCACGAGGATCGGGGCGATGCCCATGGAGGGCTCGTCGAGCAGCAGCAGCCGCGGCTTGGCCATCAGCGCCCGGCCGATCGCGAGCATCTGCTGCTCGCCGCCGGACATCGTCCCCGCCTTCTGGCGCTCGCGCTCCTTCAGCCGCGGGAACAGCTCGAAGACGCGGTCCATGTCCTGCGTGATCCCGGCGCGGTCGGAGCGCAGGTACGCCCCGAGGTCGAGGTTCTCGCGCACGGTCATGCGCGGGAAGCAGTGCCTGCCCTCCGGGGACTGCGACACGCCCAGCCGGACGATCTCCTGCGGGGCCATCCGCGCGACCTCGCGGCCGCGGAACAGGATCGAGCCGCTGCGCGGTGCGTTGAGGCCGCTGATCGACCGCAGCGTGGTGGACTTGCCGGCCCCGTTGGAGCCGATGAGCGTGACGATCTCGCCTTCCTCCACGGTCAGCGAGACGCCCTTGAGCGCCTCGATGTTGCCGTAGAAGGTGTGGATGTCCTCGACCTCGAGCAACGGCACGGGTCAGCCCTGCTTCCCGAGGTAGGCCTCGACGACACGCGGGTCGTCGCGGACGGCCTGCGGCGCGCCCTCGGCGATCTTCTCGCCGTGGTCGAGGACCGTGACGTGCTCGGAGACCCCCATCACGACCTTCATGTCGTGCTCGATGAGCAGGATCGCCAGGCCGCGCTCGTCGCGCAGGCGGTGCATGAAGTCGGTCAGGGTCGCGGACTCCTGCGGGTTCATCCCCGCGGTCGGCTCGTCGAGGAGCAGCAGCTTCGGGTCCGAGGCCAGCGCGCGGGCGATCTCCACGCGGCGCTGGTCGCCGTAGGAGAGGTTGATCGCCAGCTGGTCGAACGACGACTCGGGCAGCCCGGCGTAGGCGAGCGTCTCCCGGGCGTGCTCGCGCACGCGCGCCTCCTCCCGCCGGACGCCGGGGGTCCGCAGGATCGAGCCGACCAGCCCTGCCTTCATGCGGGAGTGCTGGCCCACGAGGACGTTCTCCAGCGCGCTCATCGTCCCGAACAGGCGGATGTTCTGGAACGTGCGCGCCATGCCCATCGACGTGATGACGTCCGGCCGGGCGCCCGTCACGTCCCGGTCGGCGAAGGAGATCCGGCCAGTGCTGGGCTTGTACAGGCCGGTCAGCATGTTGAAGAACGTCGTCTTGCCGGCGCCGTTGGGCCCGATGATCGAGACGATGGACCGCTCGGGCACCCCGAACGACACGTCGCTGTTGGCGACGAGGCCGCCGAAGCGCTTGGTCACGTGCTCGGCCTTCAGCAGCAGGGGCCGATCGGCGATCGGGACCGCCGGCGCCGGGCCGGCCGCGGCCGTGCTCATGCGCGCACCTCGTACAGCGCGTCGTCCGTGCCGACGCCCTCGGTCAGCTCGAGCTTGCGCCGTCGCTCGGGCAGCAGGCCCTCGGGCCGCAGCACCATCACGATGACGAGCAGGAACCCGAAGATCCCGAAGCCGAGGTCGGACAGCTGGAAGTCCAGCCCGAGCTTGCCCGGGACCCCGTTGAGCACGTCGGGGATCAGCCGGTTGTTGATGAAGGACAGGACGATCGAGCCGAGCACCACGCCCCAGACCGATCCCAGGCCGCCGAGGATGATCATGGCGAGCACGAAGATCGAGAACGAGAAGGCGAACTGGTCGGCGTTGACCACGTTCAGGTAGGCCGCCAGGAAGGCGCCGGCCACCCCGCCGAGCGCACCGCCGACCGTGTAGGCGAGCAGCTTGGTCTTCACGAGCGGCACGCCCATCGACGCGGCTGCCACCTCGTCCTCGCGGATCGCGATCCACGCCCGCCCGATGCGCGAGTCGCGTAGCCGGATGACGATGAACAGCACGATGAAGACCATCGTCAGCACGAGCCAGTACCACGGCCGCAGGTTCAGCTGGGTGAACGGGTCCAGCAGCGGCAGGTCCAGCTGGTCGACCGGCGTGATCCCCTGTCGCCCGTTCGTGAGCGGGTAGTTCGCGCCGAACAGATGGATCGAGTCGCCGTTGACGGCGAAGACGCGGATGATCTCGCCGAAGGCGAGCGTCACGATCGCGATGTAGTCGCCGCGGAGCCGCAGCGTCGGCAGGCCGATCAGCACGCCCGCCAGCGCGCACAGGGTCGCCGCGATGACGACCACGAGCAGGAAGTTCAGGTGGATGCCGGGCAGGTTGTGGACGTTGCTCGACACGAAGACGTGGATGTTCGCGTCGGCGTAGAACGTCGACATGAACCAGCCCACGGAGAACGCCCCGATGGCGAAGAACGCCACGTAGCCCAGGTCGAGCAGGCCGGCGAAGCCGACCACGACGTTGAGGCCGAGCCCCATGATCACGTAGGCCAGCGCGACCACCGCGTCATCCAGGAACCCCGAGATGGGGTCCAGGAAGAACGGCAGCAGGATCGCGAAGACCCCGATGGCCACGCCGAGCGCGCGGCTCACCGTCGGCGACGGGTTGAAGGCAAAGCCCTTGCGCAGGGAGGCGGCTCGCGCGGCCATCAGCCGGCCTCCCGCGTCTCTTCGCCGAGCAGCCCCTGGGGCCGGAAGACCATGATGAGGACCAGGTAGGCGAACACGATGGCCGGCGTCCACTGGGGCCCGATGCGGTCGTCGGAGATGAACTGGATGCAGCCGATGATCAGGCCCCCCAGGACCGCGCCGCGGAGGTTGCCGATGCCGCCCATGACCGCCGCGGTGAAGGCGATCAGGCCGGCCTGGAACCCCTGGAAGAACCAGACCGTGGTCTGGTAGAGGGCGTAGATGAGCCCGGCCGCCCCGGCGAGCATCCCGCCGAGCAGGAAGGTCAGCGAGATCGTGGTGTCCACGCTGATGCCCATCAACCGCGCGGCGTCCGGGTCCTGCGCGGTCGCGCGCATCGCCTTGCCCAGGCGGCTGCGGCCGATGAAGAGCGTCGCGCCGATCACGAGCGGGATCGTCACGAGGATGGCCAGCAGGTCGGCGCGCTGGACGGTGATCCCCGCGATCGTCGCGACGTCCTTCTGCGCCCGGATGAGGTCGGGCACGCTGGCGGGGGATCCGCCGATCCACAGCAGGCCGACGTTCTGCAGGATGAAGGAGAAGCCGACCGCGGTGATCAGCGGCGCGAGCTTGGGCGCGTTGCGCAGCGGCCGGTAGGCCACGCGCTCGATCATCACGTTCAGCGCCCCGCAGGCGACCATGCACACGACGAGGGTCACGACGAGCCCGCCTCCGACGCCGAGCGCGCCGGTCGTCAGCCCGAGCCCGAGGGTGCCGAACAGGCCGGCGGCCACGAACGACCCGATCATGAAGACGTCGCCGTGGGCGAAGTTGATGAGCTCGATGATCCCGTAGACGAGCGTGTAGCCCACGGCGATCAGGGCCCAGATGGAGCCGTTGGAGAGGCCCTGGAAGAGGTTCTGCCCCAGGTGCGCCAGGTTCCCGTCGTCGGCGAGGTCCTTGACGCCGTAGTAGACCGGCAGCGCGAGGAGCACGACGATCAGGCCGTACTTCGAGATGAACTCGCGCGCCACGTCCGCGGCCCTCGGCCGGACGGCGGACGGGAGTTGCGGGGCGTCTGTGGTCGTAGCCATGTCAGAGGGAGCCGTTCGGTGCCGCCGCCGGCGGGGACGTCCCCCGCCGGCGGCTGCACCGGGCAACCTGGCTCAGGCGCCCGATCCTGCCTTGATCGTGGACTCGTACGTCGGGTTGCCGTCCGGGCCGACCTTGTAGAGGCCGTAGTCGGTCAGCGTGGTGTCGCCGTTGGCGTCGATCGAGTACGTCCCGAGGACCGAGCTGCGGTCCTTGGTCTTGAACAGCTGCGTCAGGAAGCCGTCACGCGAGGTGCCGTTGCTGCCGGCCGCCTTGATCGTGTCGAGCGTCAGCTGCATCGCCTCGTAGCCGTAGATCGCGTACGGATCGGGGCTGCCCGTGCCGTACTTGGCCTTGAAGTCGGCGATGAACTTCTTGCCGCCGGGGTAGCTGTTCAGGTCCAGCGTGGCGACGGTGCACTTGAACTTCGCGCCGATGCTCGCCGGGATGCCCTTCTTGGCCGGGTTCGTGAACCCGGACTCACAGTTGCCGTCGGGGCCGTACAGCTTCGCGCTGGGGATGGCCGCCGAGACATCCTTGTAGATCTGGACCGCGCCGTTCGCGGTGACGCCCGCGAAGATGAAGCAGTCGGCGCCCTCGGACTTGACCTTCGAGGCGTAGGCCCGGAAGTTCGGGGAGTCCTTCTGGATGCCCGTGTTCGAGGTGATGGTCTGGCCCAGCGACTTGGCCTTGATCTCCAGCAGCCGGGCGAGGCCCGCGCCGTAGGTCTCCTTGTCGTTGGCCACGGCGACCTTCGTGCACCCGTCCGTCTTGGTCTGCGTGATCAGCGCGGCGGCCTGGATGGTGTCGCGCGGCACGATGCGGGTGTAGGTCTTCTTGCCCGAGGGCTGGTACTTCTGCGGCTCGCCCTTCTCGGAGCCGGGCTCGCTCGTGGTCAGGCCCACGTAGGTGTTCGCCGGGGAGATCTGCGCGATGCCGATCTGGTTGAGGATCGGGATCGAGATCGCCGACGCGCCGGAGTTGAACTCGCCGATGTAGGCGACGGCGCTCTTGTCCTGCGCGACCTTCCGCGCGTTGGACGCGGTCTGCTGCGGATCCCAGTTGCCGGCCTGGGCGGTCGAGTCGTCGAGCGAGGTGTACTTGACCGTGACGTTGCCGGCCTTCCCGCCCGCCTGCTCCAGAGCAAGCTTGATGCCCTGCACCATGGCGCCGGTCTGGTCCTTCGAGGCGCCCTGGAGCGGGAGGCTCGAGTAGACGTCGACCGTGCCGCCGGCCGACGAACCGCCGGACGACGTACTGGACTTGTTGTCGCTACCGCCGCAGGCGGTGAGGCCCAGCGCGAACGCCGGGATCAGGCAGCCGATGGCTGCCCGGGTACGAATCTGCAAGGTGGTTCCCCCTCCAAGGGTTGCCAGAAGTGGGGCGATCCTAGTCACATGGGGGGCGCGGCGTCCATGTAGAACCGTCGAATCTCGGGCGTCGGTCGTTCGCCCGACGGTCGAACCCAGACCGAGCGGGGCCGAGCGCGGCCGTCAGGCGGCCCGGACGGGGGCGCCCAGGAAGGTCGCGAGCATCTGGTCGCCGACGGGCGTGAGCACGGACTCGGGGTGGAACTGCACGCCCTCCACCGGCAGCTCCCGGTGGCGGATGCCCATGAGCACGCCGCCCCCGCGCGACGTGGCCTCGAAGCACCCGGGCAGGCCCTCCTCGGCGACGACCAGCGAGTGGTAGCGGCCGACGACGACGTCCTGCGGCAGGCCGGCGTAGACGCCCTCGCCGTCGTGCGCGATCGTCGTGGTCTT
>JAXDGY010000136.1:0-27329 GCA_034664785.1 Solirubrobacteraceae bacterium
GACGTGCGCGCTGAACTGCGGCGTGCGCGTCGGGGCGACGTTGACGCTGCTGCCGCGCTTCGACCCGGCCAAGGCGCTGGAGATCATCGAGCGCGACAAGTGCTCGGTCTTCGAGGGCGTGCCGACGATGTACGGCGCGATGCTCAACCACCCCGACCGCGAGAACTACGACTACTCCAAGCTGCGCGTGTGCGCGTCGGGCGGCGCGTCGATGCCGGGCGAGGTCATGCGCGGCTTCGAGGACTTCTTCGGCTGCAAGGTGCTCGAGGGCTACGGGCTCAGCGAGACCTCGCCGGTGGCGTCCTTCAACCACCCCGACCGCGACCGCAAGCCGGGCTCGATCGGCACCCCCATCGAGGGTGTCGAGATGCGCGTGGTCGACGAGCAGGGCGCCGAGGTCCCCGAGGGCGAGGTCGGCGAGATCGTCATCCGCGGCCACAACGTCATGAAGGGCTACTGGGAGCGGCCGGAGGCCACCGAGGACGCCATCCGCGACGGCTGGTTCTCCACCGGCGACATGGCGCGGATCGACGAGGACGGCTACTTCTTCATCGTCGACCGCAAGAAGGACCTGATCATCCGCGGCGGCTACAACGTCTACCCGCGCGAGGTGGAGGAGATCCTCTACGAGCATCCCGCCGTGCGCGAGGTGGCCGTCGTCGGGCTCCCGCACGACGACCTCGGCGAGGAGGTGGGCGCGGCGGTGGCCCTCAAGGAGGGCCACGATGCGACCGCGCAGGAGCTGCAGGCCTACGCGCGCGACAACGTGGCCGCGTACAAGTACCCCCGCCGGGTCTGGTTCGTCGACGAGCTGCCCAAGGGCCCGACCGGCAAGATCCTCAAGCGCGAGATCGAGCCGCCCGCCTGAGCACCGGGTTCATGGTGCTCGGCCGGGCGACGGCGGCCACCTTGCGGCGGCGCGAGACGACGGCCCGCCCGGGGCGGGCGCCGTAGCCGTCGCGCTCGATCTGGCGCAGGATCTCGCGGTACATCGCGGCGGCGGCCCGGATCGCCAGGCCGCCGCGCCGCAGCAGCGCGACGCCGGCCAGGCCCTCCTCGTACAGGCGGTCGGCCCGCGCGATCTGGTCGCGCAGCAGCGCCTCGCGGCGTCCGCCGGGCGCGGCGGCGCCGAGCCGCCGGCGCGTCTCCTGCGCGAGGTAGCAGCGGCCGTTGCCCGCGTCCTCGTCGATGTCGCGCAGGATGTTCGTGCGCTGCATGGCCATGCCGAGCGCGGCGGCGGCCTGCCGCGCCCGCGCGGGGTCGCCCACGGTGCCCAGGACGGCGGCCATCACGACGCCGACCGTCCCGGCGACGCGGTAGCAGTAGCGGTCGAGGTCGGCCTCGGTGGCGCACGGGACGTGGTCGAGGTCGTCGCGCATCCCGCGGCAGAAGTCCTCCAGCGCGTCGCGCGGCAGGCCGTGGCGGGCGTCGAGGTCGGCGAGGATCCGCGCCTCCGCCGTGGCCGCCTCGCCGCCGCGGCACCAGGCCTCCACGCCGGCGATGCGCGCCGCGGCCTCGGGGCGGCCCTCGTCGACGAGGTCGTCGAGCGTGCGGAACACGAGGTAGAGCCGGTAGACGTCGTCGCGCACGTCGCGCGGGAGCAGTCGGCAGGCCAGCGCGAAGGTCCGCGCCACCCGCTGCGTCGTCGCCCGGGCCTCCTGCAGGACGTCCCGCTCAGGCGACTCGAGCAGCATCGCCCCTCCTCGCCCTCCGGGTCGCGCCGTGGTCCTCGGCGACGAGCCCGGCCGTGATCTCCGCGCCCAGCAGCACGCCCGGGATGCCCGCGCCAGGATGCGTCCCGCCGCCGACGCGGTACAGGCCACGCACCCGCCGGTCGCGGTTGGGCGGCCGCAGGGCGGCGGACTGGTGCAGGGTGGGCTCCAGGGCGAAGGCGTTGCCGTCGACGGCCCCGTACCGGTCGGCGAAGTCCGTCGGGAGCATGCGGTGCTCCACGCGGACCGCCGACCCCAGGCCGGTCAGCCCGAACGTCGCCTCGAGGTCGGCGACCAGCGCGTCGCGGAGGCGGTCGGCCTCCTCGTCCCAGTCGATCCGGGCGCGCAGGTTCGGGACGGGCAGCAGGAAGCACAGCGAGTCGCCGCCGGGCGGCGCCATCGCGGGCTCCGTGCGCGCGGGCGCGTGCACGTAGGTGGAGAACGTCTCCGCGATGCGCCCGCGGCGCGTCACATCGGCGATGAACCGCTTGTAGCCGCGGCCGACGAGCAGCGTGTGGTGCTGCAGGTCGCCGAAGACGCGGTCCGTGCCGAGGTAGAGCAGGAAGCACGACATCGTCGGCGTGAGCGGCCGGCGCTCCGGCCGCGCGCCGAGCAGGTCATGGCTGCGCAGGACGTCGCCGTTGTCCACGACGACGTCGGCGGGGATGCGGGCGCCGCCGGCGGTCAGCACGCCCGTCACCCGGCCGTGGGCGGTCTCGATGCGCTGCACCCTGTCGCCGCAGCGGACGTCCAGCGTGCGGGCCATCGCGTCCACGAGCGCGTACACCCCGCCGTCGGCGTACCAGACCCCGTCGAGGAACTGCAGGTACACCAGGGCGCCGTAGATCGCGGGCACCCGGAACGGGTCGCCGCCGATGAACAGGGAGTGGAACGAGAAGGCCTCGCGGATCCTCGGGTGCGAGAAGTGCCGCGCGGTCTTGGTCCACAGCGGCTGGGCGGCTCCGAGCCGCAGCATCTTCGGCGTGAAGGCCGCCAGCTGCCCCAGCGAGGCGAACTCGCGCCGCCCCGCGCCGAGGATCCCCTCGCGGTAGATCGGCTCCATCGCATCCAGGTAGCCGGGGAAGGCGCGCGCGTCGCGCGAGGACAGCTTGGCGATCTGCTCCTGCATCGCCGCCGGGTCGCGGACGAAGTCGAGGTGCTCCTCCTCCCCGGCCCAGTGGATCCGGTAGAACGGGTCGAGCGCGCGGAGCGTGACCTCGCGGTGGAGGTCCAGGCCGCCGGCCGCGAAGGTCTCCTCGAGGACCCACGGCATCGTGATGAGCGACGGGCCGGTGTCCCAGGTGAAGCCCGCGTCGGCGATCTGCGACGCGCGCCCGCCAGGGGTGTCGCGCTGCTCGACCACGACGACGTCGTGGCCCGCGCCCTGCAGCCGCAGCGCGGCGCCGAGGCCGCCGAGGCCGGCGCCGATGACCACGACGCGGCTCATGCCCTCACCGCCAGGTGCTCGGGGCCCAGGGCCGCGGCCGACGCGGCGCCCGCAGCCCAGGCGGCGATGCGCAGCTGGCGCACGACGACGCCGACGGCCGTCCCGGCCCGGTCGGCCTGCGCGGCGATCAGCAGCGGCCGGGCGAGGCCGACCGCGCGGGCGCCGAGCGCGAGGCACTTCGCCACGCCGACGCCGTCGAGCACGCCGCCGGACGCGAGGACCGCGAAGGCGGGGTCGTCGCCCGCGACCGCGACGGCGGCGCGCAGCGCGTCGGCCGTGGGGACGCCCCAGTCCGCGAAGGCCGCCGCCAGGTCGGCGGCGCGGACGTCGCGGCGTCCCTCGACGGTCGCCCAGTTCGTGCCGCCCGCCCCGGCGACGTCGACGGCGGCCACGCCCGCGGCGCGCAGGAGCACGACGTCCTCGGGCGCCATGCCGAAGCCGACCTCCTTGACGACGACGGGGAGGGGCGCGAGCGCCGCGACCGCGTCGGCGATGCGCTCCGCCACGCCGTCGAAGTCCGGGGTCCCCTCCGGCTGGACGGCCTCCTGGACGGGGTTGAGGTGGATGCTCAGCCCGTCGGCGCCGAGCAGCTCGACCAGGCGGGCCGCGGCGTCGGGCTGCAGCTGCGCGGCGCCGAGGTTGGCGAGCAGCAGCGGCGGGCGGCCGGCGGCGCCCCGGCGGCCCACGTAGGTGCGCAGCAGCTCGGGGTCGCGCAGGAGGGCGCGGCCCGAGCCGAGCGTCAGCGCGATGCCGTGCTCGGCCGCCGCGGCGGCCAGGCGGGTGTTCACGCGCTCGGCGTCGGCCGTCCCGCCGGTCATCGCCGAGATGACCAGCGGCGCCCGGAGGCGGTGTCCGAGCAGCCGCGTGTCCAGCGCGACGGCGGACAGGTCGCGCCCGGGCAGGGCGCGGTGGCGCAGCCTGACGGCCTGCAGGCCCGTGGCGAGGCGGTGCCCGACGCCGTCCTGGGCGGCGATCCTGAGGTGGTCCGCCTTGCGGTCGGGGGGCGCAGCCGGTCGGAGCATCACCGGGGGTACGGAGCGCGACGGGAAAAGGTCGACGGGACCCCGCGCCGCCGGCCCCTCAGTCCGCGAACACCTCGAGGGCGGCGCCGACGACGGCGGGGTCGAAGTGGCTGGCCGCCCCGTCGCCCAGGCGCCCGAGCACCTCGGCCCGCGGGAGCGCAGGGCGGTAGGGCCGCCGGCACGCCATCGCGTCATATGCGTCCGCGCAGGTCACGATCCGGGCCGCGAGCGGGATCGCCGTGCCGGCGAGCCCGTCCGGGTAGCCCGCGCCGTCCCAGCGCTCGTGGGTCGCGCGGACGGCAGGGGCGAGGTGCTCGAGGCCCGCGGTGCAGGCCAAGAGCTCGGCGCCCTCGATGGTGTGGCGCAGGATGATCACGCGCTGCTCGGGCGTCAGCGGGCCGCGTTGCTCGAGGATCTCGGGGGCGACGGTGAGCTTGCCGACGTCGTGCAGGACGGCGACGAGCTCCACCTCGGTGGCGTCGAGCGCGTCGAGGCCCATCCGGTCTGACAGCGCGCGCGCGACGACCGCGAGCCGATTGGAGTGCTCGGCCGTGGGGCGGTGGTGATCGCGCAGCTCGCGGGCGAGCCGCCGGACCGCCTGCTCCGGCGGGCGCGTGCCCGCCACGCCGACGGTGCGCCGCTGCGTGGCCGGGGTGCCCTCCACCTGGCCTAGCCGGGGGCGTGTCCCGCATCGGAGGCGGGGCTGTGGCGCCGGGGCGGGTGACGCATGGACCGACGCTACCGCACGGCGGCGTCGGCCTGGACGCGGAGGTGATCGACGGCCTTCCACACCACGTTCACAGGAAAGCCCTTGCAGCCCTTGAGGCACCTGGTACGTTCCTACCCGTCAGCGCCGGGGGAAGGGGGCCACGACACTCGAGTGGACCCTGGCTGCCCGGCTGAAGCAGTGCACGCGTTGCCGGATGGTTGGGCGCTCAGCAGCACTCCTCCGAAGCGCAGCACAGGGAAACATCGGAGGATGGGCTGAGATGGCCACCGGGACCGTGAAGTGGTTCAGCGATGACAAGGGGTTCGGCTTCATCACGCCTGACGAGGGCAGCCGCGACCTCTTCGTGCATCACACGGGCATCGTCGCCGACGGCTACCGCACGCTCGCGGAGGGCGCGCGCGTGCAGTACGAGGAGGAGCAGGGCGACAAGGGACCGAAGGCGGTCAACGTCACCAAGGTCTGACCAGCGCCCGCGGGGCGTGAGCCGCCCGGCGAGTTGAGTGACTAGTGACCGGCCACCTGGCCGCCCTCAGGTGAGAGCGGACGGCCCTCGGCATCCCAGCCGGCGATGCCGCCCGCCATGGAGCGCGCGTCGTACCCCGCGGCCCTGAAGGCCTGTGCCGCCATGGCCGACCGCGCCCCCGAGAGGCAGTAGAAGATGACCGGGCGCTCGCGCGGCAACGACTCCGCCCGTGCGGCGAGGTCGCCGACGGCGATGTGGCGCGTGCCGCCGATGTAGCCGGCCTGGCGCTCGTCGTCCTCGCGCACGTCCACGACGACGGCGCTGTCGTCCTCGAGCGCGCGCGCGGTCTCGGTCGTGCTGATCTCGAGCGGCGACTCGTCCGGGGCGGCAGGCGGCATGGCGACATCCTGGCAAACCTACGGGCGCAGCCCGCGCCTGCGCACGGGATCCTCGGACACGACGTCCTGGCCGACGAGCCGGTGGGCCTGTGCGGCCCACTCGCAGAGCACCCTGCGCGTGTCGCGCGGGTCGATGATGTGCTCGATGGAGAAGCGCTCGGCGGTCCGGAACGGGGAGGTGACCGCGCGCAGCCGCTCGTCGATCTGCGCGCGCAGCGCCTCGCGGGCGGGTGGGCCCGATTGCTCCTCGGCGGCCTCGAGCTCGCGCCGGTAGGCGGCCTCCAGGCCGCCGGCGATGGGCAGCGAGCCCCACGACCCGCTGGGCCACGCGTAGCGGAGGTTGAGGCGGGAGCCGTCACCGTGCGCGGCGCCGGCGATCCCGTAGCACTTGCGGACGAGGATCGAGCACCACGGCGTGCGGGCCTGGTGCACGGCGGCCAGGACCCGGGCGCCGCGCCGCATGGTGCCCGCGCGCTCCGACGCCGTCCCGACCACGAAGCCGGGCTGGTCGACGAGGTTCACCACCGGCAGCCGGAACTGGTCGCAGAGATCGGTGAAGCGCGCGTGCTTCTCTGCCGCCGCGGCGGTCAGCCCGCCGCCGTAGTGCTCGGGATCGGAGGCCAGGACGCCGACGGGCCGGCCCTCCAGCCGCGCCAGCGCGGTGATCAGCGGGCGCCCGAACCGCCGGCCGAGCTCGAAGGCCGAGCCCTGGTCGAAGACGAGCTCGACGATCCGGCGCATCTTGTAGGTCCGGCGCTCGTCGCGCGGGACGATCGACAGCAGCTCCTCGGCACGGCGGTCGGCCGGGTCGGTGGAGGCGATCACCGGCGGCGCCTCCCACACGCTGGAGGGCAGGTAGGACAAGAAGCGCCGCAGCTGCGCCAGCGCGTCCTCCTCGTCGGCGGCCTCGTTGTCCACCGCGCCGGCACGCGTCTGGGCGCGGGCACCCCCGAGCTCCTCCTTGCCGGGCGTCTCGCCCATCGCCCACGCGACCACCGGCGGCCCGGCCACGAAGAGCTGCGCCGTGTCGCGGACGATCACGCTGAAGTGGCTGAGGACGACGCGGGCGGCGCCGAGGCCCGCGCACGGCCCGAGGGCGGCGGCCACGACCGGCACCCGGCTGAGGTTCTCGACGGCGAGGTCGAAGCCGGGCAGCGGCGGGACGTAGGAGAAGCCCATCGTCTCCAGGGTCTTCACGCTGCCGCCGCCGCCGGTGCCGTCCACGAGGCGCACGAGCGGCTGGCGCAGGTCGTGCGCGGCGCGCTCGGCCCAGACCATCTTCTCCCAGATCGCGGCGTCGGCCGCCCCGCCGCGGACCGTGAAGTCGTCGCCCTGGACGACCACGCGCCGCCCCTCGACGGCGCCCTGGCCGACGACCATGTTCGCGGGCAGGAAATCCTCGAGCTCGCCGTGTGGGCCGTAGCTGCCGACCCCGGCCAGGCCGCCGGTCTCGCGCCAGCTGCCCGCGTCGAGCAGGGCGTCGATGCGCTCGCGGACCGTCCGGCGGCCGGTCGCATGCTGGCGGGCCACGCGCTCCTCGCCGCCCATCCGCTGTGCCAGCGCCTCACGGCGCCGGAGCTCCTCGAGCTCGGGCTCCCACGTCATGGCGCGGGAGCCTACGTGGCCCGTGCCATCATCGGCCCCATGGCGGCGAGCGGGCGGGCCGGGATGGTGGTGCTCGCGGCGGCCGCGCTCAGCGGCGCGGCGGGCTGCGGCGGCGGGGCGAAGGACACGGCGTCCTCGACCCCGACGACGCCGCTGCTCACCCAGCCCGCGCCGATCCCGCAGGCCGTCCCCAGGCCCCCCGATCCGCGCGCCGTCCCGCCGAGCGTGCCGCAGGTCGGCACCTCGACCGCCGACGCGAGCGCCAAGCGGGTGATCGACGTCTGGCTGGCGCGCCTGCGCCGCGGCGACCTCGACGGCGCGGCCGCCCTCGTGGCCGACGGCAGCCACGTGCAGAACGGCACGCCCGTGCTGACCCTGCGCACGCGGGCGGCGCGCCGGGCGTGGGTGGGCTCGTTCCCGTGCGGCGCCCTGGCGAGGTCCTACGGCGCCCGCCGCGGCTACACGATCGTCCGCTTCATCCTGACCGAGCGCCGGGGCGGCAACTGCCAGGGCGGGGCGGGCCAAGGCGCCCGCAGCGCCGTCGAGGTCCGTCGCGGCCTGATCGTCTCCTGGTACCGCCTGCCCGACGAGGAGCCGCGGCTGGACATCGGACCAGACCAGCAGACCTAGGCCCGGCGGTACGCTCTGGCGATGGACAGCACGCTGACGGACGTGTACGAGATCCCCGAGGGCCTGCGCGACTTTCGGGACACGATCCGGCAGATCGCCCAGGAGCGCATCCGCCCCCGCGCGGCGGACATCGACCGCTCGGGCGAGTATCCGTGGGACATCCGCCGGCTGCTGGCCGAGCAGGACATCCTCGGGCTTCCCTTCTCGGAGGAGTACGGCGGGACCGGGACCGGGACGCTGATGCTGCAGATGGCGGTCGAGGAGATCGCCAAGGAGTGCGCCTCGAGCGCGCTGATCCTCATGATCCAGGAGCTCGGCTCGCTGCCCATCGCGCTCTTCGGCAGCGACGAGCAGAAGCAGGCCTGGCTGCCGCGCCTGGCGACCGGCGAGATCTCGCCGGCCTTCGCGCTCAGCGAGCCCGAGGCCGGCTCGGATCCGGCGTCGATGCGCACGACGGCCCTCCGCGACGGCGACGAGTGGGTCATCAACGGCGCCAAGAACTGGATCACGAACGCCACGGTCGCCGACTACTACGTGGTCTTCGCCAAGACCGACCGCGAGAACAACCGCATCTCGGCCTTCATCGTCGAGGCCGACCGCCCCGGCTTCGATGCCGGCAAGCTCGAGCACAAGCTGGGGATCAAGGGCTCGCCGACGGGGGCGCCGGTCCTGACCGACGTCCGCGTGCCGCACGCGAACCTCATCGGCGAGGAGGGCCGCGGCCTCTCCGTCGCCCTCGGCACGCTGGAGCGCACGCGCCTCGGGGCCGCGGCGCAGGCCGTGGGCATCGCGCAGGGCGCCACCGACTACGCCAACCAGTACGCCAAGGAGCGGATCGCGTTCGGCAACCCGATCAACGCGCTGCAGGGCATCCAGTTCAAGCTGGCCGACATGGAGACGCGCACCGCGGCCGCGCGCGAGCTGCTCTACAAGGCGTGTGCGATGGTGGACCGTCCCGAGCGTCCCGCCGACCTCGGCAAGTGGACGTCGATGGCCAAGCTCTTCGCGTCGGACACCGCGATGGCCGTCACGCTCGAGGCGATCCAGGTGCTCGGCGGCTACGGGTACGTCAACGAGTACCCCGTCGAGCGCATGATGCGCGACGCCAAGATCACGCAGATCTACGAGGGCACCAATGAGATCCAGCGGGTCGTCATCGCGCGGGCGATGGCGCGCTGAGTCATGCCCGGCCTGCGCCGCATCCTTGTCGCCGCGGTCATCGCCCTGAGCCTGGGGCTCACCGCGATCGTGCTGCTGCAGGGCTTCAGCCCGTCCGGGTCGCTGCGCATCCTGGAGACCCTGGCGATCGCCTTCGTCCTGGCGGGCGCGCTGGGCGCGGGGATGATGGCGATCGGCCTGCGCCTGGCGGGCTGGACCGAGCCCGAGGACGAGGAGGAGTTCGAGCGGGTGGTGCAGCGCGCGGAGCGCCTCGCCTCCGCGGGCACGGCGGCCGAGCCCGACGAGAGCGAGTTCCTCGACCTCGACCCCTACGACGACCGGGACTTCGAGGAGCTCGTGCGCGACGCGCTCGACGACCTGCCCGAGCTCCTGCGGCCGCTCATCGAGAACCACAACGTCGCCGTCGTGATCTCCGACGGCGGGCGCCGCCGGGGCGCCTACGGCCTCTACCACGGCGACGGCGCCGCCCGCGACGAGGTCCCCGACCGCATCGTGATCTACCGCGACACCCTGCGGCGCGACTTCGGGTACGACCCGGACCTGCTGCGCCACCAGGTGACGGTCACGGTGCGCCACGAGCTGGCCCACCACGTGGGCTTCGACGAGCTCGGCGTCCGCGAGCTCGGGCTGTAGCGCCGCGGCGGCCGGCGCCGCCCCGGCGGCCCCGCGGGTAGCGTTGGCGCCGACATGATGATCGTGATGACGCCGCAGGCCTCGCAGGCCGAGATCGAGGCCGTGACCGCCAAGCTCGAGACCACCGGCGTGCACGTCGTGGTCATGCCGGGGGAGCTCACGACGGCCATCGGCGCCATCGGCGACCCTGCAGGCGTCACCGAGCTGAACCTCGAGGGCATGGCCGGCGTGGACCGCGTCGTCCCCATCTCCCGGCCCTACAAGCTGGCGTCCTCCGAGCTCAGCCACCACGAGCCGACCGTCCTGGACATCGCCGGCCGCACGGTCGGCGGAGGGTCCACGTTCTGCCTCATCGCCGGGCCGTGCACGGTCGAGTCGGAGGCGCAGACCCTCGAGGTCGCCCACGCCGTCAAGGCGGGCGGGGCCTCGATGCTGCGCGGCGGGGCCTTCAAGCCCCGGACGTCGCCGTTCGCCTTCAAGGGGCTGGGGGTCGAGGCGCTGGAGATCCTCGCCGAGGCCCGCGCGCAGACCGGCCTGCCGGTCGTGACCGAGCTGCTGGACACCTCCCACGCCGACGTGCTGGCCGAGCACGCCGACGTCGTCCAGATCGGCGCCCGCAACATGCAGAACTACGCGCTGCTGGAGGTCGCGGGGCGGCTCGGCAAGCCCGTGCTGCTCAAGCGCGGGCTGTCCTCGTCGCTGGAGGAGCTGCTCCAGGCGGCGGACTACGTGCTCAAGGAGGGCAACGAGGCGGTGATCCTCTGCGAGCGCGGGATCCGGACCTTCGAGACCGCCACGCGCTTCACGCTCGACCTCGGGGCGGTCCCGTGGCTGAAGCTGCACTCGCACCTGCCGGTGATCGTCGATCCGTCCCACGCCGCCGGCGACCGGCGGCTGGTCGAGCCGCTCTCGCGGGCGGCGGCCGCGGTCGGCGCGGACGGGATCATCGTCGAGGTCCATCAGGACCCCGATGCGGCGTGGTGCGACGGTCCGCAGGCCCTCGTCGCCGCCGGCTTCGCGGCCTACGCGGAGGACGTGGCGGCCCACGCCCGGCTGCTCGGGCGCGAGCTCGCGTAGAGGGGTCGCGCGGCGCCGCGGGACGGGCGCGCGGGGTGCCTGACCACTATCCTGTGGGACCTAGGCCCCGTGGAGTGCGACCGCCGGGGGATAACTGGAGCCCGTGGAGTGCGACCGCCGGGCACCTCACCGAAAGGAACCAAGGACCATCATGGCCGAAGCCGTCATCGTCGACGCCATCCGGACCCCGATCGGGCGTGCCGTCAAGGGCACCCTGAAGGACGTCCGGGCCGACGACCTCGCCGCCACGCCGATCAGGGCCCTGGTCGAGCGCAACCCCGACGTCGACTTCTCCGAAGTCGTCGACGTGCTGTACGGATGTGCGTTCGGCATCGGCGAGACGGGCTACAACGTGGCCCGCAACGCCGCGCTGCTCGCCGACCTGGACGTCGGTGTTCCCGGTGCGACCGTCAACCGGTTCTGCGCCTCGTCGCTGCAGACCATCCGCAACGCCTTCCACGCCATCAAGGCGGACGAGGGCGACCTCTACATCGCGGGCGGCGTGGAGGCCGTGTCGCGCAACGTGGAGACCGGGCCGTTCGAGTTCCACCACAAGCTCGACGGCTCCAACGGCTCGCTCTACAACGTCTACATCCCGATGGGGCTGACCGCGGAGAACGTCGCCGAGGAGTACGGCGTCACCCGCGAGCAGCAGGACGAGTGGGCGGTCATCTCCCAGAACCGCGCCGTCGAGGCCCGTGAGAACGGCCACTTCGACAAGGAGATCGTCCCGGTCGAGCTGCCCGGCGGCGACTACGTCACCCAGGACGACGGCCCCCGCCCGGGCACGACGCTGGAGAAGCTCGCGGCGCTGCAGCCGGTCTTCAAGCAGGACGGCACGGTGACGGCCGGCAACGCCTGCCCGCTCAACGACGGTGCCGCGGCGGTGCTCGTCATGAGCGAGGAGAAGGCGCGGTCCCTCGGCCTCAAGCCGCGGGCGCGCATCATCGCCTCCTCGGTGGCGGCCATCCGGCCCGAGGTCATGGGCATCGGCCCGGTCCCGGCGATCCAGAAGCTCCTGGCCGCCACGGGCAAGACCATCGGCGACATCGACGTCGTCGAGATCAACGAGGCCTTCGCGGCGCAGATCGTGCCCTCGAAGGACCAGCTCGGCATCCCGGACGACAAGCTCAACCCATTCGGCGGCGCCATCGCGCTGGGCCACCCGTTCGGCATGACGGGCGCCCGCATCATGACCACGCTGCTCAACGACCTCGAGACCCTCGACGGCACGTTCGGCATCGAGTCCATGTGCGTGGCCGGCGGCATGGGCATGGCGATGATGGTCGAGCGCCTGAACTAGGCCGCTGCGCCTGTCGCATCCGGCCGGTCCCGGGGGCCCTGCGCGGCCCCCGGGACCGGCCATCTGTTGAGGCCTGGCGCAACAACAGTTTTGGCATGGCTAAACTCTCAGCCGTGCCGATCCTCAAAGACGACGTCCCCGTCGGCCAGGCGGTCGAGGACTACGCCAAGGCGATCTACGTCCTGCAGTCGCGGGGCGATGCGGCGGTGAGCACCAACGCCCTCGCCGAGCGACTCGGCGTCACCGCCGGATCGGCCTCGGCGATGGTCAAGAAGCTCGGCGCCCTGGGCCTCGTCTCGCACGTGCCCTACAAGGGGGTCGAGCTGACGCGCGCCGGGGAGAAGCTGGCCTTGGAGGTGCTGCGTCACCACCGCCTGCTCGAGCTCTTCCTCGCCCAGGAGCTCGGCCTTCCGTGGGACCGCGTGCACGCGGAGGCCGAGGTGCTCGAGCACGTCCTGTCCGAGGAGCTCGAGGAGCTCATCGCGGCCAAGCTCGGCGACCCGACGGTCGATCCGCACGGCGACCCCATCCCGACGCCGGACGGGCACGTGGCCGAGGAGCCGACGATCGCCCTCGACGAGCTGCCGATCGGCGCCGCGGGCGTCTTCGTCCGCGTCTCGGACTCCGACCCGGCGATGCTGCGCTACCTGGACCTGCGCGGGATCCGGCCGGGCGACAGGTTCGAGGTCGTCGACCGCCAGCCCTTCGGCGGGCCGCTCTTCGCCCGCTTCGGGGACGACACCCACCCGCTCGGCGGCGAGCTGGCCGCCGCGATGCGCACGCGGGTGACGGCATGACCGAGCAGATCATGCTGCGCCCGGCGCCCGCCCTCCCCGCGGACGGGCCGAGCGAGCTCCAGCAGATCCGCGCCCGCGGCCGGATCCGCGGCTTCCTGCCGTTCCTCGGCCCGGCGTTCGTCGCCTGCATCGCCTACGTGGACCCGGGCAACTTCGCGACGAACATCTCGGGCGGCGCGCAGTACGGCTACACGCTGCTGTGGGTGATCCTCGCGGCCAACCTGATGGCGATGCTGATCCAGAACCTCACGGCGAAGGTGGGCATCGCCACGGGCCGCAACCTCGCCGAGCTGTGTCGCGAGCACTTCCCGCGCAGCGTGAGCTTCGGGCTCTGGGTCCAGGCCGAGATCATCGCGATGGCCACCGACCTGGCCGAGTTCATCGGCGCCGCCATCGCCCTGAACCTGCTGTTCGGGGTCCCGCTCTTCGCCAGCGGCCTGATCACCGCCGTCGTCGCCTTCGGGATCCTCGGCCTGCAGCGCCACGGCCATCGCCGCTTCGAGACGGCGATCATCGGCTTCCTGGCCATCATCCTGCTCGGCTTCCTCTACGACACGCTGCAGATCGGGTTCGACTCCGGCGATGCCGCGAAGGGCTTCCTGCCCGGCTTCGCGGGGACCGACAGCGTGCTGCTGGCCACCGGCATCCTCGGGGCGACGGTCATGCCGCACGTGATCTACCTGCACTCGGCGCTGACCCAGAAGCGCATCCCGCTCCGGGACGACGCCGACCGGCGCCGGATGCTGCGCTACAACCGGGTCGACGTCACGATCGCGATGGGCATCGCCGGGCTCGTGAACATGTCGATGCTGGTCATCGCCGCGTCGCTGTTCCACTCCAAGGGGATGGACGTCGAGTCGATCGAGGACGCGCACGCGGGCTTCAAGGCGCTCGTCGGCGGCGGCGCGGCGCTCGCCTTCGCGCTGGCGCTGCTGGCCTCCGGGCTGGCCTCCTCGGGCGTGGGCACCTACGCGGGGCAGGTCGTCATGCAGGGCTTCATCGCCCGGTCGATCCCGATCGTGGTGCGGCGCCTGATCACCATGTCGCCGGCGCTCATCGTCCTGGCGGCAGGCATCGACCCGAGCCGCGCGCTCGTGATCAGCCAGGTGGTCCTGAGCTTCGGCATCCCGTTCGCGCTGATCCCGCTGGTGCTGCTGACCCGGCGCAGGGACATCATGGGTCCGCTCGTCAACCGGCCCGTCACCACCGCCGTGGCGGCCGTGGTGGCCGGGCTGATCACCGCGCTGAACCTCTTCCTGGTGGTCACGACGATCGCCGGCTGACCGGGCGGGCGCGGGGCCTAGACTGGACTGCGTGGCGCTCCATCGCGGCATCGGCTCGGAGTCCTTCGAGGAGCGCCGGGCGACACGGTCCTCGCTGCTGGCGGTCGGCACGCTCGCGTGCCCCTCCTGCGATGCCCCCGTCGTGCCGGCGGCCGGCCCGATGTCACCGGCCGATCCGCTGGGCTGCCCGTTCTGCGGCCACGCCGGAAGCGTGCGCGACTTCCTCTCGCTGAGGGCGCCGTCGCGACCCGCGCGGGTCGTGGTGCGCGTGGTGCGCCCGGCGCGCGCCTGAGCGGCCCGGGGGGCGGCCGGGAGTAGCCTGGACGGATGCCGGCGCTGCACACGCTGATCGCCTTCACCCTCGTCGCGATGGTCTTCGTCGCCGTCCCCGGGCCGAGCAACCTGTTCGTCGCCGCGCAGGGCCTGCGCAGCGGGCCGGGTGCGGGCGTGGCGGCCGCCGCCGGGTGCGCGACGGGGGCGCTGACCTACGTGGCGGCCACGGCGGCCGGGCTCTCGGCGCTCATCGCCTCCTCGCAGGTCGCCTTCGCCGTCGTGCACTACGCCGGCGCGGCGTACCTGTGCTGGCTGGGCGTCTCCGCGCTGCGCTCCCGCGAGCACGCAGCCGACGAGGCCCCCGAGCGGCGCTCGCCGTGGCGGTCCTACCGCCAGGGCGTCGTCGTGGAGCTCGGGAACCCGAAGGTCGCGCTGTTCTTCCTCGCGCTCTTCCCGCAGTTCCTGCACGCGGACCGGGGTCCGGCGGCCCTCCAGGTCCTCGTGCTCGGCGCCCTCTTCGTCGCCATCGGCCTCGCGTCCGACAGCCTCTACGGGCTCGGCGCCGGGCGGCTCGGCCGGGTGCGGACGCGGCGGTCGCGCCCCCGCGTGGCGGGGCGCGTCACCGGGCTGCTCTACCTCGGCCTGGGCGGCTGGGCGGTGGCGTCGCGGTGAGCCTCCTGGTCGACGGCAACAACGTCATCGGCACCCGCCCCGACGGGTGGTGGCGCGACCGTCCCGGGGCGACGCGACGCCTCGTCGACCGGCTGGGCGCCTGGGCGGACGGCGCGGACGAGGACGTCCTGGTGGTCTTCGACGGCGCGCCGATCGACGACCTCGCGCCCCCGCACGGCGTCGACGTGCGCTTCGCCCCGCGGCGGGGCCCGAACGCCGCCGACGACGTGATCGCCGACCTCGTGGCCGCCGCCGCGGACCCGGCCTCCGTGCGCGTCGTGACCTCGGACGCCGGGCTCGCCGGCCGCGTGCGCGCGCGCGGCGCTGCGGTCAGCGGCGCCCGGGCGTTCCGCGACGAGCTCGACCGGGCCTGAGCTCGGCGCGGCGGCGTCACGTGCGGGCGGCGCAGGCGCGGCGCCCGCGAGACGGCCACCGCGACGGCGGGCCCGCGTGCGGTCAGCGGGACGAGGTACGGTCCCGCGGTGCTCAGGTTCGCCCGCCGTGAACCCTCCGCGGTCCTGCTGGCCGCGCAGCTGGCGGGGGTGCTGCTCTACCCCTTCATGGAGGGCAGCGACGTGGGGCGGGCGCTGTTCAGCGCGTTCGGGATCGCGATCCTCGGCCTCGTGGTGCTCGCCGTCCGCAGCACGCCGGGCCTGACCTGGGTCGGGGTGCTGCTCGGCATCCCGGCCACCGTGCTGCTGCTCATCCAGGCCGTGACCCGCGACGACGCCCTGCTGCCGTGGTCCTCGGCGTTCGAGGCCGTCCTCTACTTCTACGCCGCCGGGGCGCTGCTCGCCTACATGCTCGCCGATCACGTGGTCACCCGGGACGAGCTCTACGCGGTCGGCGCGACGTTCACCCTCGTCGCCTGGGCCTTCGCCTATGCCTACACCGTCTGCCAGGCGATCGAGCCCGGCAGCTTCACCGCCGCTGTCGACCCCGCCGCCGACCGCAGCTGGATGGAGCTGCTGTTCCTCAGCTTCACGACGCTGTCGAGCACCGGGCTGAGCGACGTCGTCCCCGTCAAGCCGTTCGCGCGCAGCCTCGTGATGCTCGAGCAGCTCGCCGGGCTGGCCTACGTCGCGATGGTGGTCTCGCGGCTCGTCGGGCTGATGGTCATGCGCCGGTCGGGCGCGGACTGACCGGCGACTGGTCCACGGCCACCTCGCCGCCGAGGGCGAACGGCGGGACCAGCTCGGTACGGTCACCGCTCCAGAACCGGCCGGGGTCGTACCAGCTCGCGGGCCGGTGGGCGGGCAGCAGCCCCATGTGCTGGTAGGTCGTGGCGACGAGCTCGGCGCAGTAGACCGTCTCAAGCGAGGCGGACCGGCGGCGGACGCGCCCGGTCAGCCACCGGCGCGCGAGGCCGAGGCTCGTCGGGAACGGCCGGCCGTCGAAGCGCTCGATGATCTCCATCAGGCGGTCCTCCTGGTGGCGCTCGACCGTCCCCTCCAGCTGGCGCACCCACGCGCGCTGGGCGTAGCGCTCCTGCCAGGTCCGCACGGCGTCGCCGAGCAGGTGGAGCTGCACGCCGCGCTGGCGCTCACCCGTCCACACGTCGGGCAGCGAGCGGCCGAGCTCCGCGTGCCACAGCAGCGGCGGGAGGTCGTCGAGCGCGACGACCATGCCCACGTGGTTGACGGGGCTGTTGGTGACCGCCCGGATCGCCAGGTCGGCCGCCGAGCGGCCGCGGAACAGCCAGATGTCGCCCGTCGCCGCCGTGGCGATCGCGTCGTCGAGGGCGAGGGTCGCGTCGTCCACGCGCCGTAACCTACGGCCCGATGCGGCTCCCCTGGAAGCTCATCGGCGTCGCAGGCCTCGCCGGCGTCGCCGCCACCGGCGTGGTCGTCGCCCGCCGGCGCCGGACGCACCAGGACCTGGATCCCGCCGAGCTGCGCGAGCGGCTGCACCGCCGCCTGGCCCAGGCGCGGGATGCGGGCGGGCGGCCCCAGGCCGGCTAGCGTCGGGCGGCGGGCGGGATCTCGTCCCGCCGCGCCGGCAGGCCCGCCGACCGCGGGCCGGTCGCCCGGCCGGCGCCCGCCGCAGTGGCGCCGGCGCTCGTCCAGTCCTTCGGCGTCAGCGGCTGGGCCAGCACGGCGGTCCAGGTCGCGGCGTCGGTCGTGCCGGTGGCGGGCAGCCCGTGGGCGGTCTGGAAGGCGCGCAGCCCGTCGGCCGTCGAGGTCCCGAGCACCCCGTCGACGGGGACCGTCGGCACCGCCGAGACGAGATGCTGCTGCAGCCAGACGACCTCGTCGCCCTTGGCGCCCTTGCCGAGCGCGGGCCAGCCCGGATCGGGCAGGACCGCCGGCGGGCCCGCGGCGGTCCCGAGCGTCGTCCACAGCGCGGCGGGCGTCGCCTGCCAGCTCCACCAGGACAGCCCGGCCGCGCCGTAGGCGGCCCAGACCTGGCGGAAGCGCTGCACGTCGCCGGCGGGGACGGACCCGTAGGTCTGCCCGAGGGGCGCGATGTGCCGGCCGTAGAGGCGGTTGTGGGCGTAGGCGTGGGCGCTCACCGCGTCGACCGTCCCGCCGATGTCCTTCCAGTAGACCTGCGGCAGGTTCACCTGCGCGCCGCCCGCGCCCAGGAAGACGGAGAACGGCAGGCCGGGGTGGTAGTCCACGTAGGGAAAGGACGTCAGCCCGACGGGATAGGCGGCGCCGATGCTCGCCCGCAGGGTGGTGATGTAGCGCTGGGCCTGCGCGTACTTGCCCTCGTACTGGCCCTCGGCGTCGATGACCAGGCAGTCCGCGCCGGCGGCCACGGCGTCGGCGCCCAGCCGCGCCTCGGCCTCGGGGCTGGTGCCGTAGACGAACTGCCAGGCGCAGACCCGCAGGCCCTGGGCGTGGAGGGCGGCGACGAGCGGCGCGTCGAACTGGGCCCAGCGGTTGGTGGGGCCGTCGGAGCTCTTGACGAAGACGGTGGAGATCGACGCCGCGCGGGCCTTGGCGACGATCGCCGCGAGGTCGCCGCCGTCGCTCTTGGGCAGCTCCCAGATCCACATCCCGTTGCCCGTGAACGCGGCGGGCGGGGTGACGTCGCTCGTCAGCACGGCCGTGGCGGGCAGGGAGACCGGCTTGGGCGCGGCGAGCACGCTGATGGCGACCGCCTTGGAGCGCCGCCCGGCCTTGTCGCGGACGGTGACCGACACCTTGCCCGCGCGGGTGCCGGCGGGTACGCGCGCGACGTACCCCGCACGCGAGCGCTTCAGGCCGGCGGCGAGCGCGCCGCGTGACCAGCGGAAGCTCACCCGCTGGCCCGCGGCCAGCCGCGTGCCGCGCAGCTGCACCTGCTTGCCCACCGCCACCGCGACGCCGGACTTGCAGGACTTCGCGGTGGCCGGCACGCATCGCGCGCCGGCCAGCTGCGGGGCGCGGCTGCGCGCATCCGCGGTGCCGGTGCCGGCGGCCGCCACGAGGATCAGGCCGAGCGGGGCGAGCGTCCCGAGCACGGCACGGCGGCGGACGGTCCGGGGACGAGGCATCACCTCGTCAACTGCGTCTCAGGGCCGAAGTTGCGCAGTGGAGATCGAGAGGAGCTCACCGCCCTCGTGATCGGTCTGCAGCGTCGTGTGCTCGATCCCGAAGCGCTCCTGCAAGAGGGCCTGCAGCTCGCGGCGGGCGGCGTGGCAGTCCGCGTCGCGCGCGACGACGACGTGGGCGGAGAGCGCCGGGAAGCCCGAGGAGACCTCCCAGACGTGGAGGTCGTGGACCTCGGCGATCCCCGGGACGGCGGCGAGCGCGCGCCCGATGGCGTCGGGGTCCACGCCCTCGGGGGCGGCCTCGAGGACCACGCGGCCCGACGCGACGAGCAGGCCGTACGCGGCATGGAGCATGAGCGCCGCCACGAGCAGCGCGGCGAGGCCGTCCGCGCGGGTGAACCCGGTCAGCAGCACCACGGCGCCGGCCACGGCGGTGGCGATGAAGGCGAAGAGGTCGGTGAGGATGTGCTGGTAGGCGCCCTCGACGTTCAGGCTGGTCCGGTTGGCGCGCGCCAGGACCCAGGTCGCGGCGAGGTTGACGACGATGCCCGCCAGCGCCACGACGAGGACGGCCCCGCCGGCGACGTCCGGGGGGTGGACGAGGCGGTGGATCCCCTCGATGACGATGACGACGCCGAGCGCGAGCAGCGTGGCGCCGTTGATCTGCGCCGAGAGGATCTCCGCGCGCCGGAAGCCGAAGGTCATCGCGCCCTGCGCGGGGCGCCGGGCCAGCCGCATCGCCACGAGCGCGAGCCCCAGCGCGGCGGCGTCGGTGAGCATGTGCGCGGCGTCGGAGAGCAGCGCCAGCGAGCCGGCGGCGATCCCGGCGACGACCTCGACGAGCATGAAGCCGAGGATCAGGCCGAGCGCGATCAGCAGCGGGCCGCGGTCGGCGTCGGGCGCGACGCCGTGGGAGTGGCCGTGCCCGTGGGCGGCGGAATGCGCGTGAGCGCTCATCGCCCCACCACGGTAGTCATCCCGTGAGCGCGACGACCTCGTCGAGGCTCGCACGGAGGTGCTCGGCGAGGACTCCGACGCCCGGCTGGAGGTCGCGGTCGGCCAGCAGCCCGAAGCAGACGCCGCCGTCGTAGGACAGGACGCCCACGTTCAGGGCCTGGTTGGCGGGGTTCAGCGGGACCACCGGGTAGGCCTCCAGCAGCCGGCGGCCGTTGAGGTAGAGCGGCAGCTGGGGCCCAGGGACGTTCGAGACGACGAGGTTGAACGCCCGCACGCCGCCCATCGCACGCGCCAGGGTGAGCGAGACGAGCGGCGGCGCCCACCCGCCCGCCCCGGCCAGCAGCGCCCCGGCGCGCACCGCCGGCGACGCTTTCAGCGCCGCCATCGAGGCGTGGACGGCCGCCACGCGGGCCGCGGCGTCCGCCTCACCGGCGGGGAGGTCCACGAGCACCGTGGAGAAGCGGTTGCCGCCGGCGCCCTCCTCGTCGCTGCGCCGGACCGACACCGGGACGAGCGCGACGGGCGACCGCGACGCGGCGTCGGCCATCGCCGGGTAGGCGCGCCGCAGCATCCCCGCGACGACGGCCAGGATCGCGTCGTTGACCGTCCCGCCGGCCGCGCGGCCCGCGGCCTTGAGGCCCGCGAGGCCGGCGCGGTGCATCGCATAGCGGCGGTTGGGGCCGAGCGCGCCGTTGATGGGGCTCGGCGGCGCCTGCGGTCGCGTCCGGGCGAGCTCGGTGAGCAGCTCCGTCGCGGCGCGCAGGTCGGCGGCGGCGCGGCGCGGGGAGGGGGTGAGGTAGCGCTGGGCGCCGTCCCGCGCCAGCGCCGTGGCGCGCGTGAGCGGCAGCCGCGCCAGGCGGCCCAGGTGCTCGCGCCGGTCGTAGGGGCGCGCGACCCAGGGCGCGTCGGGGGCGGGGATCGCCGGCGGCTCGGGCGTCGGGTCGAGCAGCACCGTCCCGACGTCGACGGCGGCGACGCCGTCCACGAGCGCGTGGTGCATGCGCGGCAGCAGCGCCACGCGCCCGTCCGGCAGGCCCTCGGCGACCGTGAGCTCCCACAGCGGCCGCGCGCGGTCCAGGCGGCGCGAGGCTTCCCGGCCGACGAGCTCGGCCAGCGCGCCGGGGCTCCCGTCGAGCACGGTGCGGCGCACGTGCCAGGCGAGGTCGAACGCCTCGTCGTCGACCCAGACCGGGTTCAGCACGCCGGGCGCGGGTGCCTGCAGGCGCCGGCGGTAGCGCGGGATGAGGTGCAGCCGCTCCTGCAGGCGCTCGAGGATCGCGGCCTGCTCGAGGCCCGGACCACCCTCGAAGACGAGCACGCCCCCGACCGCCATGGTGATCGGGCCCTGCTCGGCCGCCAGGGACGCGCGGTCGGCGGGGGAGAGGTCCTCGGCCATCGCGACCGACCCTAGTCGCGCCGGTGCCTCGCAGGCACTACTTCGGCGGCATCCGGATCGCGCCGTCGAGGCGGATCGTCTCCCCGTTGAGCATCTGGTTCTCCACGATCGCCTGGGCGAGGTGCGCGTACTCCTCGGGGCGACCGAGCCGCGGGGGGTAGGGGATCGTCTTGCCGAGTGCCTCGCGCGCGTCCTCGGGCAGCGCCGCGAGCAGCGGCGTGTCGAACAGGCCCGGCGCGATCGTGTTGACGCGGATGCCGTACTGCGCCATGTCGCGGGCGGCCGGGAGGGTCATCCCGACGACCCCGCCCTTGGAGGCGCTGTAGGCGATCTGGCCGATCTGCCCGTCGAAGGCGGCCACGGAGGCCGTGTTGACGCAGACGCCGCGCTCCCCGCCCTCCAGCGGCTCGTTGCCCACCATCGCGGCGGCCGCGAAGCGCAGGACGTTGAAGGTCCCGATCAGGTTGATGGAGATGATCACCTCGAAGGGCATCAGCGGGTGCGGCCCGCGCGAGCCGGCGACCTTCTGGGCCCAGCCCGTGCCCGCGCAGGTGATCGCGATGCGCAGCCCGCCCTCGGCCTCGGCGGCCTTCGCCACGGCGGCCTCGACCTGCCTCTCCTCGCGCACGTCGGCCTGGACGAAGGCGGCGCCGAGCTCGTCGGCGAGCTGCTGCCCCTTGTCGGCGTTGACGTCGGAGATGGTGAGCACGGCGCCCTGCTCGTGCAGCCGGCGGGCGGTCGCCTCGCCGAGGCCCGAGGCTCCGCCGACGACGAGTGCGGAACTGCCTTCGATCTTCATGGCGCGGACCCTAGCGGGAGCGCGGCGCCGGGGTGAACCCAGTTCACCCGGCGTCGTCGGGGTGCGCGCCGACGCGGTTTTTGCCGTCGCGCTTGCCCGCGAGCAGCGCCTCGTCCGCGCGGGCCACGAACGCCTCGGCCGACTCGCCCTCGCGCCACTGCGCGACGCCGGCCGAGGCGGCCAGGACGCGGCCGGGAGCGCCCAGCGGCGCCAGCGCGACGCCGTTGAGCGCGTCGAGCACGCGGCGGGCCGCGGCGTCCGGGTCCGCGCCGCCCGCGTTCGGGAGGATCGCGAGGAACTCGTCCCCGCCGTAGCGGGCGACCTGGTCGAACGAGCGGAACTCCGCCAGCAGCGTGGTCCCCACGCGTCGCAGGACCGCGTCGCCGGCCTGGTGGCCGTGGCCGTCGTTGATGGCCTTGAAGTCGTCGAGGTCGAAGAGCACGCAGGCCAGCGGCGTCCCTTGACGCTGGGCGCGGGCGATCTCCTCGGCCAGGCGCTCGTCCATGGCGCCGCGGTTCAGGCAGCCGGTGAGCGGGTCCACGCGGGCGGCGTGGCGCACGTCGGCGACGGCGATCGGCGCGCCCGCCACGTCGACGAGCGCACCCGCCGCCTCGACCTCGGCGTCCGTCCAGTCGCGCGCCGTGCGGCTCCCGACCAGGACGACCCCGCGCAGGCTGCCGGCCGCGACGAGCGGCAGCAGGACGGCCGTGTCGAGCCCGTGGCGCTCGAGCAGGACTCCGGGCAGCATCCGGCGCAACGGGCCCGCGACGAGGAGCGGGCGCTGCGTCGAGGCGACCCAGGCCAGCGCGGATCCGCCGTCGCCGGCGGCCAGGACGTACTCGTCCGGCTCGTGGTCGCGCGCCACGACGGTCCCCCAGACCGTGCTGCCACCGGGGCGGAAGAGCAGCACGTGGGCCTGGTCGACCGCCAGCGCGTGCACCAGGGCGTCGCCGAGCGTCCGCAGCACGGCGGTGAGATCCCCCGCGTCGTGCAGGGCGGCGAGCGTGCGCAGCCCGCGCAGCAGCCTTCGGGTCGTGGCCTCGTCCATGGCTCCTCGATGATGTCGGCAGGCGCGCCGTTCGCCTGGAGTCCAGGCGTCGCACTTCGATCTAGTGCTTGGGCCGCGACAGGGACAGCGCGAAGCGCTCGTCCGGGTCGGTGAGGACCTCCATGAGCTCCAGCCCGGCGGCCTCGAGGTCGCCGGCGAGGCGCTCGCGCGTGAACTTCGCGCTGATCTCGGTGCGGAGCTCCTCGCGCGCGGCGAAGGTGACCTCGAGGTCCAGGGCCTCGATCCGGACGTCCATGCGCCGCTGCGCGCGCAGGCGCATCTCGATCCACTCGTGCTCGTGGTCGAAGAACGCGACGTGCTCGAAGGCGTCGGGCTCGAAGTCGGCCCCGAGCACCCGGTTGACGACGTGCAGCATGTTGCGGTTGAAGGCCGCCGTGACGCCCGCCGCGTCGTCGTACGCGGCCTCGATCACCGCCGGGTCCTTGACGAGGTCCGTGCCCAGCAGCAGCACGTCGCCGGGGTCCATGGCGCCGGCGAGCGAGCGCAGGAAGCGCCGCCGCGAGCCGGGGATGAAGTTGCCGATGGTGCCGCCCAGGAAGGCGACGATGCGGCCGTGCTGCGGGTCCAGCCGCGGCGGCAGCTCGCCGAGGTGGCGCTCGAAGTCCCCGACGATGCCGTGGACGAGCAGCTCGGGGTGGAGCTCGACGAGCTCGTCGGCGACGTCGCGCACCATGCCCTCGGTGACGTCGAACGGCACGTAGCGCCGCAGGGTCCCCGCGTCGCCGAGGGCCTGCAGCAGGATGCGCGTCTTGGCCGCGGTGCCCGAGCCGAGCTCCACGAGCTCCGCGGCGCCGGTGAGCGCCGCGATGTCGCCCGCGCGCGCGTCGAGGATGGCCCGCTCGGTCCGGGTGGGGTAGTACTCCGGCTGCTCGCAGATGCGGTCGAAGAGCTCCGCGCCGCGCGCGTCGTAGAGGTGCTTGGGGGGCAGCTCCTTGAAGGGGCGCGTGAGGCCGTCCAGCACGTCCTCGGCCAGCCCCCCGCCCTCCCCGGTCGCCAGGGGGGTGGTCACGACGATCCGCTCGGCGGCTGCGGTGCTCACGGTCAGGCCTCCAGGAGGCGGACGAGGCGGACGCCGGAGAAGATCTGCCGGCGCTCGGGGAGGTCCCAGTTGCGGAAGGTGCGCGTCGCGACGCGCGGGTGGGTGGCCCAGGACCCGCCGCGCAGCACGCGGTAGCCACGGCCGAAGAAGACCTCGGAGTACTCGCGATAGGGGTGGGCGTCGAACCCGGGGTAGCCGCGGAACTCGGTCGAGGTCCACTCCCACACGCTCCCGACCACGTCCAGCTGCTCCGAGGTCGCCGCCTTCTCCCACTCCGCCTCCGTCGGCAGTCGCGCGTCGTGCGCTCGGGCGAAGGCGTCGGCCTCGAACCAGGAGACGTGGCAGGCGGGGGCGTCCGGCGCGCCCGCTGCCACGCCGGCGTGGTGGGTGATGTCGTACTCCTCCTTCCACGCCCAGCCCTCGTCGGACCACCACTCGCGCCGCTCGTAGCCACCACCCTCGGCGAACGTGAGCCAGGTCGCGTTCGTCACCGGGCGGCGCGCGATCGCGAAGGGGGGCACGTCGACGGCGTGGCGCGGGCGCTCGTTGTCGTAGGCGAAGACGCCGTCCCGGGCGCCCATGGCGTGGACGCCGCCCGGGATGGCCGCCCACGCGGGGCCGTCGGGGGCGGGGCGCACGACGGGCGGCTCGCCCGCCGGCAGCAGCCCGGCCCTGTCCATGGCCTGGCGCATGGTCTCCGTGTGCTGGAGCTCGTGCCGGAGGACCATCTCGTGGACGGCGCCGTCACCGGCGCCGGCGCGGCGCAGCACGTCCAGCGTGCGCTCGCGGACGGCGTCGAGGTAGGCCAGCGCGTCGGCGTGGCCGAGGATCTCGAGGTCGCCGCGGACGGCCCGAGGCGTCTCGAAGGCGTCGTAGAGGCCGGCGAGGTCCTCGCGCAGGAGCGGCGGGTGCCGCGGGTCGAAGCGGTGCACGCACCACAGGTCCTCGTAGGCCGCGATGTGACCGAGGTCCCAGACGAGCGGGGAGAGGATCGGGTCGATCACCCGCTCGAGGTCGGCCGACGAGAGGTGCGCCACGAGGTCGAGGGTGTGCCGCCGCGCGGCGGCGAGATCCTCGGCGAGCGCGGCATCGGACCCCGCGACGGGCGTGAACGGCATTCCCCGGAGTGTCTCCACAGTCAGAGACGTTACGCGTCGGTCGCCGCATGTGAAGGGGCTTCCGGGCGCGCGGCCGCTCGGATCGCTGAACAATGGGCGAACTCCCACCACGACGAGGCCGTCAATCGCCGTCCGGCCCCTCACGCCAGCGGCGCGTACTCCTCGTCGCGGATGACGTGCATGACCGCGTTGATGAGCGCGAGGTGCGTGAAGGCCTGCGGGAAGTTGCCCAGGTGGCGGCCCGTCGCCGCGTCGAGCTCCTCGGCGTAGAGCTCCAGCGACGAGCCGAGGGAGAGCAGACGCTCGCAGAGCTGGCGGCCGCGCTTGCGCTCGCCGATCTCCAGCAGCGCGTTGACCAGCCAGAACGAGCAGATGAGGAACGTGCCCTCCTCGCCGCTGAGCCCGTCGTCGGTCTCGTCGGTGCGGTAGCGCAGGACGAGGTCGTTCTCGGAGAGCTCGTCGGCGATCGCGAGCACCGTCCGGACGACGCGCGGGTCGTCGTGGGGCAGGAAGCGCACGAGCGGGATCAGCAGCAGCGAGGCGTCCAGCGCGTCGGTGTCGTAGTGCTGGGTGAAGACCCCGCGCCCGTCGACGCCCTTCTCGCAGATCTCGGCGTGGACCTCGTTGGCGACCTCGCGCCACCGGTCGGCCAGCGCCGTCTTGCCGCGCCGGGCGGCCAGCCGCGCGCCGCGGTCCAGCGCGACCCAGCACATGAGCTTGCTCGAGGTGTAGTGCTGGGGCTCGCCGCGAGCCTCCCAGATGCCCTGGTCGGGCAGCCGCCAGGTCTCGATCGCGCGCTTGACCTGGTCCTCGATCACGGGCCACAGCCGCTGGGAGTTGTGGCCGTACTCCTTGGTGTGCAGGTAGATCGAGTCCAGCACGGCGCCGTAGACGTCGTTCTGGCGCTGGTCGTGCGCGCCGTTGCCGACCCGCACGGGTGAGGCGTTCTCATAGCCCGTGAGGTGGTCGAGCGTCTGCTCCTCGAGGCTGCGCTCCCCGCCGATGCCGTACATGATCTGCAGCGACCCGTCGTCGTTGCGCTCGGCGTCGGCGACGAACTGGATGAAGTCGTCGGCCTCCCACTCCAGGCCCAGCGAGTTCAGCGCGCTGAGCGTGAACGTGGCATCGCGCATCCACGTGAAGCGGTAGTCCCAGTTGCGCTCGCCGCCCGGCGTCTCGGGCAGCGACGTCGTCGGGGCGGCCACCATCGCGCCGGTCGGGGCGTAGGTCAGGCCCTTCAGGACGAGCGCCGAGCGCTGGAGGTGCCCGCGCCAGCGGTGGTCGGGGAACTTGCCGTCGGCCAGCCACCCGCGCCAGTACTCGCTCGTGGTCTGCAGGGCGTCCTCGGCCTCGCGCACGCTGCGCGGGCCGTCGAGCAGCCGCGACCAGCTCAGGACGCAGAAGCGGGTCTCGCCCGTCTCCAGCCGGTGGCGCGCGCGGGCGACGGAGCCCTCGATGCCGACCCGCAGGTCGGAGATCAGGCGCAGGCGCTCGCCGTTGACGCCGATGGCGTCGACGGCCAGCGGGTCGCCCTCCACGCGGCTCCACTCGGCGGGCACGCGGCCGTAGTCGAACATGGGCTCGCAGAGCGCCTCGATCTGGGCCTGGCCGTGCACGCAGGTGATCGTGCGCACGAGGCAGTGGTAGCTCTCGTAGTCCGTGGGCGGGCGCGTGTGGGCGGTCGGGCTGCCGGCGGTGCGCTCGCGCCAGCGGCCGATGATGAGCGCGTCGCGGACGACGAGCCACCCCGTCGGGGTCATCCACGTCGTCTCGAGGATGTTGGTGCCGGGCTCGTAGCGGCGCCCGGCGGGGACGCCCATCGACGACGGCCCGAGGCGGAAGCCGCCGGCGCTGCGGTCGAGGATCGCCGCGAACACGCTGGGGGCGTCGAACCGCGGCGGGCACAGCCACTCCACGGTGCCGTCGGGGGCCACGAGCGCGGCGGTGTGGCAGTCCGACAGGAAGCCGTAGTCGGCGATCGGCGGGAAGGGGGACAGCGCGGGCAGCCGTTCGACGAACGGCGTCGGCTCCGCGGTGAAGACCTCCTCCATGTAGGGGTCCATCGCCCCGCGGCGCGGCGGGTGCTTGGCGGGCGCCTTGCCGTTGCGCGTGGCGGCTTCGGCCGCGGCGGTGTCGTCGGTGCTGGGATCGAGGCTCATGAGGGCGTGACGGGGGCGGGCGGGTGTGCGCGGTCGGGCTGCCCGCGGTGCGCTCGCGCCAGCGGCCGATGATGAGCGCGTCGCGGACGA